>NZ_FNVC01000012.1:0-134617 GCF_900108215.1 Billgrantia desiderata | reverse complement strand
CTGTGGCAGACCATCAGACCTCCCAGGGTAAGACGCGCGACCTTCCTCCCATACACCCGCCGCATCTACTGCCGCCCCTTCCGGATAGCTATTGGGCTTCGAGTTTCTTGGCCCTCTCGCCCAGGTGGCGACAGCCTCGTATGCGATTTCTGTTCGTCGGGCCGGGAGTTTGCCTCCAACTTCCTTCAGATTCCGTCTCGCGACGGACACCCTTGCTGTTCGGCTAACGGTTCCCGCTATCAGGGTCCGTAGGGGACTTTCACCCCCAAGTCATTCCGAGGCACCACCCTCGGAAACAGCGCCCGTCGGGCGCTGCGCGCCATGCCTGGCGCACCAATAAAAAGGGCGCGGAGAATTCCGCGCCCGCCTTTCTCATACTTTAAACAAGGAAGAAATCCGACTGAGGTTCACTTCATTTATTTCATGGCGAGTGACTCATCACCGGAAGCGGACAGAGCAATCATTCTTCCACCGTTATCGGCGATGTATGTCTGCGAGTCGTCCCGCTTCATGAAGGCCGCCACCTCACCATCAGGCGTTTCAGCAAGAAAGGCGGCCTTGCCGAACATCTTGATCCCGCTGTGGTGGTCGTAGACATAGGTGGAGTAGACCTCTCGCCCTTCGGTGTCCGCTGCTCGGTAGGCCACCACCATGTCGGCCACACTCTCGTACTCGACGATGCCCTCGTCGGCGAACCATATCTGGGCCGGGCTGAGATCCGGGTTCTGCGCCTGGGGTATGACCATGCGCTCCAGGTCGGCGGCATAGTCCAGACCGGACGCCGCATAGGCACGCCGGATGTAGCTGTCGTCGACCCAGGCATCGAAATCGAGATCGGGTATGCTGCGCTCCTCCTGGAGCAGGGCGTGATCGTACTGCAGCGCCTCGACCCACTCGGGCTTGATGGTGGCGTCCAGGGTGCTGATTCCCCCCTCGCTGAGGTAGAGATAGAGCACCTCCTTGGCCACACCGGTCCACTCGCTGAGTTGCGTGGCGGCACGCACCGGATCCTCTCTGATCCACTGCTGCGCCTCGAGGGTTGCCTGCAGCACGGCCTCGACCACCTCCGGGTAGCGATCGGCAAATGCCTTGCGCACCACGATGCCGTGGAAGGTCGGCACACCGGCTTCGCTGCCGTCGAAGATCTTGCGCCCGGTACCGCGGAACTCCATCACCTCCGACCAGGGGCCGAAGTCGGCATGGGCATCGATACGGTTGCCGGCAATGTTGGCCACCCCCACCGGCGGGCTCTGGTCGACGATGGCGATCTGCCCATCGAGTCCTGCATCGCGCAGGGCCTTGAGCGTCATGCCCCAGGCGGCACTGCCCACCGGCGTGGAAATGCGCTTGCCTACCAGCTCTTCGAGGGAGTGTACGTCGGAGGCCACCGGCACCACGATGCCGTTTCCGGTCCCCTCGCGGTTGTACCCGGTCACGGCAATGAAGCGGGTTTCATGTCGGCCGGTGGCCTGAAAGTTGGCCCCATTGACGATCAGTGGATAGTCGCCCATCACACCGAACTCCAGGTTACCCGCCATCATCTGATTGGTGATGGGCGGGCCTGAATCATAGTCGCGAAAGATGATGTCGTACTCGGCATCGGCGTAATCCCCTTCCGTGGGAAGATACTTTTCGATGAGGCCAAGCCTCTCCAGCACGATGCCGCCCGCAACGGTATTGGTCACCATGCTCTGGTGACCGATACCGATGGTGATGCGCTCCGCCAATGCAGGGTTACTCAGCAGAAAGAGTATCCCCAACAAACTGCAGCCGATGAGTCGGTTCCGGTTCTTCATGTCCAGTCACCTCCGGTCAGGGTGGGTTGTACTTGTACTATCCGGTCATTACCTTCACCCATTGATCTGCAGTGCGCGTGCCATCCTGCGCGACTTTCCGCCCATCTGCATGATTCGAATAAGGGAAAGGTCAGCCTGACCGGGACAAACCACGCGACCGTCAGCCGCCTCATTGCGCACGCATAGTGCGCAATGCGTGACTTTCGGCATCATCATGGCGCAGCCATTCAGATGCCGAACAGGACAACTAGAACAAATCGCTTACAGGCTAAGTATCCGAAATCTCATCGCTTAACGTCTGACTCAGGAACATGAACGCCAGGGCCTGCATATGGGCGCGCTGGCGGTTGTCGGCCGCGCCGCCGTGGCCGCCTTCGATGTTTTCGTAGTAGAGCACCCGATGCCCCTGCTCACTCATGCGTGCCATCATCTTGCGCGCGTGGCCGGGGTGGACGCGGTCGTCGCGGGTGCTGGTCATCAGCAGCATGGGCGGGTAGTGGGCCGCGGGATCGAGGTTGTGGTAGGGCGAGACATCGCGAAGGAACTCCCAGTCGTCGCTCTCGGGGTCGCCGTACTCGGCCATCCACGAGGCGCCGGCCAGCAGCAGGTGGTAGCGGCGCATGTCGAGCAGCGGCACCTGGCACACCACGGCGCCCAGCAAGTGCGGGTAGCGGGTGAGCATGTTGCCCACCAGCAGGCCGCCGTTGGAACCGCCCTGGATGCCCAGCCGCCGCGCTGAAGTGACGCCGCGTTCGATGAGATCCTCTGCCACCGCGGCGAAGTCCTCGAACGCCTTGTGGCGCTTCTCGCGCAGCGCCGCCTGGTGCCAGCGCGGGCCGTACTCGCCGCCGCCGCGGATGTTGGCCACCACGTAGACGCCGCCCTGGCTGAGCCAGGCGCGCCCCACCCCGGGGCTGTAGCCGGGCAGCAGCGGCACCTCGAAGCCGCCGTAGCCGTAGAGCAGGGTCGGATGCTCGCCGCTGGGCTCGAGATCGCGCTTCGCCACCTGGAAGTAGGGAATCGGCGTGCCGTCGCGGCTGGTGGCGAAGTGCTGGGTCACCTCGAGCCCCTCGGCGTCGAACAGCGCCGGGGCCTGCTTGAGCGTTTCCAGCGCCTCGCCGACCCGGCCGTGCAGCAGCGTGGTCGGCGTGAGGTAGTCGCTGACGATGACGAACACCTCGTCGCTCTCCTCGTCGTCCACCGCGCTCACGCTAATGCTGCCCAGCGTCGGCACGCCCGCCAGCGGCTCGGGCTGCCACTGGCCTTCGCTCGGGGTGAGCACGTAGAGCCGGTGCTTGACGTCGTCGAGCACGTTGAGGATCAGGTGGCGGCGGGTCCAGGTGACGTCGGAGAGCGAGGTGCGTTCGGTGGGGGCGAACAGTACGCGCAGCTCGCGTTCGCCGCCCATGAAGGCGTCGAAGTCGGCGAGCAGCAGCGCGCCGGCGGGATGGGTGGTGCCCGCCACCTCCCAGGGCTCGCGCAGCTCGATCATCAGCCACTCGCGGTGCACCTGCTTGTGGGCCGAATTGGGCACCTCGATACGGGTGAGGCTGCCGTCGGCCTGGCGCAGATAGAGCTCGTTGTCATAGAAGGCCCGGGCACGGCTGACGAAGTCACGCTCGAAGCCGGGGGTGGAGTCGTGCGCGGCGCCTACGGCCATGTCGTCGGGCTCGGCCTCGAACACCGTCTCGGCGTCGGCCATCGGCGTGCCGCGCCGCCACTGCTTGACGATGCGCGGGTAGCCGGAGCGGGTCATCGAGCCTTCGCCGAAGTCGGTCTGGACGTAGACCGTGTCACGGTCGATCCAGCCCAGGCCGCCCTTGGCCTCGGGGCGGTAGAAGCCCGCTTCGACCCAGCGCTTCTCGACCAGGTCGAACTCGCGGGTGACGTCGGCATCGGCACCGCCGCGGGAGAGCGACACCAGGCAGTGGCGCCAGGGCGCGTCCGGCGATTCGGGGCGCAGGCAGTGGGCACCGTGCCATACCCAGTTCTCGCCCTCCTCGGCGTTGAGCGCGTCGAGGTCGATCAGCACCTCCCACTCGGGCCGCGCCTTGCGGTACTCCGCCAGGCTGGTGCGCCGCCACAGCCCACGGGGGTGGTCGCGATCCTGCCAGAAGTTGTAGAAGTGCTCGCCGCGCTTGACCACGAAGGGGATGCGGTCGTCGGCCTCGAGGATCGCCTGCAGGTCGTCGCGCAGCGCGGTGAAGCCCGGCGCATCGGCGAGCCTGGCCTGGCTCTCGGCATTGCGCTGCTCGACCCAGGTCAGGGCGCGTTCGCCCTCGACCTCTTCCAGCCACAGGTACGGGTCGTGCTCGTCGAAGGGGGCAGCCATGCGGGTCTCCTGGTGGGCCGTCGTTTTGCCCACCAAGCTAGCCCGCTATGGCCAGGGACTCAATGCGCCTACGCAAGGAATGACCAAGCGCAGCCAGTTTTCAGGCATCGCCTAGCGCTGGAACACCACCGTGCGGTTGCCATTCAGGAACACGCGTCGCTCCACGTGCAGCGCCACCGCCCGGGCCAGGGTCAGGCACTCGATGTCGCGGCCCTTGGCGACCAGGTCCTCCGGGTAGTCGGCATGACTGACCGGCTCGACGCCCTGGGTGATGATCGGCCCCTCGTCGAGGTCGTCGTTGATGTAGTGGGCCGTGGCACCGACCAGCTTGACGCCTTTCTCGTAGGCCTGGTGGTAGGGGCGCGCGCCCTTGAAGCCGGGCAGCAGCGAGTGGTGGATGTTGATCGCCCGGCCGGAGAGCCTGGCGCTCATCTCGCTCGACAGTACCTGCATGTAGCGCGCCAGGATCACCAGCTCGGCGCCGCTCTCCTCCACCACCCGCCACACCTGGGCCTCCTGCTCGGCCTTGGTCTCGGCGGTGATCGGGAAGTGGTGATAGGGGATGCCGTGCCACTCCGCCAGCGACGCCAGGTCGGGATGGTTGGAGACGATGGCGCGGATGTCGATGGGCAACTGCCCGGTACGGTAGCGATAGAGCAGGTCGTTGAGGCAGTGGTCGGCCTTGGAGACCATGATCACCACCGGCATCAGCCGCCCCGGCGGCGTCAGCTCGAAGCGCATCTCGAACTCGGCGGCCCGCTCGGCGAAGCCCGCCTGGAAGGTGTCGGCGTCGAAGCCGGCCTCCTCGGGGCGAAACTCGGTGCGAATGAAGAATTGGCCGCTCAGGCGGTCGTCGAAGGATTGCTGCTCGGTGATGTAGCAGCGCCGCTCCTTGAGGAAGCGGGTCACCACGTCCACGGTGCCCAGGCGGCTGGGGCACTGCGCGACCATGATCCAGATGTCATCGTGTCGTTTCATGCTGCTCCCTCCGACGCTCCGGCGGTGAATGGAAAAAGGGCCGGGGAACCCCCGGCCAAGCGCGCCTGGCAAACGCGATGTCGTGTCACCGCTCCACGCCGATGGCATACTCGGCGCCGGCGTCCAGCAGCCAACGATAGCAGTAGTCGGAGAAGCTGCGGCGCAGCACCAGTTCCCAGCGGGTTTCCGTGGGGCGGCGCAGGATCAGGTTGGTCTTGGCGAACACCGCGGTCACGCCCTTGCCCACCGGGAAGGCCTCGGGGTGCACGTCGCTGGGCGTCGACTTCATCAGCAGCTCACGTGCCTTCTCGCCCGACAGCTCAATCAGCGTCTGGCCGCCGCTGACGTTGACGATGGCGTAGTGGGCATCGCCCAGGGCGTTGCGCAGCTCGCCCTCCAGCTCGAACTCCTCGCCACCGGGTACGATCAGCAGCCACTCGTCGGGCGAGAGCCACTGGATCGATCGCGCACCATCCTCGCTGTGGCTGAGGGTGTTGGGCCGAGCCGGCAGGCCAAAGCCCAGCACCGCGCGCACCGCTTCGTCGAGCACGATGGCGCCGCCGCGCAGGATCAGATGACCGAGCATGGCCCGCTCGCGCAGCACCACGCGGCTCTTGGCGCTGGGGGCCGGAGCCCCCGAACGCTGGTAGGAGTAGGCCAGCGGCGATTCCACCGGGATGTTGGCTTCGGTGCGGGTATCGAAGGTACGGGCCTTGGCAACGACAGGGTTAGACATTCTGGCGCTCTCCCTTGGGGTCGACGAAGATCGGGCTGACGATTTCGGCCTCATGGACCTGGCCGTCGGCCATGGGCAGGTAGACGGTCTCACCCATCTTCTGCTGACCGCCCTTGACCACGGCCAGGGCGAAGCCTGAGTCCAGGGTCGGGCTGTAGTAGCTCGAGGTCACGTGGCCCGCCATCGGCATGGGAATGGCGTGCTTCGGGTCGAAGACGATCTGCGCGCCCTCCTCCAGCACCACCTTCGGGTCCTTGGGCTTGAGACCGACCAACTGCTTGCGGTCCGTGCGGCGGGTGTCGCTGCGCGTCAGCGCGCGCTTGCCGATCCACGAGTACGGCTTGTCGTAGCCCACGCACCACTGCATGCCCAGGTCTTCCGGCGTCACCGAGCCGTCGGTGTCCTGGCCGACGATGATGAAGCCCTTCTCCGCGCGCAGCACGTGCATGGTCTCGGTGCCGTAGGGGGTCAGGCCGTACTTCTCGCCGTGGCTGAACAGCGTCTTCCACACGTGCATGGCATAGTTGGCCTGGACGTTGATCTCGTAGGTCAGCTCGCCGGTGAAGGAGATGCGGAACACTCGCGCCGGTACCCCGGCGACCTTGCCTTCGCGCCAGTCCATGAACTTGAACGTGTCGCGGTCGAGATCGATGTCGGTGATCTCGGCCAGCAGGTTGCGCGCCTCGGGTCCGGTGATCGTCATGGTCGCCCAGTGATCGGTCACCGAGGTGAAGGTCACGTTGAGCTCGGGCCATTCGGTCTGGTGCCACAGTTCCAGCCACTCCAGCACCGCGGCGGCGCCGCCGGTGGTGGTGGTCATCAGGAAGTGGTCGTCGGCCAGACAGCTGGTCACGCCGTCGTCGGTGACCATGCCGTCGTCCTTGCACATCAGCCCGTAGCGGCACTTGCCGACGGCCAGCTTCTCCCACTTGTTGGTGTAGACGCGACCCAGGAACTCGCGCGCGTCGGGGCCCTGGATGTCGATCTTGCCCAGGGTCGAGGCGTCGAGGATGCCGACCTTCTCGCGCACCGCGCGGCACTCGCGGGCTACCGCATCAAACATGGTCTCCTTCTTGCCGTTGACGACCTTGGGGAAATACCAGGGGCGCTTCCACTGGCCGACGTCCTCGAACTCGGCGCCATTCTCCACGTGCCACTGGTGCAGTGCGGTGTAGCGCTCGGGGTCGAACAGGTCGCGGCAGTGGCGGCCGGCGATGGCGCCGAAGGTGACCGGGGTGTAGTTGGGGCGGAACACCGTGGTGCCCACCTCGGGAATCGTCTTGCCCAGGCAGCGCGCGGCAATGGCCATGCCGTTGATGTTACCGAGCTTGCCCTGGTCGGTACCGAAGCCCATGGCGGTGTAGCGCTTGACGTGCTCGATGGACTCGAAGCCTTCGCGCGTCGCCAGTTCGATGCCCCCGGCGGTAACGTCGTTCTGCAGATCGACGAACTGCTTGGGCGCACGCAGGGTCGGCTTCTCGTGAGGCACCTGATACAGCGCACAGGCCGGCCCTTCGCGGCGGGCGTCGACCTGCGGCAGCTCGACCGCCCTGGCCGATTGCCCCAGTGCTTCCAGCGCCTGGGCGGCCATGGCCACACCATCGGCCATGCCTGCGGCCAGGTCGTGGATGCCTCGAGCGCTGCCGGCAGCATGTACGCCTTTCACCAGGCTGGGCACGAAGCCGAGGATCTCTTCGTTCCAGGTCGGCCGCGCACCGGTGTGCGAGGCCAGATGGATCACCGGGCTGTAACCGCCGGAGCTGGCGATGGTGTCGCAGGCCAGGGTCTCGGCCTGGCCGGTGACCTTGAAGGCGTCGAGGTCGATCTTGGCCACGCGGGCCGCGCTGACGCGCTTCTCGCCCTTGGCCTCGATCACCGCGCTGCCGGTGATGATCCGAATGCCCTTGGCCTTGGCGGCGTCGATCCAGTCGCCCTGCGGATTGGCACGGGCGTCGACGATGGCCACCACCTCACGACCCGCTTCGACCCAGTCGAGCGCGGCGCGATAGGCGTGATCGTTGCTGGTGGAGAGCACCAGCTTGTTGCCCGGCACCACGCCGTAGCGGCGGATGTAGGTGGACACCGCGCCGGCCAGCAGGTTGCCCGGCACGTCGTTGTTGGCGTAGACCAGCGGACGCTCGTGGGCGCCGGTGGCCAGCAGCACCTGACCGGCACGCACACGGTGCATGCGTGAACGCACGCCACGATGGCCGTCGACCAGCGGTGCCGTCTCGCCCAGGTGCTCCGTGCGTCGCTCGTGCAGCGTGACGAAATGGTGGTCGTGGTAGCCGTTGGCGGTGGTGCGGGGCAGCAGCATGACGTTGTCCAGCCCGGCGAGCTCCTCCAGCACGCGCTCCGCCCACTTGGCGGCCGGCTGCTGGTCGAGCAGTTCACGGCTGTCGAGCAGCGAACCGCCCATCTCTTCCTGCTCGTCGGCCAGGATCACCCGCGCGCCGCTGCGGCCCGCGGTCAGCGCCGCCGCCAGGCCGGCGGGACCGGCGCCGATCACCAGCAGGTCGCAGTGCTGATTGAGGTGATCGTAGCTGTCCGGATCGGCTTCCATGGGGCTACGGCCCAGGCCTGCGCCCTTGCGGATGTACTTCTCGTAGGTCATCCACATGGAGGCCGGCGCCATGAAGGTCTTGTAGTAGAAGCCCGGCGGCATGAAGCGCCCGCCCAGCTTGCCCACCAGACTCATGACGTCGCGCTGCACGTTCGGCCAGCCGTTGGTGCTGCGCGCCACGAGGCCGTCGAACAGCGCCTGCTGAGTGGCACGCACGTTGGGCACCTGGGCGGCTTCGTTGCTGCCCAACTGGACCAGCGCGTTGGGCTCCTCGGCGCCGGCGGCGACGATGCCGCGCGGGCGCGAGTACTTGAAGCTGCGGTTGACGATATCCACGCCGTTGGCCAGCAGCGCCGAGGCCAGGGTGTCGCCGGCATGGCCCTGATAGTGCTGGCCGTTGAAGGTGAAGCCGAGCTTGCGCGAGCGATCGATACGCCCGCCCTCTTTGAGACGATTCGGCTGTGTCACGGACTTGCTCATGCCTGCTCCCCCTTGACCGCTTCTACCGCAGCGTTGCTGGCGCCCACGGTCTGTTGTCCTCCGCCGGCCACCTGCACGTTGCCCTGGATTTCGCCACTCGCCAGGCTCTCGGCGGTGATGCGGGGCCGCTCACCCATCTTGTAGGTTTCGAGAATCTCGTAGGTCACGGTATTGCGCGTGACGTTGAAGAACTTGCGACAACCGACGGCGTGCACCCACATCTCGTGGTGGATGCCGCGCGGGTTGTCACGGAAGAACAGGTAGTCGCCCCACTCCTCGTCGCTGCAGGCTTCGGGGTCCTTGGGGCGGACGATGTGTGCCTGGCCCTTGGGACGGAACTCCTCTTCCTCGCGATGCTCCTCGCAGTAGGGGCAGTAGATATGGAACATTATTTATTCCCCCCGTAAGTCGGGATAAGAACTGTGAGCTGCTGCGCCAGCGAGCCGCGTGAGGGCAAGGCGTCCGATGAAGAGGAGCCGCAGTGTACGGGGTAGGTACATGAGGACTCCGATGAATCGGACAACGCAGCCATCGCGTGGCGCAGCTCGCAGAAGTCAGTGAGCAACGCCAGCGGCGCCGTGCTCGTCGACGAGAGCGCCGGTATGGAAACGGTCGATGGAGAACGGGGCCGCAAGCGGGTGAGCCTGGTTCTTGGCCAAGGTCCAGGCGAACACATGACCCGAGCCCGGCGTGGCCTTGAAGCCACCGGTACCCCAGCCACAGTTGAAGAACAGGCCCTTCACCGGCGTGGCCGAGAGAATCGGGCAGGCGTCCGGGCAGGTGTCGACGATGCCGCCCCACTGGCGGTTCATGCGCACCCGCGAGAAGATCGGGAACATCTCGACGATGGCCTGCAGGGTGTGCTCAATGGTGGGGTAGCTGCCGCGCTGGCCGTAACCGTTGTAGCCGTCGATGCCCGCGCCGATGACCAGGTCGCCCTTGTCGGTCTGACTGATGTAGCCGTGCACGTGGTTGGACATCACCACGGTGTCGAGCACCGGCTTGAGCGGCTCGGAAACCAGCGCCTGCAGCGGATGCGACTCCAGCGGCAGGCGGAAACCGGCCATCTTGGCCAGCACGCCGGAGTTGCCCGCCGCCACGCAGCCGACGGTCTTGGCTTCGATGTCGCCGCGGTTGGTGTGCACGCCGTAGACCCGGCCATCGCGGATCTTGAAGCCGGTGACCTCGGTGTTCTGCAGCAGGTCGACGCCCAGCGCGTCGGCGGCACGGGCGAAGCCCCAGGCCACGGCATCGTGACGCGCCACGCCGGCGCGCGGCTGCCAAGAGGCACCGAGGATCGGATAGCGGGCGTTCTTCGAGCAGTCCATGATCGGCACGATCTCCTGGATCTGCTCGGGAGTGAGCACTTCACCGTCGATGCCGTTGAGGCGGTTGGCGTTGACCCGGCGCTGGATGTCGCGCATGTCCTGCAGGGTGTGGCCGAGGTTCATGACCCCACGCTGGGAAAACATCACGTTGTAGTTGAGGTCCTGGGAGAGCCCCTCCCACAGCTTCATGGCGTGCTCGTAGAGCGCCGCGGCTTCGTCCCACAGGTAGTTGGAGCGCACGATGGTGGTGTTGCGCGCGGTGTTGCCGCCGCCCAGCCAGCCCTTCTCGACCACCGCCACGTTCTTGATGCCGTGTTCCTTGGCCAGGTAGTAGGCGGTGGCCAGGCCGTGGCCGCCGCCGCCGACGATGATCACGTCGTACTGCTTCTTGGGGGTGGGGTTGCGCCACTGGCGCTCCCAGTTCTCGTGGTGACTGAGGGCGTGCTTGGCCAGCCCGAATCCTGAATAGCGTTGCATCTCGTCTCTCCTCGACCGGCCCCGCCGAGGGGGCCGATTTCATACATTCAGGCGGTGGCGGTTTCTTCTACCGCGGCCGGAGCGGCGCCGTAGACCGGGTGGCGCTCGCACAGCTCGGCGACCTTGGTGCGTACCTCGGCCTCCACGGCATCGGTGTTGCCCTGCTCGGCCAGCACGTCGAGGATGTCGCAGATCCAGCCGGCCAGGGCCTCGCAGTCGGCCACGTCGAAGCCGCGCGAGGTTACCGCCGGGGTGCCGATGCGCAGGCCGGACGTCACGAACGGGCTCTGCGGGTCGTTGGGCACGGCATTCTTGTTGACGGTGATGTGGGCCCGGCCCAGCGCCGCATCGGCGTCCTTGCCGGTCACGCCCTGACGAATCAGCGAGACCAGGAAGAGGTGGTCGTCGGTACCGCCGGACACCACGTCGTAACCGCGCTCGACGAATACCTTGGCCATGGCGCGGGCGTTGTCGATCACGCGCTGCTGGTACTGCACGAAAGCCTGGCTCATGGCCTCCTTGAAGGCCACCGCCTTGGCCGCGATCACGTGCATCAGCGGACCGCCCTGCTGGCCGGGGAACACCGCGCCGTTGAGCTTCTTGTACAGTTCCGCATCGCCATGGGCGGAAAGGATCAGGCCGCCGCGCGGGCCGCGCAGGGTCTTGTGAGTGGTGGTGGTGACCACGTGGGCGTGGGGCACCGGGCTCGGGTAGAGACCGGCGGCAACCAGGCCCGCCACATGAGCCATGTCCACCATCAGCCAGGCACCGACCTCATCGGCGATGTTGCGGAAACGCCGCCAGTCGACCACACGGGAGTAGGCAGAGAAGCCGGCAATGATCAGCTTGGGCTTGTGGCTGCGCGCCAGCCGCTCGACCTCCTCGTAGTCGATCTCGCCGGTCTCGGGGTTCAGGCCGTACTGCACCGCGTGGTAGTGCTTGCCGGAGAAGTTGGGCGCCGCACCGTGGGTCAAGTGACCGCCGTGGGCCAGGCTCATGCCGAGCACGGTGTCGCCGGGGCTGACCAGCGCCATGAAGACGGCGGCATTGGCCTGGGCACCGGAGTGGGGCTGCACGTTGGCAAAGTCGGCGCCGAACAGATCGCAGGCGCGCTCGATGGCGAGCTTTTCGACCACGTCGACGTGCTCGCAGCCGCCGTAGTAGCGCTTGCCCGGGTAGCCCTCGGCATACTTGTTGGTCAACTGTGTGCCCTGGGCCTCCATCACGGCCCGGCTGGCGTAGTTCTCGGAGGCGATCAGCTCGACGTGGGCCTCCTGGCGGGCCACTTCGTCGGCAATGGCGGCGGCAACCTGAGAATCGAATGCGGCGAGACCGACCTGGTTCATGACTGACTCCTGTTGTTGTCTGCTATCTGTTGTCGGGTATCGGCAGGGCTTGCCTCGAATCTATCGGCTACCTGCCCAGGTGAAAAATTTGAAATCCTTATGCTTGGATTAAAGGCAACCGGGAGCAGGAAAGATTGAACGAATGCGACAGGCTTGCTGAATGTCCGAGTCGGGCCGGCCGCCCTGGCATATTGGCTCGGGCTGATGGAGCACGCGCCGAGGAGGTGCGCTCAAAGCCGCATGAGGCGGACGGGTGAAGCAAGCCGGCTCAGAGCGCCGGGCGGCCCTCGACGTGCAGGAAGAAGGGATCGACCCGGGCGCCTCCCGGCTCGCCGACGCTCTTGCGCATTTCCGACGGCGTCATGCCGAAGGCGCTGCGAAAGTGGCGCGAGAAGTGGGCGGTATCGGCGAAGCCGCAGCGCTCACCGATTTCGGTGATGCTCTTGCCGGTGTAGTGCAACAGCCACACGCCGTAGCGCAGGCGCAGGTCGCGGGAGAACTTCTGCGGGCTGACGCCGAGCGTCTCCTTGAAACGGCGCTCCAGATTACGGCGTGAGGTGCCGACCCGCTCGGCCAGCACCTCCATGGAGATCATCTCCCCCAGGTGCTGCTCGAGCAGCGCAATGGCCTTGCGCACCACGCGATCCTCGATCTTGCCGAACACCACCGGCTGGGGCTGGGGGTGAACTCCCGTTCGCGCCTCGTCGAGCAGCATGATGTGCAGGCTCTTCATCGCCCACGCCTTGCCCAGGTGGCGCTCGATCAGATAGGCAGCCAGGTCCGCTCCCGCCGCACCGCCGGCACAGGTGAGGCGGTCACCGTCGTCGATGAACAGACGATCGGCAACGGGCTCGATGGCAGGAAAGCGCTGGATCATGTCACGGTGGTGATACCAGCTCACGCAGCAACGGCGCCCCTTCATCAGACCCGCCTGAATCAGCGCAAAGACCCCGGTGCACAGCCCGACCAGCGGCACTCCGGCATCCGCCGAGCGACGCAGATAGGCCAGCGCCGTGGAGTCCACGCGGTCGCGCTCGTCCTGCACCCCGCCGATCACCACGATGTAATCGAAGCTCGCCGGATCGCGGAAGGGCTCGCAGGGCGAGATCGCCGCCCCGCAGCTGGAAGTGGCCTGCTCCCCCGTGCTGGTCATGAAGGTCCAGTGGCAGCGCAGCTGGCGGCTGCGGTCACCCTCGTCGGCCGCCAGACGCAGGCAGTCGACGAAGGCCGCAAACGGCAGCAGCGTGAAGCGGTGCAGCAGGACGAAGCCGACCGAGAGCGGTTCTTGCACAGCGACCGGGATCATGAGGAAACGTCCTTTGGGCAGGGCTCGATACTCTACCCCGACATTGCCCCTGACGCCCGTGTCGGTCAAGTCAGCGGGACGATGCGACGAGACAAGCCGCCGTCAGCCCCCGGTCATGTTCATGAATCGCACCACCTGCACATCGCCATCAGTGGTGAAGTGGTGACGCTCGGGCTTCTTCTGCATGGCGGCGACGATGGCGGCCTTGAGCCGCTCGAGATCGCCGGGGTAGCGGCGCATCACGGCACGCAGGTCGACCGAGTGTTCGTTGCCCAGGCACAGCAGCAGGCGACCCTCGGCGGTAACGCGTACGCGGTTGCAGGCGGCGCAGAAGTTGTGGCTGTGGGGCGAGATGAAGCCGATACGCGAGTCGCTGTCGGCCATGCGGTAGTAGCGCGAAGGGCCCAGGGTGGTCTCGGTGGTGGGCAGCAGCGTGTGGCGCGTCTCGATGGCGGCGCGCACGTCGTCGCTGGAGCAGAAGGTCTCGCCGCGGTCGTGGCTCATGTTCTGGCCCAGCGGCATCTCTTCGATGAAGCTGATGTCGACGTCTTCGGCGCGAGCGAATTCCACCAGGTCGAGCACTTCGTCGTCGTTGCGCCCCTTGAGGATCACCGCGTTGAGCTTGATGCGCTGGAAGCCGGCTTCCCGGGCGGCGCGGATGCCGTCGATCACCCTGGCGAGATCGCCGGTGCGGGTCAGGGCGCGAAAGCGCTCGGGATCGAGCGAGTCGAGGCTGACGTTGAGCCGCTTGAGCCCGCCCCGATAGAGGGCACGGGCGTGCTTGACCAGCCCGGCGCCGTTGGTGGTCATGCCGAAGTCGCGCAGGCCCGGCAGTGCGCCGAGTTCGGCCACCAGCTCCTCGATGCCACGACGCACCAGCGGCTCGCCGCCGGTGAGGCGGATCTTCTCCACCCCCAGTTCGACGAAGGCTCGCGACAGCGCAGCGATCTCCTCCAGGGTCAACAGCCTGGCACGGGGCAGGAAGGTCATCTCCTCGGCCATGCAGTAGACGCAGCGAAAGTCGCAGCGGTCGGTGACGGAGAGGCGAACGTAGCGCACGGTGCGGCCGAAGCCGTCGATCAGGCTCATGGGTTTTCCTCAGCGCTTGCCTCGACATGGGCCGGGGCGTCCATCGGTAGGCGGGCGATCAGTTCGCCGACCTGTTCGGCCACCTCGCAGACGGTCTCGTCGTCATAGCTCTGGCCGCGACGCTTGCGAAAGCCCTGCTCGTAGAGCTTGACGTGCTGCGTGGCGGTCACCCCGGCCCGGGCCAGGCAGTGGGTCACGCAGTGCATCTGGCAGCCGTCGATGGCGACGATCGGCCGCCCCGAACGGGCGATGCGTACCAGGCCGGGAACACCACCGCCGACGCCAGAGATGCACGACATCTCGGCCACGCCGGTGTGGTCGAGCCGCACGGCCACGTCGTTGGCCAGCTGCGCCACGTCGGAGCAGCCGGAACAGGAGTAGACCAGGGTGCGAGGTTTGTTCGCGGTTCGGGACATGCAGCCTCCCCTCTTTGCAACGCGCGACCCCGCGCCGACGACCTCAGTCGTCGGCCAGCATGGCGTCGCGCAGTTTCTGCTCGTCGAGCACCGTCAGACGCTGGCGGTCGATGCCGATCACGCCGCCGTCGCGCAGCTTGGCCAACAGCCGCGACAGGGTTTCCGGCGTCATCGCCAGCTGGGCGGCGAGCCAGCGCTTGGGAATCGACAGGCGCACCACCCGCGGCGTGCGACTGCGCCCCGCCGGCAGCTGGCGCAGGATGTAGCTGACCAGCCGCGACATGGCGTCGGCCTGGGTCAGCAGCGCCAGGTCCTCGAGGCGTTCGGTGAGCTCCAGCGCCAGCCGGCTCATGAACTCGGCGCGGCAGGCCGGCTGCCGGTCCATGATTTCGCGACAGTGCTGGGCGGGAATGGCCAGTACGTGGGTGCGGCGCAGCGCCTCGGCGGAGTAGAGGTAGACCCCGGCGCTGGAGACCATGCTCAGCTCGCCCAGGGTGCCGCCGCGCTCGACGCAGCGAATGGTGGCCAGGCGGCCATCGCCGGCGCTGCGCGCCAGACGCACCGCACCGTTGATGACGATGTAGAGCCAATGTGCCGGCGCATCCTGGCGGAACAGCCACTCGCGGGTCTTCAGCGACTGCAGCTCGGAATCCTGCAGCAGTGCCGTCACCTCTTCCTCGTCGAGTTCGCTCAACCAAGGCACGCCGTTGACCAGCTCGCGCAGCTGCTTGGGCTTGAACAGCAGATCAGCCGAACTGTCCGGCGGGTAAATAGGGGTATTCACGACCTTCCTCCACGTCGGTATCGGCGGCCATCATCAGATAACCGTGCGCCTGGCTGGCGGCATGCAGCATATGCGAGCCCTGCCCGCCGGCCAGCAAGGCTACCGGATGGCCGCCTTGCCAGTCGAGCGTCACACGCAGCAGCTCACGCCGCCCGGGACTGCCCCGCCGCGAGAAGCCGGCGCGGACGCGATATTGTTGTAGCGGCCCGACGGTGCGGCCCTGGCAGCCTTGAACGAAAGGTCTCGCCAGCAGGTGCCAGCCCACCAGGGAGGCCACCGGGTTGCCCGGCAGACCCAGTAGCGGCACGCCCTCGGGCGAACCGTCGTCCAGGTAGCCGAAGGCGAACGGCTTGCCCGGCTTCATCGCCACGCCATGGAACCAGAGCCCGCCGAGCTCGTCGAGCACGGGCCTGACGTGGTCTTCCTCGCCCACCGACACACCGCCGGTGCACACCACCAGGTCGGCGCCGTCGCGGGCGGTGGCGAACGCCTCACGCAGGGCGTCGGGATCGTCGGCGATGATGCCGAGATCCAGCACCTCGCAGTCGGCCTGCTCCAGCAGCGCCTGCAGCATCACCCGGTTGCTGTTGTAGACCAGCCCGGGGGCGAACGTCGCACCCGGCTCGATCAGCTCGTCGCCGGTGGAGATCAGCGCCACCTTGAGGCGCGGCAGTACCGGCACCTCGGCGATGCCCTGGCTGGCCAGCAGCGCCAGCGCTGCACTGTCCAACGTCCAGCCCGCCGTCAGCAGCGTGTCGCCTTCACGGTACTCTTCGCCGCGCCGCCGAATGTTGGCTCCCGGCTTCGCTTCGCCTGCGACATGCATGCGCCCCGCCTCATCCAGGCGTACTCGCTCCTGAGGCACCACGCAGTCTGCGCCCTCGGGCACCGGCGCGCCGGTGAAGATACGCGCACAGCCGCCTTCGGGCAGAGAGGTCACGCCGGCACCCGCCGGCACCCGCAGGACGACCGGCAGGCCGGCATCGCTGAGCTCCGCCAGGCGCAGGGCATAGCCGTCCATCGCGCTGTTGTCGACGCCGGGCATGTCCAGCCGTGCCGTCACGTCGCGGGCCAGCACGCGACCGACGGCCCGCTCCAGCGCCACGAGCTCCTCGCCTCGCACAGGCTCGGCCGCGGCTATCATTCGCGCCCGGGCCACGTCCAGGTCGAGCAATCCTTTGGCAAGCGTGGCACAGCTCATGCGCGCATACCTTGACCGCGGTTAGGTACCGAGTCGACGCTGCGCGACTCGCAGCAGCGCTGCTCGGGCAGCACCATGGCGACGAAGTTGCACGGCCGGGTGCGGGCATCGAGCTGGCTGGCCAGAATGCCATCCCACGCCGTGGCACAGGCCTTGGGCGAGCCGGGCATGGCGAAGATCAGGGTGCGATTGGCCACGCCGCCCACCGCCCGCGACTGCACGGTGGAGGTTCCGATGCTGTCGAAGGATAGCTGACGGAACAGCTCGCCGTAGCCGTCGATGGCGCGGTCGAACAGCGGTGCGAGGGCCTCGGGTGTGGTATCGCGGGCAGTAAAGCCGGTACCGCCGTTGACCAGAATGACCTGCACGTCGTCGCGCACCACCCACTTGGAAACCACCGCACGAATCCGGTAGATGTCGTCGGGCACGATGCGTCGGTCGACCAGCGCATGGCCAGCCTCGGAGAGGCGTTCACTGAGCAGGTCGCCGCTGCCGTCGCGGTCGAAGCCGCGAGTGTCGGAAACGGTCAGCACGGCAATACCGAGCGGCACGAAGCGAGCGTTGGCGTGAACGTGGGACATGAATGTTCTCCTCACTGCCGCCATGCAGGCAGCGTATTAAACGTGGAGAAATCGCCGAGCGGGATGAAGCGCAAGGCGCACGGAGCGCAGCACCCGGAGCCTAGTGGGTTCTAGGTGAGGAGTGCGAGCACCGCGCAACGCAGCGATTCGCCCGCGCAGGCATTTCTACTGCATCAAGCTGCCGGCGGCGTTGTCGTCGAGCTCTACCCCTTCGACGCCGATCTCTTCTTCCAGCGCCAGCAGGTAATGACGCAGGGCGCGGCGGGTGGCCTGTTCGCGCAGCGTGTGGCGCACGCGCTCGGCCACCTGTTCGAAGGGCAGGCGCTGGCCGCCCTCGCGCGCGTCGATGCTCACCAGGTGCCAGCCGTAGCGCGAGGCCAGGGGCCGGTCGTGCAGCCCTTCGGGCAGGTGCTGCAGGGCGCGGTCCAGCTCGGCCACGGTCTGCCCCTGCGCCAGCCAGCCCAGCTCGCCGCCCTCGCTCTTCGAGGGGCAGGCGGAGTGACGCATGGCAAACTCGGTGAAGCGCTCGGGGATCGCCTCGAGCTCTTCGAGCAGCGTCTCGCCCAGGCGGTACTGGGCGTCGCGCGCCTCGGCGTCGTCGGGAGCGGCGGCCAGCAGAATATGGCGAACGGCGATGCGGGTCGGCGCACTGAAGCGTTCGGGCTCGGCGTCGAAGAAGCGGCGGCAGGCTTCTTCTTCGGGCTCCGGTACCTGCAGTTCCCGCTCCAGCAGGGTGGCGATGGCGGCATCGTGCTCGCCTTCGTCACGGGAATCTGCGCTCAGCAGACCGAGTTCGACGGCGCGCTGGCGCAGCAGCTCGCGAACCACCAGGGCGCGGGCGGCCGCAAGCTTCGCCTCGTCGGCGGTCGCCGCCGGGTGGTACTGCATCTCGCGGGCGATGCTCTCTTCGTCGATAGCCTTGTCCCCGACCTTGACGGGCGGCGGAGCGTAGCGGCCCGGCAGCTGTGCGATCTCGATCATTTGCATGGTGCTGATCCTCTAATACATGACATAAGCGGCTGTACAAGCTCGGGGCTGTTCCGTCGGCAGGCCTGCGAGGAGGCGCTGTGAACCCATCCCTGGGCGCTACTTTTTCCATCCCTGGAAAAAGACCTCCTCTTCGGCCTGCCCCCGGCGCCCCTCAGGAATGCACCGGGATTGCGACGCTGGCCGAGCGCAGCCAGCTTTTACCTCAAGCCCGGCGACGCACGATTTGATAGCGCCGCGTCACATAGCCCATCGGCACGCTCCACACGTGAACCAGACGGGTGAAGGGGAAGACCAGAATGATGGTCAGACCCACCAGGATGTGCAGCTTGTAGATCCAGCTCACGCCCTCCAGATAAGCGGCAGCACCGCCCTGGAAGTACACGATGGACTGCGCCCAGCCGGAGAACTGCAGCATCTTGCCGCCGTCCAGGTGGCCCAGGGTGGGCAGGATGGTGAGCAGGCCGAGCGCCACCTGAAGCACCAGCAGGCCGATGATCACGGTGTCCATGGTGCTGGAAGAGGCACGCACCCGCGGGTTGGTCAGGCGCCGATGGAACAGCATGGCGCCACCTACCAGACACATCACGCCGGCGATACCGCCTACCACCACGGCGATCACCTGCTTGGTGCCGGCACTGATGAAGGGGCTGTAGACCCAGTGCGGGGTGAGCAGGCCGGCCAGGTGGCCGAAGAAGATCACGATGATGCCGATATGGAACAGGTTGCTGGCCATGCGCATGTTCTTCGACGACAGCATCTGGCTGGAGCCAGTCTTCCAGGTGAACTGGCCCTGGTCGTAGCGCAGCAGGCTGCCGATCAGGAAGACGCTGCCGGCGAGGTAGGGGTAGAGCCCGAACAGCAGGGTATCGATGTAGTTCATGAAAGAGTTCATGACAGGTCTCCGTTAGTGTTTCTTGGCGGCATCGACGGGGTCGAGGATGCGAATCGCATCGCCCTGTACCTGCCGCTTGCGCTCGGCCAGCCGGCGCCCTTCGGCGGACTGCAGCGCGCAGTCCTCGTCGGACTTGGCGGAGAAGCGCACCGCCTCCTCCTCCCATACCGCGTCCAGCGCTTCGGGGGTGTCGTCGCGCTTCTCGCCGGCCACCGCCTGACGCTGCGCCTCGATGTCCTCTTCGGCATCGATCAGTGCCAGCAGCGCGCGGGTGACCAGGGCCTGGTCGGCGCCGCGCTCCTCGAGGCGTGCGGTGAGCAGCGCCAGGATGTGGCGGATCTCGCCCAACCAGCGGCCGATCTCCTCGTCGCTGCGGGTGGAGAGGTACTCCAGGAACAGCGGCAGGTAGTCGGGCAGTTCGCGGGCGTCGAGCTCGAAACCGGCGGCCTTGTACTCGTCGATCAGGTCGACCATGGCCTGGCCGCGGTCACGGGATTCGCCGTGCACGTGCTCGAACAGCAGCAGCGAGTGGGCGCGGCCCTTGTCGAACAGCGCCACGTACTCGGACTGCAGCTCGAGCAGGTCGGCCTCGGAAATGCGCTGGCACCAGCTCATCAGGTCGGCCTTGAGCGCCGCCGTAAGGCGGCGCTCGGCGTAGAGCGCCTCGATCAGCTCATCCACCGCGCCCTGTAGCGCCTCGGTGGGGTAGTCCAGCAGGCGGGCCAGCACGCGCAGGCTGCGCATGCCGAACTCCGGCTGGATCATCGCCTCTTGGGGCATCTGGAGTGCTGCATCAGCCATGGTGAGTCTCCTTGGCGCCGGTTTTCGGGTCGAACACGTCCACTGGCTTGACCAGCGCGCTGGTCTGCTTGCGGCCGTTGAACAGACTCGGCTTGCTCTCGCCGTGGCAACCGTCGCCGAAGCTGAAGCCGCAGCCGCCGCGCTCGGGGAACGCTTCGGTGGCCATCTCGCGGTGGCTGGTGGGGATCACGAAGCGATCCTCGTAGTTGGCGATGGCGAGGTAGCGGTACATCTCTTCCACCTGGGCCTCGCTGAGACCGACGGCGTCGAGCACCTCGGTGTCGTGCTTGCCTTCGACGTGACGGTTGCGCATGAACACGCGCATCGCCATCAGCCGCTTGAGCGCCAGTACCACGGGCTCTTCCTCACCGGCGGTGAGCATGTTGGCCAGGTAGCGCACCGGGATGCGCAGCGACTCGATCTTGGGCAGCACGCCGTCGTACTCGACCTTGCCGGCCTCGGCGGCCGACTGGATCGGCGAGAGCGGCGGCACGTACCAGACCATCGGCAGGGTGCGGTACTCGGGGTGCAGCGGCAGCGCCAGCCCCCAGTCCATGGCCATCTTGTAGACCGGGCTCTCCTGAGCGGCCTTGATCACGTTGTCCGGAATGCCGTCCTTCCTGGCCTGCTCGATCACCTTCGGATCGTTGGGGTCGAGGAAGATCTCGCACTGGCGGTGGTAGAGATCGCGCACGTCCGGCGAGCTGGCCACTTCCTCGATGCGGTCGGCATCGTAGAGCAGCACGCCGAGGTAGCGGATACGGCCCACGCAGGTCTCGGAGCACACGGTCGGCATGCCCGACTCGATGCGCGGGTAGCAGAAGATGCACTTCTCGGACTTGCCGGTCTTCCAGTTGTAGTAGATCTTCTTGTACGGGCAGCCGGAGATACACATCCGCCAGCCGCGGCACTTGTCCTGGTCGATCAGGACGATGCCGTCCTCCTCACGCTTGTAGATCGCGCCGCTCGGGCACGAGGCCACGCACGCCGGGTTGAGGCAGTGCTCGCACAGGCGCGGCAGGTACATCATGAAAGTGTTCTCGAACTGGCCGTAGATGTCGGCCTGCACCTGCTCGAAGTTCTTGTCGCGGCGGCGCTTGGCGAACTCGGTGCCGAGGATCTCCTCCCAGTTCGGGCCCCATTCGATCTTCTTCATGCGCTCGCCGGAGACCAGCGAACGGGGACGCGCCACCGGCTGATGGTCGCCCTGCTTGGCGGTATGCAGGTGCTGATAGTCGAAGTCGAACGGCTCGTAGTAGTCGTCGATCTCGGGCAGGTCGGGGTTGGCGAAGATGTTCGCCAGCACCCGCCACTTGCCGCCGATGCGCGGCTCGATCTTGCCGTCGCGGCGACGCATCCAGCCGCCCTTCCACTTGTCCTGGTTCTCCCACTCCTTGGGATAGCCGATACCGGGCTTGGTCTCGACGTTGTTGAACCAGGCATATTCCATGCCTTCACGGCTGGTCCAGACGTTCTTGCAGGTGACCGAGCAGGTGTGACAGCCGATGCACTTGTCGAGGTTGAGGACCATGCCTACCTGGGAACGAATCTTCATTTCACGGTCTCCTGCACGCTGTCGTTGCCTTCGCCATCCAGCCAGTCGATCTTCTTCATCTTGCGGATGAGGACGAATTCATCGCGGTTGGAACCAACGGTGCCGTAGTAGTTGAAGCTGTAAGAGAGCTGCGCGTAGCCGCCGATCATGTGGGTCGGCTTCGGGCACACCCGGGTCACGGAGTTGTGCATGCCGCCGCGGGTCTTGGTGACCTCGGAGCCCGGCACGTTCACCTGACGCTCCTGGGCGTGGTACATCATCACCATGCCGTCCTTGACCCGCTGACTGACGATGGCACGAGCGGTGATGGCGCCGTTGGCGTTGAACAGCTCGATCCAGTCGTTGTCCTCGATGCCGATCTCCTGGGCGTCGTTTTCCGACATCCATACCACCGGACCGCCGCGGTTGAGCGTCAGCATCAGCAGGTTGTCGCTGTAGGTGGAGTGGATGCCCCACTTCTGGTGCGGGGTGATCCAGTTCAGCGCCTTGGTCGGGTTGCCGTTGTCCTCCGGCATCTGGAAACCGGTAATGGTCTTGGTGTTGATCGGCGGACGATAGGTCAGCAGGCTCTCACCGAAGGCGCGCATCCAGGGGTGATCCTGGTAGAACTGCTGGCGGCCGCTCACGGTGCGCCACGGAATCAGCTCGTGCACGTTGGTGTAGCCGGCGTTGTAGGAGACGTGCTCGTCTTCCAGGCCGGACCAGGTCGGGCTCGAGATGATCTTGCGCGGCTGCGCCACGATGTCGCGGAAGCGGATCTTCTCCTCGTGCTTGGGCGTGGCCAGGTGGGTGTGGTCGCGTCCGGTGATCTTGGACAGCGCGCCCCACGCCTTGACCGCCACCGCACCGTTGGTTTCCGGCGCCAGGGTCAGGATCATCTCGGCGGCGTCGATCGCGGTCTCGATCTTCGGCCGGCCCTTGGCGGGACCTTCGGTCTTGCGGTAGTTCAGCTTGCCGAGCAGCTCGACCTCGGACTCGGTGTTCCAGGCGATACCCTTGCCGCCGTTGCCGATGGTCTCGAGCAGCGGGCCCACGGAGGTGAAGCGCTCATAGGTCTCGGGGTAGTTGCGCTTGACCTCGATCAGCGCCGGCATGGTCTTGCCGGGGATCGGCTCGCACTCGCCCTTCTTCCAGTCCTTCACTTCGGGCTGGGCCAGCTCGGCCGGGGAGTCGTGCTGGTGCGGCAGGGTGACCAGATCGGTCTCCTCGCCCAGGTGGCCGACGCACACTTCGGAGAACGCCTTGGCGATACCCTTGTAGATGTCCCAGTCGCTGCGCGACTCCCACGCCGGATCGGTGGCCGCGGTCAGCGGGTGGATGAACGGGTGCATGTCCGAGGTGTTGAGGTCGTTCTTCTCGTACCAGGTGGCCGTCGGCAGCACCACGTCGGAGTAGAGACAGGTGGAGGACATGCGGAAGTCGAGGGTGACCACCAGGTCGAGCTTGCCTTCCGGCGCCTCGTCGTGCCACTTCACCTCTTCCGGCTTCTGGCCGCCCATTTCGCCCAGGTCCTTGCCCTGGATACCGTTACGGGTACCCAGCAGGTACTTGAGCATGTACTCGTGGCCCTTGCCCGAGCTGCCCAGCAGGTTGGAGCGCCACACGAACAGGTTGCGCGGGAAGTTCTGCGGGCTGTCCGGATCCTCGGCGGCGAACGCCAGCTCGCCGCTCTTGAGCTGCTGTACGGCGTAGTCCTTGGTCGACATGCCCGCTTCGGCAGCCGGCTTGGCCAGGCGCAGCGGGTTGGTGCCGAGCTGCGGCGCGGAGGGCAGCCAGCCCATGCGCTCGGAGCGCACGTTGAAGTCGATCAGGCTGCCGGTGTACTTGCTGGCATCGGCCAGCGGCGACAGGATCTCCTTGACCTCGAGCTTCTCGTAGCGCCACTGGGAGGAGTGGTTGTAGAAGAAGGAGGTGGAGTTCATGTGGCGCGGCGGACGCTGCCAGTCGAGGCCGAAGGCCAGCGGAGTCCAGCCGGTCTGCGGGCGCAGCTTCTCCTGACCCACGTAGTGAGCCCAGCCGCCGCCGCTCTGGCCGATGCAGCCGCACATGACCAGCATGTTGATCAGGCCGCGGTAGTTCATGTCCATGTGGTACCAGTGGTTCATCGCGGCACCCACGATGACCATGGAGCGACCCTGGGTCTTGTCGGCGTTGTCGGCGAACTCACGGGCGATGCGGGCGACCTGCTCGGCGGGCACGCCGGTGATCTTCTCCTGCCAGGCCGGGGTGTAGGGGCGGATCTGGTCGTAGGAGGTGGCGCCGTCGTCCTCACCGAAGCCGCGGTCGATGCCGTAGTTGGCGCACATCAGGTCGAACACGGTGACGGCGAGAATGTCAGTGCCGTCGGCCTTCTTCAGGCGCTTGGCGGGCAGGCTGTGGAACAGCAGCTCGTTGCCGGCCACGTGGTCGAAGTGCTCGTGGGCGATGCCGCCAAAGTAGGGGAACGCCACCTTGGCCACGTCGTCGTGGTTCTCGGCCAGGGTCAGCAGCAGGTGGACGTCGTTGCCCTCGGCATCACGCTGCTCGAGGTTCCACTTGCCCTGGTTCTCCTCCTTCTCGCCCCAGCGGAAGCCGATGGAACCGTTGGGCACGACCAGCTGATCGCGGGTCTCGTCCCACGCCACGGTTTTCCACTCGGGGTTGTTCTCCTGGCCCATGTTGTCGACGAAGTCGCTGGCGCGCAGCTGCTTGCCGGGCACGAAGCTGCCGTCCTCGCGGGCTTCGAGCTCGACCAGGAAAGGCATGTCGGAGTACTTGCGCACGTACTCGGTGAAGTAGGCGCTGGGCTTGTCGAGGTGGAACTCCTTGAGGATCACGTGACCCATGGCCATGCCCAGGGCGGCGTCGGTGCCCTGCTTGACCGACAGCCACTCGTCGGTGAGCTTGGAGACCTCGGCGTAGTCCGGGGTGATGGAGACGGTCTTGGTGCCCTTGTAGCGCACTTCGGTGAAGAAGTGGGCGTCCGGGGTGCGGGTCTGGGGCACGTTGGAACCCCAGGCGATGATGTAGCCGGAGTTGTACCAGTCGGCCGATTCGGGCACGTCGGTCTGCTCGCCCCAGGTCTGCGGGCTGGCCGGCGGCAGGTCGCAGTACCAGTCGTAGAAGCTCATGCACACGCCGCCGATCAGCGACAGGTAGCGGCTGCCCGCGGCGTAGCTGACCATCGACATGGCGGGGATCGGCGAGAAGCCGATGATACGGTCAGGGCCGAACTGCTTGGCGGTGTAGACGTTGGAGGCCGCGATCAGCTCGTTGAGCTCGTCCCAGTTGGCACGCACGAAGCCGCCCATGCCGCGAGCGCGCTTGTACTGCTTGGTCTTGGCCGGGTCGGAAACGATGGAGGCCCAGGCATCGACCGGGTCGCCGTGCTGCTGCTTGGCCTCGCGCCACAGCTTGAGCAGCGGCTTGCGGATCAGCGGGTACTTGAGGCGGTTGGCGCTGTACATGTACCAGGAGTAGCTGGCGCCGCGCGGGCAGCCCCGCGGCTCATGGTTGGGCAGATCCGGGCGGGTGCGCGGATAGTCGGTCTGCTGGGTTTCCCAGGTGACCAGGCCGTTCTTGACGTAGATCTTCCAGCTGCAGGAGCCGGTGCAGTTCACGCCGTGGGTGGAACGCACGACCTTGTCGTGCTGCCAGCGCTGACGGTAGCCGTCTTCCCAGCCACGCGACTCCTCGCGGGTCTCGCCATGCTCGTTGGCGAAGGGCTCGCGGGCCTTGCGGAAGAAATTCAGCCGATCTAAGAAGTGACTCATGGTCGATCTCCAGGCTTCTTGAAGTGTTGCGTGGCACCCGGGCCACCCCGCCTGCCGTGTCGTGCGACGTGATCCACACGACCGCCGGGGCAGGTTCTTGAAGCGAAGTCTGGAGCATTGAAAAGCGGATTACTGCCAGGTTACCTCTATATACACCCCGTCTACCTACAAGGTGATAGACGGCCCGGTGAAAGGGGGTTAGTCCGCCTGGGTGGGGGTGGAAGAAGCCGACCTGGAGCGGGAGCGAGTGCCATCCCACAGCATCACCAGCATGCACACCGCCAGCGCGGCGTAGAGGAACATGAAGCCGGCGGTGCGCACACCGATCCACTCGTTGCCGAGCACGAACATCAGCGGCAGCACCGCGGCGAATAGCCCGCCCAGGGCCAGCGCCAGCCCGCCCGAGCGCACCATGTCGTCGCCGTACTCGCGGTGAAGCAGGCACATCAGGCTACCCTTGCCGATACCCATGGCCAGCCCCATGACGGCCAGCAGCGCGGTGAAGCCGTAAAGCGGCATCGAGAAGTGCAGGGTGAGGTCGCCATGCACGCCGTGGATCTGCATGGTGAAGTCGGGATAGGAGAGCAGGAACAGGCACACCATGACGCAGGCGCTGACCCACCAGCGCAGGTCGCGGAAGTCGCGCCGATCGGCCAGCGCGCCGCCGGCGATCTGCCCCACCCCGCCCGGCAGCGTGAAGGTCAGCGCCCACAGTGCGGCCAGCTTGAGCGAAAGCTGATACTGCGCCGCCAGATACCCCGGCAGCCACAGCGCCAGCGCCACGAAGGCGCCGTAGAAGAAGCTGTAGTAGAGCGCCAGGCGGCACACCGCCGGCGGCGGCAGCCAGCGCCGGCGCACCCGAACGTGCTCGGGCGGGGGCGCGAACTCATCGAGCGCTTCGGCCGACAGGGAGTCCTTTCTCGGCGCATCCTCGGCGAACACCCACAGCAACAGCGCCACCAGCAGCACCGGCAGCAGGTAGAGCTTGGGCGCCATGGGCCAGCCGTAGGCCTGGCTGATCAAGGGCAACAGAAAATAGGTCAGTCCCGCCCCCAGCATGCCGGCACCGTAGAGCCCCAGGGCCAGGCCGGCATGACGACGCGGGCACAGCGCCGCCACGTAGACCAGCCCGGCAGCCAGCGAGCCGGCTCCCAGCCCCAGCCCGGCACCGGCCAGCAGAAACTCCAGGTAAGCGTCGGAATAGGCAATCGCCCACAGGAAGGGGCAGATCAGCAGCAGACAGCCGATCATCACCCGCCGGCCGCCCACACGACGCGCAAGCGCCGCCATGGGCAGCGCCGCCAGCGCACCGGTGAACATCGGCATGGCCAGCAGCAAGGCAAACTGCACTTCGCCGAAGTGCAGCACGTGCTTCAGCTCGACGCCCAGCACGGCGAAGATGGTCCAACTGGCGAACACCAGCGCAAAGGCCAGCGGCGACAACAGCACGACCACCAGCGAACGGTAGTCGACCTGCGCGCCCAGCGGGGGGGCTTTTACGGCAGGCTGCATGAACGGTTTGTCTCATGGTGTGGTCGAAGAGATTCTCGTTTGCGCCCCCCGCCAGGTCAAAAGGGCAAGCGAGGTACCTCTTTGGTGGCAGAACACCGCATCGGTCGGTAGGATGCGCCGCCAGCCCTTGGGGTTTAATGTCGCTGAGGGGTTATAGTGTCGACATGCCCCGCGCCTTTCTGGAGACGCCCGCCGTCAATGAAACTGCTGCAACGTTCCCTCGTGGCCCGTATCGTCGCTTCGCTGCTGGCGATCAGCGCCATGGCCCTTATCAGCATCGTGGTGACCATGGCCGTGGCCGGTGGCAGCCGGGGCGATGCCGCGGCGATCAACGTCGCCGGCTCGCTGCGCATGAACACCTACCAGATCGTGGCCGCCCTGCAGCGTTACGAACGCATACCCTCACTGGAGCATCAGGCCGAGGTGCACGTGCTCAAGCGGCGCTTCGAAGAGCGCCTGGCCAGCGACGAGCTGACCGGGGCGATTCCGGTTTCCGAAGCCCATGAGCTGCGTCGCCAGTACCGCCTGATCCTCGGCCGCTGGCACAACGAACTCGCCCCCCAGGTGAGCGAGGCGGTGGCCAGCCAATACGTGCGCATCGATCCGCTCAACCGCACCCTGGATGGCCTGGTGGGCGACATCGACACCATGGTCAAGCAGCTCGAGCAAAACACGGAAGCCAAGATCCGCCTGCTCAGTGCGCTGCAGATCCTGTTCCTGGGCCTGACGGCGGTGGTGGTAGCCATCGCGCTCTACGACATCCGCCACAACCTGGTGTCGCCGCTGCGCCAGCTGATGGTGCTGGCCCGCGAAGCCGCGCGCCGCAATTTCTCGCTGCGTACCCAGCTCAAGGGCAGCGACGAGCTGGCCATGCTGGGCAAGACCTTCGACACCATGTCCGAGGAGCTGGGCACCAGCTATGCCGAGCTCGAAGCAAGAATCAAGCGCAAGACCCGTGAGCTCGAGCGCAGCAGCCAGGTCATGCAGGTGCTCCACGACGGCAGCCGCTCGCTCTACGGCGGCGGCAACGACCTGTGCACCAGCGCCGCGCCCATGCTGCGCCGGGTGGCGGAACTGCTCGACATCGGCCCCATCCGGCTGTCGCTCAACGCCCCCCACGACGATCGCCAGATTCCCGTTCTCGCCACTCACGCCGCGCGACGTCCGGACTTTTGCCGCGACCATGACTGCCATGCCTGCCTGATCGCCCCCCGCCCCTTGCGTCTATCCGATACCGAAGAGGGCGACTGCGTGCTGCTGCCGGTGAGCGTGGGCGACGAGATGCTCGGCACCCTGGAAGTCTGGCACCCCAAGGACGAGCGCCTCTCCGACGGCGTGCGGCGACTGCTCAACGCCCTGGCCGACCAGCTGGCCACGGCGGTGTACCTGCAACGACGCATCGAAGAGGAGCAGCAGGTTTCGCTGATGAGCGAGCGCACCATCATCGCCCGCGAACTGCACGACTCCCTGGCCCAGTCGCTCTCCTACCTCAAGATGCAGGTGGCGCGGCTGGAGCGCATGCAGGCCAAGGATGCCCCCAAGGAGATGCAGGCAGCGGTGTTCGACGAACTGCGCACCGGACTCAACAGCGCCTACCGCCAGCTGCGCGAGCTGCTCACCACCTTCCGCCTCAAGCTGGAGGGGCCCGGCCTGCAGTCGGCGCTGCAGCAGACCACCGAAGAGTTCTCCGAGCGCATGGGCGCCCCGGTGGAGCTGCACTTCGACGTGCCGCCGCATTTGCTCAACCCCAATGAAGAGATTCACGTGCTGCAGATCGCCCGCGAGGCGCTGAGCAACACGCACAAGCATGCCCAGGCGCACTGGGCCGCCGTCACGGTGAAATTCCACCATGCGCGTATCGTGCTGCGCATCGAGGACGACGGCGTGGGCCTCGAGAACGACGACTCGCCGCCCATGCACTATGGTCTGGTCATCATGCGCGACCGCGCCCACACCCTGAGTGGGGAGCTCAAGCTCTCCAATCGGGCCGAGGGCGGCACCTGTGTGGAAGTGGTCTTCACGCCCCAGACGGCGCGCCTGATCACCCGCCAGCCGGCCATCGAACCCACCCTTCACGACCAAGGAAACTGAGACCCATGGGCCAGTCAGTCAACGAGACCCCCGCCAGTATCCTGATCATCGACGACCACCCTCTGCTGCGCCGCGGCGTGGCTCAGCTGCTGGAGCTGGAGGACGACCTCGAACTGGTCGGCGACACCGGCGAACCACAGCAGGGCGTGGGCCTGGCCGCCGAGCTCGACCCCGACATGATCCTGCTCGATCTCAACATGCCGGGCATGGACGGTATCCAGACGCTCAAGGCGCTGCGCGACTCGGGCTATGCCGGGCGCATCGTGATGTTTACCGTCTCCGATCACGAAGATGACCTGGTGGCGGCCCTGCGCGGCGGCGCCGACGGCTACCTGCTGAAGGACATGGAGCCCGAGGAGATGGTGCGCCAGCTGCGCCAGGCGGCGCTGGGACGCATGGTGGTGAGCGAGAGCCTCACCGCCCTGCTGGCCGAGGCGCTGCGCAACCAGCGTACGGCGCCGGCCACCCCCGACATCCACAGCCTGACCCAGCGCGAGCGCGAGATCCTGCGTGAGCTGGCCGGCGGTCTCTCGAACAAGCTCATTGCGCGCAAGCTCGACATCTCCGAGGGCACGGTGAAGGTGCACGTGAAACACCTGCTGAAGAAGCTCAATCTGCGCTCGCGAGTGGAAGCGGCGGTTTGGGCCGTGCAAGAGGGAATCGACCGGTAGTTTCGTAATCCACTCAGCTGGCCGAGTATGTCGCCTCTGTAGTAACCCGGCTGGGTTAGCCGAATAATCATCCGGCTAACCCAGCCTGATAAACGTCACCTCGAAGGCTTTGCTCGACCGAAACTGCTGCAACCGGTTGGCAAACGCGAAGACTTCATTCATCTCGTAGTGCTGGAAAATGTCCAGCCCTCTGTCCAGCGATATCTTCCAGCCGTGGTCCGTGACGATATGACGGGCGTGAATGGTGCCGCTTTCATCAAACTCCCAGGTGAAGTCGATGCCCACGGTGCGAGCGGATTCCTGGATTTTTTCAAAACTCTCGTCTTGTAAGTCACCCTTGAACTCGTCCCGGACGGTGACGAGGTGAACCGCCACTTCATCTTCCTCGGCCTTGTTCTTCACGATGGCCTCGAGAAACTCCATGAAATTGCGGATCTGGTAGAAAAGCCGAATGTAGGGGTCTGTGACGGTGATCTTACGGGCGCCCTTCAGGTATGCGCCAAACAAGCCGTCGAATGAGATACCCTTTTGGTTCTCCTGGAAAGTCAGGTGTTTTTCCTCAAGCACAGGCTCTGGGGCGCGGCGCTCTCTGGGCTCGCCACCATTAACCTCTGCTGCTGGCTCAAGCTCTAACCCCCCGTCATCAGGGGTAGACACTGTCTGATGGTAGTAACCGGGGTACTCTTCTTCCTCAAGTGTCGTGACCAGTATTTCCTGGCCTTGTTGATCCTGATAAGAAAATCGGACTTCGCCGTAGGTGGTGTCAATCCGCTGTAACTGGTCCTTGACCCGCTTGCGCCCCTCGATGGCAAAACGCAGCACTTCTTCAACCTCATCCCTGGTTGCTCCGCCCTGGGGGAACAGGATCTTCATCAAGCCGGAAAAGGTCTTGTTGATACCGTCCCGGTCACGGGTCGAGATATCCGAAGAGAGGGTAAAGTGCTCCCGGTACTGATCGGAATAATCGTAGTTCCGCATCGAGCGCAGGATTTCCGCAAGGTAGTCCACCACAAAGCCATAGCCGTCGGAGAACATCTCGCCCCGGATGATGTCGACCTCCCATCCCGGAATATAGAAGTGGATCCGGTCCAGAAAGGCAGAATCGTAGAACTTGTCCGGCAGTTCATCGAACAGGTCTGAATGCTTCAGCATGTAAGGAACAGTGTGCCGGGTGTTCCCCACGAACACCATGGACGCCTCGGCGCCCAGGGTTTCCACTCCCCGGGAGAAGGACTTGTTGGCCATGTAGTTCTTCATGATGTCGACCAGTGCTTTATCGACGCGTTTCTGCTTGCCGGCGAACTCGTCGAAGGCCACGCAATCCCAGTAGCCCACCAGGCCGATCTTGCCGCTGGAGTTATTCACAAACAGCTTGGGTACGGTGACTTCACCACCGGATACCAGAATCCCGTGGGGCGAGAACTCTGAGTAAACATGGGACTTACCCGTCCCCTTGGGGCCAAGTTCAATCAGGTTGTAGTTCCGCTCGCAGAACGGAATTAATCGGACCAGTTGCGTCAGCTTGCTGCGCCGTCCGAACATCTCCGGGTTAAAGCCGATACTCTGTATCAACAGGTCAATCCACTCATCGGTGCTGAACTGCTGCCGCGCGGCAACGTAGGCGTCATAGTCGAAGTGAGATAGCTGAATCGGCTTGAGGGTGGACAGGATCCAGGGGCTGACGTTCTGGTCTTCAGAAAATACGTATTCAATGTCCGCAATGCACCAGACGCCGCTTACCAGCAGTTTGGGGTGGGCCTTCACGGTCCCAGAATCCACCAATACCTTCTTGATTCCCAGGTTGGAAAACTGCGCCTCGTAGGCATCCGTCTTCTCATTCAGGGCCACGCTGATCTTATCGATGACCTTGTAGCGCCCCTTTTCCTTGATATTCGAGCGCACCAGCCCGGCCTCGTTGCGGTGGACATAGTGCTTGGCCAGAATCTCCTTGACCGTCTCGATACCGGTCTGAATCGTAGCCTCGTCGTTAGTGGCGCAGTACTGGCCGAGCAGATACTCCAGCACGTATGAGGGAACGATGGCGTTGCCCTTGACCGTTTTCACCAGGTCTTTGCGCACCACCAGCCCTGGGAAGTGTTCGTTGATCTTTTGGTCAAGCGTGCTCATTGGCTATAACCCTCAGAAATCAAAATCGCTGGTAAAGGACCGCCGCATCAAATACCTGAGCGACTTGTATTCCTTGTAGTGGGAGGTACCGGCGTGCTGTTCTTCCAGCTTTAGGAAGACCTCCTGGCCATTGGCCTCATCTGCCTTGCGGCTCAGTACGAAGCGTACCTGAAGCTCCCGCTCGCGGGGATTCTCCGAGGTCAGGTCAAACGACAGTTCGTGACTGTCCGAGATCAGCTCCCCTGACTGGGTATAAATCCCGGCCCGCAGGTGGCGAGGCTGTACTTTCTCGGTAACCGGCCCGGACTGGTACAAGGTAACCGCCAGTTGGCCGGAAGTGATCACCGAGCTGGCCCCACGCAGGATGTCCACTTCAACGGCACTGACATCACTCTGGCGCTTCTTGTTAACCTTCAGGACCGGAATCACCACCTCCTGAAGGGATGCACCGCCATGCACAAAGCGGCTGCCAGAGCCTTTAAGGCGCAGCCGGTTGATGGACTTGGGAATCTGCACTTCCATATCGCCATCCAGCCCAAGCTGCTTAGACGAGAAGTGATGGAAGGCCGGAGAGCCGGACAGCCCCTTACCCAGCACGAACCGACGGTCCCGGTAGCGAATATCATCGCCAGAAACGACGTCACCCAGGAAATCACTCTCATCCAGCTCACGGTTCTGGTAAATAAAGCCATGATCAGCGGTGATCAGCAGATTGTTGGCGTTGGCCGCCGTGAGCTTCTTGATAAGGCGTATGAGATCCGCCAGGGTCTGTTCTGCTGCTTCAAAGGCCTGCCCCTCTGAGTGCATCTTGTCGCCGGTGTGGTCGATCCGGTTGTGGTAGATGTACACCACATCGTTACCCTTGAGCAGCTCCCGGCTGTCGTCCCGGTTGAGCTGCATAAAATCCTCCGCCTTGACGGCCTGGCCCCGCCCATCCAGGGCGGCCTGCAGGATTTTGGTACGGTTGACCGTGCCCTGTGAGCTTTGGCCATCCACCAGTACCGTGCCGGTATCGTTGTCGGCGATCGCCAAGGACTTGTTGGGCAGCAGCGCCGCCATACCGAGCTGCGTATAGCTGGGCAGGGTCGAGAGAGCCGGTTCGAGCTCCGCGCTGTAGCGATCTTCCTGCCGGATAAGGCCCAGCAGCTCGTCACCAATCTCGTAGCGCATGGCGTCGGAAATGATCACACAGATCCGCTTGTCCTTGCGCAGGTACGGGCGAACCCAGTGCTCAAAAAAGGCCTTTTGCTGAACGACCGGATAGGCCTCCCAGCGCGGCGCGGCGTCCACGTGAACCTGGAAGCCGTCGCCCAGCTTGAGCAGATAGTTGTTGGAATACAGATTCTCCACCTGCTCACTGAGTTCGCCCATCAACGATGCCTGGCCGGACATGCTCACATGGTAGGTAAACTTGCGGTAGAGCTGGTCCAACTGGAACCAGGTGCGGCTGTATCGCTGAACGCCGTCGGAGAGGCTGTCCATGGTTAGACGAGCCTCACCCAGCATCTGGACAAAGCGGGCCGCAAACTCAATGGCTTCATACAGGTGGCGGAACTCCCCGTACCAGTGGCCCTGGCGCCGCTGCCGCACCCACAGTGCCACATCGCCGCTAGTGACCGTGCGGCCTACCACCGCCCGCACCAGGTCACTGATAATCTTCTGGTCGATTAGCCGGAAGTAGTCCAGTTCGACCAGGTCCCGGAAGTCCCGTTTACCGAGATCCTGCTCAATGCCCAGCACCCCGGCACACTCGGCAGACAGGGTTTCAAACCCCTGCTCGAACTGCCGGCTGTCTTTCCAGCGCTTGAGGAACACCAGGGCATCGCCGGTCAGTTTGACCTCGCCATCCGTGCGCTCTCCACCGACAGTCATGGCGTAGCAGGACTTGAACAGCTCGATCACGAAATCGCGCAGGCTGGGTTCACTGGCCTCGTAGCCGTAGAAACGGGTCAGTTGTTCCCAAAGGAAGCTGTCCAGACCACAGCGCTCAATCAGCCGAATGCCATCATCACGGTCTTCCGCCAGTTGCTGCAGCAGGGTTTCCACCACCGAGTCCATACGAGGCTCACTACCGGCACACACGGCCAGCATCTTCAGGCGCAGCTGGCCGGCGGTATCGTCCGGCTTCAGCAACTTCTTCAGTGCGTCCTTGCGCTTGATCGCCTGAAAGAACTCCGTGTGGGCCTGGGCCACCTCGGCGAACTCCAGGCCCAGCTCCAATTCGGACAGCCAAATGGCCACCTGGTCGGTCCGAAACTCGCCGTGGGCCAGCTGTACGTCCAGCAACCAGTTATCCAGATCCTCCGGTTGCGGACCCTCCTTGTACAGCAAGAATTTCTGTTCCGGTGCCTCCCGCAGGATGCGATGTTTCAGGCCGTACTCGTTGTTGGTGATTTCGGCCTTTTCTACGTCAGGAATGGAAACCGCCTCGAAGTCACCGCGCAGCTCGTGTTTGGTGTCGTACCAAAACACGATTCGGTGCTTATCGAACAGTCGGCTCAGAGCCTGGCTAATACGGTCACTCATTGGCTTAACCCGGTAATCTTTCTCAAAGCGTCGCCAAATTTCGGATAATTGGCCTTCACCCCGTCATCGAGATCGATTTCCACCTGCTCGGTAGCCAGGGGATAAAGTACATCCCGCTCGTAGTCATCCAACTCGGCTAGGATTTTGTTGATCTTCTCGATCTCTTTCAGGGCCTTGGTCTTATCACCCTGGGAGGCCCCGGCGCTGATACTGACGGCCTCCAGATGGTTTTTCCGGGCTTTCAGCTTCTCGTCTTTGAAATCCCGCAGGTACTCCAGCACCGTGCCCACGGTGTGGGGCTGGTAGCGGTGCATGTAGATCAGCGCGTTGAATGAGCCCTTGGGAGAGGAGAACAGCCAGTAGATGGGCCGTTTCTTGTAACGGCGCACGTGGTCGTTGTAGAAGTCCTTCAGGAAGTACTTGCGGATGTCCTTGCCTAGTGCCTGCTCGACAAAGCGGAGGTTTTCCTCATAGTGCTCTTCGCCAAAGGCGATGCGCAGGAATTCACGGAAGCGTTCGGTGATGTCATCGGTGAACCAGTCGCCATCGAGCATGGGGATGACATTGTCATCGTCTGCCGGGAAGCTCGGCTCCGGAACCCGCTTCAGATAGTCCTCGATGGTCTCTCCCTGATTGGCCAGGATCAGCCCCGGTTCTTCCAGAGCATAGCGGCCGAACATACAGCCCACGGCGTAGGAGATCAGCTCGCGCATGGTGTCGGCCAGCAGCAGCGCCTCCAGCTCCTCTTCGCTCTTGTCGTTGCCGTAGCGGTAGTGCGGGTTGCAGGTCAGGGTGATCTCGTTGAGCGGAACCTCGGGTGTCAGCTCATCCTGCAGGCCATAGGCCTCGATGAAGATGCGGTTGTTCTCTTCCTCAAGCCTCTTCATCTCGTTCACCATGCCCTGCCAATGGTCGCGGAGCCGGGAGTAGGTGGTCTTCAGCGTTTCGCCGTCATGCTTCGAGAGCAGCGGGAGGGTGGTGAAATCCCAAGAGATTTCATAGGCATCCCAGTCGGATTTTGCCGTGTCTATGGCACCTTGGACATTTTGTTCAAGCGAAGAACTTGATTGTGCTGAAAACGGTAAACTCAGAACATGTGTTAGCTTGAAATCCAAGGTTGGAGCTAACATGCGCAGGAGGAAACTGGCGACACGGCTGTTTAGGAACCCTTGAATTGGCGCTTCAAGGCCATTCTGTTCGATGAAGCCCATAGGGCCTTTTGCGTCGAACATAAACCCGGAGGGCACGAAGCGGATAGCGAAGTCGTTGCTGGAAATACCAGACCACGTAAAACCACGCCTAAACCCGAAATCCCCGTTGTAATTGTGTGACCGCACCCTTCCTGTCTTCTCATCCTTGAAGTTGCGGAGCTCAATGCCATCATCATACCAGTTTACGAAATGCTCCAGGTTGCCGTACCAGCGACGAGAGCCGCCGCCCTTGACGTACGGAAACCATCGCATCTGTGAAGCTTGCGCTTCGTCATTATTCGCTATCTGAAAGCCAACATGGGATAAACTGACTTCATGCCACTCCCTTAGAAAAGTAGAGTTACTGCCTGTAGCGAGGCCTTCTCGGGTGACGATCATTTCCGAGATTGAGCTATGCTTGCCAAATAGATCGCGAATCTTCTCTTGAGCCCAGTAGACGAGCGGGTCCCCTGGTACCTTTTCAAACTGCTCAGACGAAACGCGGAAGCGGAGCGGGCTACCCTTATCCCTGATAGCGGCCAGCAGTTTGTTTTCTTTTTCTGTCTCGTTCAGCCCGTCAGTTAGTCTTACAAAATCACCCTTGAAATTGGCGGCAGCTGAGTTGGCGAGGACAAAGGAAGTTGTAGTGACCACTTCACCGCCGATAGAGTCGAAAGCTCGCTCACCGAGTTGAGCCATGCTGCGAATGGTAGCTTGGGAAAGAATCGCTGAACGGATCGCTTCATACCTTGGCGCAAACATCCAGCCTTGCATCGTGATCATCCCAACAAGCCCTGAACGGCGTACAAGATTCAAGTTTCGCAAGATAAAAGCTTGATAAAGGTCATACTTTCCGTCTTTGAAACTTGCCTCAAGGAAATCCTGGAGTTCGACGTTTAGGTCTGCTTTTTTCTTATACGGCGGATTGGCTACCACCACATGATACTTCGGCGACAATGCCTCGGCCATGCGCAGCACGGCCATCACACGTGCCTGCACCTCCTCCAGCAGTAGGTCGGAACCGAAATCACTTGCCTCTACCACCCGTAGCGTCTCAGCCAGATCGCATAACTTCGGCACGATCAGCGAGCCAAAGTTCTTTGTCTGCTCAAACTGCCTTAGTGTCTCGCGCAGCTCATCAGTGAAAAGATCTTTACCCACAAGAGCAGCCACATCTTGCATCTCGGAGTCAGTAAAGGTGACGCTCTCCAGAACGACAATATTCGGCTGCACGGGCTTCCGGAAGAAGCGGCGCTGCTTGGCCCGTGCCTTCATGCTTAGCGCAAAGGCGGCGAGCTCGCCGGCACGCTCATCTATCTCAATACCATAGAGGTTGTGAGTCAGAATCTTGGCCGGAATATCGGCAGGTTCGTAGCCTTCTTCTTCGTAAATGGCATACAGCAAATCGAATGCATACGTCAGCATGTGTCCCGAGCCGCAGGCCGGGTCACAGATCTTGATCTCTTCCGGGCTATTGATCCGCAGGAAGTCGGTCTCAGGCTCTTCCGGCTTAATGTAGTAATCCATCCTTTCAATCAGGCCTGAGTCTGGCCGGTTGAGCATCCAGAGACGGCCCAGCGAGTTTTCCACCAGATACCGAACAATCCAGTGCGGCGTGAACAGCTGGGTTGCCGCCGGGATATTCTCGGGAGTAACCTTCTTGTTCTTCTTAAGGTCAGCAAACACCTGGTCTTTCTTCTCGGAGATATAGAACTGATACAGCCAACCGATTACCTCAACATCTTTACAGGCATCCGGTGTCATAGCCTCGCGGGTATAGGCCAGAATGGAGTTGCCGGAGAGCAGGTCATCCGGCATTAAAAGCTCGGTGTAATCGTCAATGCGCTCGAACAGGAACGGCATCGCGCTGTACCAATAGTTACAGGCAGCTACGACTAGCAGGCGATAGGCTTCCCCCTGGGGGTCCTGGCTGGGTGTCTTTCCGTCCAGCAGAGCGAAGATCTTTTGACGGGTTGACTCCGACACCATTTCTTCATCGATATGGCCCATTTTGGCATCCGCCAAGATCTCAGGCTGGAACTGCCCTTCAGCAGGGGAAACAATGCCAATGCGGTTGTAACGATTCACGTCCATAAAACGCAGAGCGCAGAAGCGGTTGAACCAGATGTAGGCCACCCGCTCGATAACCTGCTCTTTGCCTTGGCCGGTTACCGCCTCTTCCAGCTTTTTAATCACCTGTGGCCTTTCTCGCCGGGCGGGACTCTCATCGGCGAGTACCAGTTTGAGCTTGGCTGTAACCTGTTCGAGGAGGCTGCGGCGAGCAAATTGGGCGAATTTTTTAAGTTTTGCAGTTTCCATGGAGACTACTGATCCTCGAACATCTTGCGTTGATTGTCTTCCACCCACTGATACCGAGCGGGGCGATTTAACTTGGTCACCTTGTCATCCGCGACAGCCTGTTTTAACCATTCGTTAAGCTGGGTTTTGTGAAGCTGTGTAGCTTCCAACAATTCATCAATGGTTTTTGGTGAGCCTGTTTCATTTCTAAGCATCAGGAGAAAGTGGTCGTACAAGGAAAGCTGCGGAAGAGCTGTTTTTTCTTCGCATTGGTCACTCGAAACCGGCGAGGGGGTTGCGTGTTCCTGCTTCGGTGAAGACTTGGAAGCGTCTTCAGCAGTCTCTTTGACAACCTCATTCGACGCTACTTCGTTTTCTTCTTGTTGGCCCGTCGTGTGAGCCAGAGGTTCGTTTACAGTTACCTCGGGCACGGTTTCTGTCTGGTTTTGAGCAAATAAATCAGCACCCTGATCTGCAGATGAATCTGCGGTTCGCAGCAAGTGGTCAAGGTCGATTTCAGCGAGATTTTCAGGTAGCCATTTAGCGCCTTTTTGCACCAGTGTGGCATTGCCGGCCCCCGGGTCGTCGGTAGGCTTGATCCACATGGGTACCCAACTGTGTTTTATATTCTCAAGCACACCATTCCAGGTACCACCGGAGGTTCCGGAATGCACAGCAATGGCTGCATCCGACAGGCAATAGATGTACTTGTTGCGCTGCATAGCATTGCCCGCATTGAAACCGGCCTCAGGATAAAAGGGTGAGAGGAGAGCCAGATTGTTCGCCATCAGGTACTTTCTGTACTTTACGGAGGTAGCGGCGCGCAGCAGGTCATTGGCGAGAACCCCAATTGCCGTACCTTCCGACTCAAGAGCACCCAGCATGGCGGCTTCATCGACGCCTTTTGCACCGCCGGATACGACAGATCGTCCATCGTTTGCGGACCTAGCTCCAAGATCGCGGCTAAACTGAAGGTCCGCGTCAGAGGTCTTACGGGAGCCGATGACAGCAATGCCACCTTGGTTCAAGAGATTGCGGTTGCCACACCCGAAGAAGACAGGGGGTGCATCATTACCGAGGCGTGCTTTAAGACGTTTGGGGTAGTCACTGTCTGAGCGCGTCAACACCCATAAGCCGGAGCGGGTCCATTTTTCCATCGCCATTGCCAGGGCGGACCCACGATTGAGCAGGGTTTGAATGCGGTCGGATGTAATCTTGGAGTCTGTCCATCCCGCCAGTTTTTGACTGAGGTCCCCTGTCAGGAGATCCTCGGGGACCATTTCCTGGTTCTTCAACCAGAAGGCAAAACGCCCCCACTCTTTATTCGTGAGAGGCTTTGCTTCTGAGCTTGTTGACCTGGAAAAATAGGCGGTCAGTAACAGGATTGCCTGTGTTTTAGCAGCGAGCATTCATTAATCTCCCGTTGCAGAAGAGGCAAGAGCGACCGGATAGACTTCGCCACTGCCTTGTTGCCGAAGTAAGGCTGCCAGAACGGTCATGGTCCAACCGGAATCGACGACATCGTCCACCAATAGGACTGGGCCGGAAGGGAGGCCTGCATCAACCGCGAACACTCCATCCAGGTTGCTGCACTGGTGATAGCGGTTGTTCTGTAGTTTTTGTGGTTCGTTATCCTGCACTTTGGAGATTACCGGATGGAATGGCAGACCCAGTTTATTCGCCAGCCGCCGCGCAAACTCCGGCACCAATTCGGGGTGCTTGAGCGAGGGTACGCAGGTGACCCACTCAGGCCGTGGCGTTGGCTGCCAACGCTGCTGAATCATTTCCGCCATGGCGTCCACTAATTCATCCCGGAAATAGCCCCCATGTTTGTCCTGTTCGACGAAACCGCCCCATGCTGCGTCAGCCCACCGACTAAGTACTCTGCCTTCCTGCGCTCTGAGGTTTTGTGGCAGGTTCCCTCGCAATCCGTATTGCGGAAACCCATTGGCGGCCACTTGAACCTTGGGTTTGAAAACGAATTCTGAGTGGCGAAGGAACTGCGCTGCAGCAATGACTCTTTGGCGATCGGGCGAGGCACTGACCAGCGGCGCACCAAGACAGTTAGCGCACTTGCCACAGGGTTGCGCCTCCGGGTCATCAAGAGACCTTCGCAGATATTCCATCAAGCAGCCCGAAGTTGTCGTGTACTCCTGGATTTCTTGCCACTCCTGCTCTCGCATGTTCGTGAGCCGCTGGACTTGGTCATGATCTAGCTGATAAGCAACCGGTGTTCTTGTCCATTGGCTGCCCGCTTTGTATACAGGCGCAGGGTTCTCCACACTCAGAAATTTAAGGACTTTTTCGATTTGCCCTTTACGCATATTCAAGTGTTCTTCCAGTTTCGGTACAGATAAGCCATCACTGTCTTCGAGAACGGAAAGCACCTGGTTAATCTGGGGCTGATTCGGAAATGCGGAGCGACGGAAAAAGTCGTGAATACGCTCATCCTCCGCCCCTGAAAGCAGAATGCCGAGAGACTCGTCAATACCGCGTCCGGCCCGGCCTACTTGCTGGTAATAGGATACGATTGAGCCCGGTGCTTGGTAGTGAATAACGAAGTGAAGATCGGGTTTGTCGTAACCCATGCCCAGTGCCGTCGTGGCTACAAGCACCTTCAGCTGATTGTTGAGCAGCAGATCTTCCAGATGCTCCCGGTACTGATCGGAGTTCTCGAAATCAGAATGCTCAATGCCGCTGTAGTAGGCCTTGGCATCAATTCCCTGACTCAACAGCCAGCTTTTTACCTGTTCTGCATCTCGCTTTGTAAGCACATAGACGATCCCAGCCCCCTGCAGAGTCGGTATCGTTTCTGACAGCCAGGCGAGGCGACTTGCCTGATCTGCAAGGGCAATGTTTTGAAGAGACAAGCTATCGCGAACCAAGGGGCCGCGGAGCACCTCAATATCACCCAACTGATCAACAACATCTGTGATGACCCGATCATTGGCTGTGGCCGTTGTACCTAATACCGGCATGTTGGGGGGCATCTGGCGCAAAATATTGAGCAGGCGACGATAATCCGGTCTAAAGTCGTGCCCCCAGTCCGAGATACAGTGCGCTTCATCCACAACCAATAACCCTACGTTATCCAGAATAGGATGGAGCGCTTGCTCAACAAACTGCTCGTTGGCCAGCTTTTCCGGTGAGATCAACAAACAATCCACCTGGTTTGTATGTACCTGCTGGATCAATGCTTCCGCTTGATCACGGTTGGTAGAGTTGATGGTGATCGCGTGAATACCCAGTCTTCGAGCTGATTCAATCTGATTACGCATCAAGGCCAGCAAAGGCGAGACAATGATGGTGGGCCCATAGCCCTGATCACGCATGATTCGGGTCGCTATGAAATAGACAGAGCTTTTGCCCCACCCGGTTCGTTGAACCACCAGTAGCTTTTGGCGCTGATTTACCAAAGCATCAATGGCTTCCCATTGGCCACTACGGAAGCTTGCGGCTGCGTTTCCCACCGCAGTACGCAGCAATGCTTCAGCATCGGTTCTGTTCATACGTCATCCTTATGTAGCGTTGGGAAGTCATTTCGCTCAAATATCACTATGGGGCTCGGCTCCAAACTATGGTGCTGACAGCACGAAAATACGCGCACCGCTCGTATCTGCTCGTATTTTTCGTGCGACGCACGTATTTTATCAGCTTCGCTCATATCGAGTCCCCTTGCCCTGGCCCACCGGGCGTATCACGCCCTTGTCTTTCAAGCGGTTGAGCAGCCGAGTGGCCTGGAAAGGGCTGATATGGCACAGATCGGCGGCATCCGCTCGTTTGATGCTGCCGTGGGTATCGATGAAGTTGAGCACCATCTGCTCCTGCTGGATAGCATCGAAGCCCGCCTGGCGCACATAGGCGGCCTTTTGTCCCGCCCCCCGGTATACCTTGGCGCTCAGGGTGTAGGTGCGGCCCTTGCCGGTGCCATGGGCTTCCACCATCCCGGCTTCCACCAGCTTTTCCAGGGTGCCCCGGACCACGGTTTCCGGCTTCTGCACCGACTTGGCCAGGTCTGCCGTTCTTAAACGCCGCTCATTGCGCAGCCGGGACAGGATAATCAGGCTGTCGATGGGCATGGCGGCGCCAGTCTGTTCCTCACGCTCGACGATCATGCGCAGGAATTCGGCGTCCGCGTCCGCTGCGCTCATGCGCACGGAGACGGTGTGAGCGGACGACATGGAGTAGTCGGGGGCGGTGCGCCCGTAGCGGAGCATACCCTCGAAGATCCGGTCGATGCCCCGGCCAGTGCGTTCGGCAAGGCCGATGCGCTTGATAATGTCAGCCAGCAAGGGGTTACGGGAGCGAGGGTCGGCCACCAGCAGGTTGTCCAGATTAACGCCCTCCACAAAACCACCGGGATTGCTGATGCTCAGGCCGTCGTCGTCCAGTTTGACGTGCACGGCGCCCAGGGCACTGTAGTCGCGGTGAACCAGGGCGTTTACAAAGGCTTCCCGGAAGGCCCGGCGGTCGAAGTTGGGGATGGGCACGCGAAACAGCCCAACCTGAATCTCCTCTTCCTCCACCCTGGCGCGGAATAGCACTTCGACCTCTTCAAAGGTCTCCAGCAGCGGTTTGCGGTAGAACTCATTGACCAGGACATCGGTACCGCGCAGCACCTGGAAGGCTACCTCGTGGGAGGGCAGGTGTTGCCGGAGCTGCATTTCGCTCCCCAGCAGCAACAGGCCTGCAACCGTGGGGCGGCGCATGCCTCCCACGCTCACAGTCAGCCCCAGGGCGCCGTCCAGCTCATCGTCCGCCAGGGGCATCAGGCTCTGGTCGCCGCCGTACTTCTTGATGGCGTTACGGATGCGGATGCGCTGAATCGGGTCCAGGTCTTCAACCGCCAGGTTTTCCACCGGCAAGGCCGAGGGGTCGGTTACCCCCAGGCTGGACTGGCGCTGAACAAACTCATGGGGGTAGAAAGGCACGGCCTCCGGAGTGCCGTCCATTCTCAGGCGCCGACGCTGTAGCAGGCCATCCGAGGTGGATACAAGCTGCCGAGATTTGGGCACCTGGATCCTGGCGACGGGTTGCCCTTCCAGCTCAAGGGCCTCAACGCGCACAGCCAGCGAGGGAATGGTCTTGTTGGCAATCAGAGCGGGCAGGCCAGCGAGGTTGCGGTGATTGGCATGCAGCCCAGTCGGGGTGCCATCGTCTTCAACGCCCAGGAACAGGTCGCCGCCCTCGGTGTTGGCAAGGGCCACCACTGCGGCTACCAGATCCCGGTCCGGCAGGCTTTTGACGTCGCTTTTGAACTCGACGGCGAGGCTCTCTCCGCCGTGAATGAGTGCCTGGATTTCCTGTTCGGCTTCGTGCATGGCTACCCTCAAGTTCGACCGATTAGACGGTTCGGCACGCTTAGATCTGGACCTTGCGGCCTTGCTGGACTTCAACGAGTAGAGCCTCGCGCAGGGCATTCAGGTACCGGTCCACATCACCCTCGTCGGCCAACCAGGCCTTGTCGAACGCGACACGGAGGTTGCGGGTGTGAACGTAGTCGGCGGGCGATTCCTTGACCTCGTGAGACTGCCCCCTATTCTCGTCCTCGTCCTGACTACCCGGAGGCTGCTGGGAGTCGTCTGCCGGTGCTGATTTCTGATTGGCCAGCGCCACCATTTTGCCCAGAAGCTTCTGGTAGCCCTCTTCTTCAAAGTACCGGGTCCGGTCCTTGATCACGGCAATCAGGCGCTCCTGCCCAATGTAATCGACCAGATCCCGGAACGGTTTATTGAGCTCATCCTGACGCGGTTCCGGCAGGGACTGATATTCGTCCATGCTTTGCATGCGTTCCTGCATGGTCTTCAGGGAGGTCTCTGCCTGAGCTCGGGTTTGCTGCACTTTCTCGTCGATGCGCTCCTGCAGGCTATCCAGTTGGCCCTTGAGCTGCTGAATGCGATTCCCTTTGTAGCAGTTGGGGTCGTTCAGGATGGTGCGGATCTGCTCGATCTCGTCCCCGGACACATAGATGAAGTTGGGCTCCTGGTTCTGCAGGAAGGACCGAGCCTGGTTATGGATGTCTTTCTGTGAGCCTCCCATGAACTTGCGGATGGGATCGATAACATCTTCTTTCAGGTCCAGCAGTTGGTCTTCCTGCTTGCTCAGTTCGGTGAGGTGCCAGGTGTAGGGCTTGGTGGCAATGTCTTTCAGCGTCTCCAGAGCCGGTTTCAAGGCATTGAGAAACGGGTACTGGTCGACTTGCGCTATCCGCCGGTCCAGGTCGTGGTACATGTCCTGGAAGGCTTCACTGGCCTCTTTACCCAGGGCCTTGGCTTCGCTGCTGCGGGGCGGGCTGTCGAAGAAGTCCTCGTAGAACGACTTGAGGGCTCGGACCTGAGAGGCGGTGAACTCAATCTGTGGTTCCAGCACCACGTTGCCGTGGCCGTGAGTGTTACGCAGGGCGCGCTCCAGCTCGCTGTCCTCCAGGATGTTACCGTCGAGACGAACTTCCACCTTGCCACGGGCACACAGATTGGCCAGAGTGCAGAGAATCGCGGCGTAATACCAGCCGTAGGGTTTGCGTTCGAACTTCTCCAGCAAGCTCCTGAGGGTGGTACGAACACCGCCCCGGTTGTTACTCTGGATGAATGCCAGCACCTCCTGCTCGGATTCCGCCAGGGCCGTGGCGTCATTACCGAAAAGGCCATCGTCTGTACGGTTAAGGCAATTACTGATGTCGTTTTCCGTGTAGGAAACGCCGCGCAACATGCGGAGGTTGGGGTAAGTCCGCGAAATAAGCTCATGGAAGCCCCGAATAATGCGGGTCTGGGGGTCCTCATTCGCCACTTCCACATCGGCGCCGCCAATGAGCAACTTGGACTTGCCAATTAGGGTCTGAACCTGCTGCCGGAGCCTGGCCTCGCGCTCACGGTTCTGGAAGCCCTTGTCATTCAAGATCCTTTTGACGGCTTCCTGCTGAGTAACGGAAATATTCTGTTTGATATACTTCTCGGTGCGCTTGAACATGAGCAGATCGCGCACCAGGCGCTCGTCCGACGGCATGAGCACGAACAGCTCGTCCGCCTTGTAGGTCGAGGCTGTACGGAGCATTTGCTCGTTATCGGTGTGCTCGTGGAACGGGCTGATGACATTGATCGAGAGCTCGTATTCACGCCCATGCAGACGATCATCCAGTTTGCGCGAATAGGAGTAGTCTTGCCCCTGGTTCTGGGAAGAGCCGGCGTCATAACGGATCTTGCGCTGCTTTATAACAAAGTCGAAAACGATCTTTTCCAGTTCGTCCGCAACATCCGATGATTCGACCTCTGTGTTCTTGATCTCCTGTTCGACGTCTTTCTCTTCGTCCGTCAGAAACTCGTACTGATCGCCATTGCGCTGTATGTAGGTCTGTTGCTCCAGAAGGCTCAGGGCTTCTTCGACCTTGGTGCGAAGTGCCGGCAGATCCTGATCGAAGGCATCCAGCATCAGCACGCAAAGGTTGCGCACCGTGGGCTTGAATTCCTTGACATATTTGACCAGGAACAGGGCCTTCAGCAGCCGGATGGCGAAGGCATTATCGAGGTGGTTCTCGGCCTGAATAATCGCCCGCTGTATTTGTGATTTCAGTGCAGAGCGGATGCCTTCAAACATCAGGTCAAAGGTGGCCAGCTGGCCCACCTCATGGTTGCCGATGTGGATGGCCACCTGTTGGAAAACCCCTAGCATGGAGCGCTCACCGACGGAGCTGTGCTTACCCTCGAAGGCGTTGTGCTGTGACAGGTTCTGGATCGCCGATTGAAACAGCGCGAACTGGTAGGGAACGAAGGGGTAGCTGTGGATGAAGTGGTCCCTGTCCCGGAAGTTCCGGTAGGTGGCCGATCCATCCGCGAAGTCAAACAGGGTTTTGAAGTTGTTCGCCTGTGCGTGATAGACGTCCGACAGCTGATTGACGCCTTCTTCGGTCTTGGTTAGCAGGCGCTTCTGGATGACCTCTGCCACGTCCGCGCTGGACAGCTTCATGCGGTTATTGAACCGTGCCTGAATTTTCGAGAAATCGTTGCCCTGCTGCTTGCCCATTTCGCCAACCACGTTTTTCATTTCTTCCTGGGCGGTGACGATAATCCAGGCCCGGCCCCGACACTTGGTGGCGAGGCTCTCGGCAATGGTTTGCAGGTTGGTCATCAGCTTGGTGTTGTCGGCAATGTACTGGCCGACCTCGTCCACAAAGAAGTTCAGGCGGAACTCTTTGTGGCCACCCTCTTTTGCCTGCTTCTCGATATAGGTGTTCACATTGTCCGCGAAGTCTTCAATTGAAACGCGGTATTCGCTGCGGTACTTGTCCAGAATACCCGCTGCCGACTGCGGGTCGCCACCGGTCACAGCGGCGTAGGCTTTGGCAATATTCGGGCCTTCCAGAAGGGCTTGCTCCCGGCCTTTCTGCCAGGGGCGACCGGCGATGGCCTCGTACTCGGCTTTGAATTGTTCGTACAGGCCACGGCCGTCCAGATCGCGCTCAAACTGGGCAATGTGCCCTTGTTTGCCGTAGTAGCCGCACATTTCGTCGAAGACTTTAACGAACACGGCCAGAAGCGCATCAATCTGGGTTTTGCTGATGACATCGGCTTTCTGATCGATGTTGAACAGAATGCTCTTCGCCGGAATTGAGACAGCTCGCTTCAGGTCGCCCCGGAGAATTTCATTCTCGCTGCACTTGGGAAGGAACAGATCCAGTGTCGTAGCACCGTCCATCTCCCGGTTTTCAAGCAGAAGAGCCAGCATCTTGAGGAGGTGTGACTTACCCGAGCCGAAGAAGCCGGAGACCCATACCCCGTTCGCCCCTTCGTAGTTGTTATAGGCGTCCAGGAACTCTTCGAGGCGCTTCTCGACTTCGTTGGTCAGTACGTATTCTTCGATTTCGAGGCGAAGACTGGCTTCATCGTCGGCTTTGATAACGCCTTCAATGGGGCGGTCAACGGGCTTTAGAAAAATATTCTTCAATGTCATTGTACTTTCCCTTAATGATTACGCCTCGAATCGTATCGTCCGCTCAGGCTTCGTAATGAAAGATATTGAACGCACGGTAGTACTTGTCGTCATGCAGCCTGCCGAACAGATCCAGAGATGCACCGGTTTCCAGCGAGTGGGTATAGGAGCCCGGGAAGAACATCACCGTTGGCTGGTCTTTGGCGGTGCTCTGCAAGTTGTTGAGCACGTTGTGGGAGCGTATGTAGGGGAAGACCTCCCCCACCCCTGAGAGAAACAGCACGTCAAACTCAACGGACTGGAGCTTTGCCGCAATAGCGGGCACCAAATGGGCTTCCGGGTCCAGCACTCCCTGTAGCAGTTCTTTTAGCTGATCCTTTGAGACTGTGGGCTCGAGCTCCAACACCTGCTCCCAGATGTCTCTTTCTTTCAAAATATCGACGGCCAGGTCGTACAGATTGATACTCAGGATCCGGATGCCCGCCTGCTCTAGTCGGTTAACCAACTGCCGCTGAAGACGCTCCATTTCGACCGCTTCTTCAGGCCGGTAGGGGCAGATGAAGAAAGGCACTTCATTACCCAGTCCCTGTTTGTTCAGGAACCGCTGGCCGGAAACCACGCTAAACAGGTGCTGTAGTCGCTCCTGCATCGGCATTTTGGCAATGTCCTTTCTCAAGCTGACATCCCCCTTATATCGGATTCATAGACTGGAAAATAGAAAAACTCGTCAGGATTGTTCTGACGTAGCAACTCAACCATCCTGGGGCTTAGCAGTATTGCGTTTATGGTTTTGTCCTTAGCCAACAACCCTGCCTCCCGCAGCATTCTGAACAGGACCTGCCGCAATTTATCGCGCGTTGAGGCGCTGGCATTATCCAGTTCGTCATGCCATTCCGATTTACGGTTATAGAAGGCATCGAAATCCTCAAAACTGAGATCCAGCTTCATCGCGACAAACCGTTCGTGTAGCACTTCCACCGCAAAGTCCGCGATAAAGCGGTACAGGCGGCACACGGCAACCCACAGAAGGTGAGCCTGGTCCTGGTGGTTTGCCTCGGCCAGGAAAGTCAGTTCGCTTTCGGTCAACGTCTTCAGGCGTGCAATCGCCTCTCTACAGGTGCGCTTCGCCGTGCTTTCCGTTCTGGCCTGTAGCAGGTTGTCATGCAGCGCTTGAGCACGCACCTCATCCCAGTCACGGAGCGACAGGTACAGCTCGGCCAGCTTCACCGATTCGCGGTGATACAGGCTGCCGGACGTGAAAGAGATGCGATACCTGCCTCGGGTCATTCGGAACGCTCACCCTTGCTCGTCTCGGCGGCTCCACCGCCCTTGACCCACTCATCCACTTCGACTTTTTTGAACTTCCAAAATCGCCCCATACGATGGGCGGGCATTGCGTGCTTGTCGATCCAGCGGTACACGGTGTCATTGCTGACACCGAGGTGCTTGCCTATTTCGTCTACGGATAACCAGCGATCTTCCATCTCGGCCATGTTGTCGCTTCCTATGGGCGATGGTATTGCCTCCTCGCCTGAGGTGGCACAGTTTCGTGGGCGAAACAACCCTACACTACGTGACTGGTCAATATATAGGGGCATAAAGAGGCCTTCAACCGATTTGGCCCGGATAGGCCGGCATATACTGGCGGCACCCAGCGCGAACGCGAGATCCTGCGTGAGCTGGCCGGCGGTCTCTCGAACAAGCTCATTGCGCGCAAGCTCGACATCTCCGAGGGCACGGTGAAGGTGCACGTGAAACACCTGCTGAAGAAGCTCAATCTGCGCTCGCGAGTGGAAGCGGCGGTTTGGGCCGTGCAAGAAGGCATCGATAGATAGAAAGCCGGGGGGATACCCCGGTTCTGTGTGGATACCTCTAAAGACTTCCAGGCGCCGACAAGGCGCCTTTTTCTTGCCTCGGTGCTTTTTCCTTCGTCACAAAAACAATGACTTAGCCAAATACCCCTGCTACCTCTCAAGAGGTATTTCCCTGATTTTGCGGCATTTTCGGCCGGTTTCGCCGTTCTTTTCCCAGGCGTATCTTTGCCTCAACCGAACCTGAATTGATCCCGGTCAGGACGGATGTCGCAAGGCGGGATCAGTGGAAACTCAAGGGGAAAACGTCATGGCTAAATCGAGCGCCGATATCGGCAAGCTCGGCGCCGGCAGACCGAAGAATGCCGACATCGAGCACTGGGATATCGAAAACGAACAGTTCTGGGAGCAGGAGGGCAAGCGAGTCGCCTCCCGTAACCTGTGGATCTCCATCCCCAGCCTGCTGATGGGCTTCGCGGTATGGATGATGTGGGGAATGATCACCACCCAGATGCAGAACCTGGGCTTCCCCTTCGCCGTCGATCAGCTCTTCATGCTGACCGCCATTGCCGGCCTCTCCGGCGCCACCCTGCGCATTCCCGCCTCGTTCATGATCCGCATCGCCGGCGGGCGCAACACCGTATTCCTGACCACCGCCCTGCTGATGATCCCCGCCTTCGGCACCGGCGCCGCGCTGATGAACCCCGACACACCGTTCTGGGTGTTCCAGGTCCTGGCGCTGCTCTCGGGCATCGGCGGCGGTAACTTCGCCGCCTCGATGAGCAACATCTCGACCTTCTTCCCCAAGAAGAAGCAGGGCTACGCCCTGGGCATGAACGCCGGCCTGGGCAACTTCGGCGTCACCACCATGCAGATCCTGATCCCGCTGGTGATGACCGTGGGCATCTTCGGCGCCATTGCCGGCGGCTCCATGGAGCTGCAGAGCGCCAGCGGCACGCTGATCGGCCGCATCGAGGCGGGCACGCCGACCTGGATCCAGAACGCCGGCTTCATCTGGCTGGTGTTCCTGGTGCCGCTGGCCTTCCTCGGCTGGTTCGGCATGAACAACCTGCGTCCCATCACGCCCAACCCGGGCACGCCGATGCAGGCCTTCGGCAAGATCCTCGGCCTCTACGGCGTGGGCGTCATCGCTACCGTGGTGGGTATCGTCACCCTGCAGTGGTTGGGCATGTGGGTCGCCCTGCCGGTCACCATCCTGCTGACCCTGGGGCTGATGCGCCTGATCCCCGGTGAAATCAAGCCCAACATCCAGAAGCAGTTCGCCATCTTCTCGAACAAGCACACCTGGTCGATGACGGTGCTCTACATCCTGACCTTCGGCTCGTTCATCGGCTTCTCCGCCGCGCTGCCGCTCTCGATCAACGTCATCTTCGGCAACATGATGGAAGTGGCCGCCGACGGCAGCGTGACCCGCGTGGTCAACCCCAACGGCCCCAGCGCCCTGACCTGGGCCTGGATCGGGCCCTTCGTCGGCGCCCTGATCCGCCCCTTCGGCGGCTGGGTCTCCGACAAGGTGGGCGGCTCCATCGTCACCCAGGTGATCTCGGTGGTCATGGTGGTGGCCTCGGCGGTGACCGGCTACGTGATGATGCTGGCCTACAACTCCACCGACCCCAACAGCTACTTCGCCCTGTTCATGCTGCTGTTCGTGATCCTGTTCGCCGCCAGCGGCATCGGCAACGGCTCCACCTTCCGCAGCATCGGCGTGATCTTCAACGCCCAGCAGAAGGGCCCGGTACTGGGCTGGACCTCCGCCGTGGCCGCCTACGGCGCCTTCATCGCCCCGGTGGTGATGGGTGGCCAGATCCGTGCCGGCACCCCCGAGCTCGCCATGTACGGCTTCGCGATCTTCTACGCGGTGTGCCTGCTGATCAACTGGTGGTTCTACCTGCGCCCCGGCGCCGAGATCAAGAATCCCTGAAATGCCGTCCGTGCTCCGGCTGCACGCCGGAGCACACCCCTTACCCTTGCCTTCTTCGGAGGGATGTCATGAAAGTCATGATCGCTTATGACGGCTCACGCAACGCCAAGCTGGCCCTGGCACAAACCGTCAGCCTGTTTCGCTGCAACGCCCCCACGCTGATCCTGGTCGGCGTGGCGGAAAATCCCGGCGACTCCACCGATGCCAACGAGGAACTGTTCCAGCAGGAGTACGAGGAGCTCAAGGCCGCGCTCAAGGAGGGCGCCGACTTCGCCCATCAGGAAGGCTTCGAGGTCGACTGGGTGCTGGCCGAGGGCGACGCCCGCAAGATGCTGCTGCAAGCCACCAAGAAGCACACTCCCGACATGCTGGTCATCGCCCGCCACAGCAGCAAACCCGACGGCGGCATCATCGCCCAGTCGCTGAGCTACTTCGTCGACGAACTCGACTACATGACCTTCGGCAAGGTCAGCTCGTTTCTCGCCCGGCGCGTCGAATGTCCGCTCCTGATCCTGCCCAGCCCGTGACGGCGATCCCGTCATACGTGGCCAATTTCGCTTTCACTTCAGGATGATACGACCATGAAAGTGTCTTCCATCTTCAAATTCCGCAGTCCGGAGATCAGGGCCCTACACCTGACCTGGATCGCGTTCTTCATCACCTTCTACGTCTGGTTCAACATGGCGCCCTTGGCATCGAGCATGCTCAAGAGCGTCGACTGGCTGACCCGCGACGACATCCGCCTGTTCGCCATCGTCAACGTGGCGCTGACCATCCCGGCACGTATCATCGTCGGCATGGCGCTGGACCGCTTCGGCCCGCGCCGGGTGTTCTCGGTGCTGATGGTCTCCATGGCCGTTCCGGCACTCGTGTTCGCCTTCGGCAATACCATGTCGCAGTTGCTAATCTCGCGCCTGGTGCTCAGCTCCATCGGCGCCAGCTTCGTGGTCGGTATCCACATGACCGCGCTGTGGTTCAAGCCCAAGGACATCGGCTTCGCCGAAGGCTTCTATGCCGGCTGGGGCAACTTCGGCTCCGCCGTGGCCGCCATGACCCTGCCCACCATCGCCCTGACCATGTTCGGCGGTGCCGACGGCTGGCGCTACGCCATCGGCATGAGCGCCATCGTGATGGCCGCCTACGGGGTGTTCTACTGGTTCGCCATCACCGACGGCCCCGACGCCCGCGCCCACCGCAAGCCGCGCAAGGCGCTGGCCATGGAAGTGAGTTCCTGGCGCGACATGATCCTGCTGATCCTGTGGACCATCCCGCTGGTGGGCTGTCTGGCCATCCTGGTGTGGCGCATCGAGGGCATGGGCTACCTCTCCTCCACCGGCGCACTGATCTGCTACGCGGTGATCGCCGCCGTGGTGATCTACCAGATCGTGCAGATCCTGCGGGTCAACATCCCGATCCTCAAGAAGGGCGTACCGGAGGACGACAAGTACTCCTTCGGCAGCGTGGCCGCGCTCAACAGCACCTACTTCGCCAACTTCGGCGCCGAGCTGGCGGTGGTTTCCATGCTGCCGATGTTCTTCGAGGAGACCTGGGGGCTGACCGCCGCCGCGGCGGGGATGATCGCCGCCTCGTTCGCCTTCGTGAACCTGGTGGCGCGCCCCATGGGCGGCCTGGTGTCCGACCGCATGGGCAACCGCCGCTTCGTCATGCTCAGCTACATGTTCGGCATCGGTATCGGCTTCGTGCTGATGGCCCTGCTCAACTCCAACTGGCCGCTGATCATCGCCATCGCCATCACCATCTTCACCTCCTTCTTCGTGCAGGGGGCAGAGGGCGCCACCTTCGGCATCATCCCCTCGATCAAGCGCCGCATCACCGGCCAGATTTCGGGCATGGCCGGCGCCTACGGCAACGTGGGAGCGGTGGTCTACCTGACCATCTTCACCTTCGTCACCCCCACCCAGTTCTTCTACATCATCGCCGGCGGCGCCTTCCTCAGCTGGCTGATCTGTCTGATCTGGCTGAAGGAGCCGGAAGGCGCGTTCGACGAGGAGTACTACGTCTCCTCGGTGGACCGCATGATCGAAGAGCAGGAACTAGCCGCGGCACAGGCGCAGGCCAAGTCATGACGGTAGGCTGATCGAGCTCTGTAAGGCTCACCAAGGCGGCGACTTCGGTCGCCGCTTTTTTGTCGGTGGGGTGCTGTCAGGGCTAGGCTTTATTGGGCGTGACGCTCGAGTTCATGCAGCGCAGCCCGGGCCAGGAAACCGGAACGGCTCTTGTAATCGCTGTGCTTCGCCACGGTGCTGTCGATGCGCTTGATCAGCAGATCGGGCAGGGTAACGTTGATCTTGTGACTCTTGCCCAGATAGGGAGTCATGTCGATCTCGACCGCGGCCCAGATCCACCCGGCGAAGTCGGAATTCTCCAGATGCTGCTGGATGGCGGTAGCGGTGGGAATGGGGTCGCCGTGCTCCGACAGGCTTTCGAGATGTCCTTCTATGGCCTCCCGCGCATTGGCGATTGCCTCGTCGAAGGTATCGCCAGCGGAGAAGCAGCCCGGCAGATCGGGCACGACTACGCCATAAGCGTGCTGCTCGTCGCCAACCTCGATCGCAATGGGATAGTGCATGGTGTCGCTCCTGTGTGGTGGCCAGGCGCTACCGGACTCACTTGAGACCGGCTTGTTTTCTGATTCCTTGTATCAAGCCCTTCTTCAGGTCTTTCTTGGGGTGAGGCACGGTGATGGTCCCGGGCTTGTGTGGATGGCGAAAGTGGTGGTGGCTTCCCTTGATCCGGTCCAATGTCCAGCCATCGGCTTCCAGCTCCTTTATCAGATCTGCGCTCTTCACACCCGGCTCCTTGCCGTGTTTTTGGGGTTATAGTAACCCCGAAAAGGCAACTCCGCAAGAGTTAATAACTCCTATAACTCCACTTCAGTTTTCTTTTGCGTCCGGCTTCTGTGAGAAAGCTGAGCTACGCCCTCTTGCGAGTCGCAACCTTCTTCTCACGGCCTTCATTGTTAGCAAAGGAGGTTTTGACCCAAGGCAAGGACAGCCAGCACCTTGCGAGGCATAGTGTCGATAATAGGCATTCAAAATACTCTTTCAGCTATCGACACACACCCACGGGAGGGAGCGATGTCCATCATCTCGTACTCCAATGCGCCAGCCGACACGGCCGCAGCGCCGCTCGATACGCGAGGCCGGGCTCTGGCCGCCGTCGTCTACGTGCTCTATCTGGGCAGCATCATGGCGGTGGTCACCGCACCCATCGGCGTGCTGCTCGCCCACCTTCGCCGTCGCCGCAATGCGGAATGGGTGGAAAGCCATTTGCTGTTCCAGATCCGTACCTTCTGGCTGGGTGCCCTGGCCGGTGGGGCGGTGCTGGCCGCCTGGTACCTGCTGGGCCTGATCGGCGCACCCTCCTGGGCTTCCTGGGTGCTGGGCTACGGTTTCTTCACCGCCTGCCTGGCCTGGACCATCGGCCGCAGCGGCGTGGGGATCAACCGCCTGCTGAACGACCGTGCCATCGACGACCCGCGCAGCCTGCTGTTCGGCGGCGCCAAGGTGTCACTGGAAGACTGATAGGGGAGCTCGCTGATGACTATCGCCACCTCGCCCCTGCGCCTGGCGCCGACACGTTCCGCTGCCGTCACCGGCCTGGCTTGGGGCTTCATTGCGTTCTCCACGCTGACCGTGGCACTGCTCACCCTGCCGCTACTGCCCGGCGAGGCGCTGGTCGCCTCGCTGGGCGTCGAAACCGGCAGCGGTGGGCTCACCGGTGGGGTGGCCTGGCTGATCGAGCGCAGCAATACCGTGGCCGGCCTACTGATGGTGGGCGCCGCCGTGACCCTGGCGCTCTCCGTGGCGCTGCTGCAGCGTCGGCGTTGGGCGCGGCCGGCTTTTCTCGGCCTGATGGCGGCCGGCTTCGTCGGCGTGCTGGGCGGCGCCGCCCTGACCCCGCTGACCTTCGGCTTCATGGCCGATGCGGCCGGCGAAATGGCCCGCTATGAGGATTCTGTAGCGGGCCTGATCGGCGCCCTTTCGGTGTTGATCATGGTGGCCACCGCGCTGGTGGTGCTGTTCGCCTGGGCCGGCTGGAAGCTCACTACGCCGGCGGTGCGCGCCGAATTCGAGCGCACGCCCGTCGCCCCGGAGCTCTGAGTGGCGAACCGTCACGAGCTGTCTCAGCCGCGGCCGCTGCCCAATCCGGGCTGGGGACCGCTGGCGGCGCTGCCCGGCAATCCGTTGATGTGGGTGCTGATCCTCAGCGAGATCGTGGTGTTCGCCGCCTTTTTCGGCCTGTTCGCCTGGCTGCGGGCCGGCGAGCGCGAGGTCTTCGACGCCTCCCAGCAGTTGCTCGATCCGGTGATCGGCGGCATCAACACCATGGTGCTGCTGACCAGCGGGCTGTTCGCTGCCCTGGCGGTGCAGTCGATCGGCCGTGGCGACAGACGCCGCTGCCGCCAGTGGCTGGGAGCGGCCTTCGCCCTGGGCGTGGTGTTCTGCGTGGTCAAGGTCGTGGAGTATGCCGACAAGCTCGGCCAGGGGCTCGCGCCCGAGACCAACACCTTCTTCACCTTCTACTACCTGCTGACCGGCTTCCACTTCGCCCACGTGCTGTTCGGCCTGGGGCTGATCGCCCTGGTGGCCTGGCGCATCTCCCATGACAACGTGGAGACCGCCGCCGCCTTCTGGCACATGGTCGATCTGATCTGGATCCTGCTCTACCCGATCATCTACCTGCTGAGGTGAGCCCATGCGCGCCATGCAAGACGCCTTTCGCGATGCCGCCACCCGCCGGCTGCTGATTACCTGGGCGGTGCTGATGGGGCTGACGCTGGTTACCATGCTCTCCGCACAGTTGGGCGGCGATGCCCGCCTGGCCGCCCTGCCGTTGTGGTCGGCGGGCCTGCTGCTTGCCACCACCTTCTTCAAGGTGCACCGGGTGCTGATGGTGTACCTGGGTCTGGCCGACGCTTCGCCGGCCTGGCGCGGTGCCTTCGTCGGGCTGGTGCTGGCCACGCTGGTGCTGGTGGGGTCCGGTTATCTTGTCGCCCAGTTAGCCTAGCCTTCGCCCCCGAGAGTGGTTAACGAAAACGCGCCCAACCGAAGTTGGGCGCGTTTGCTGTGGCACAGGTTCAATAAGTTCAATAAGAAGGCGGCGGCGGTCCGACGCCGGCCCACTCCGCCAGCCGCCGGCCCAGGCGGATCAGGCCGTAGACGGCGAAGGGGGCGACGAACATCATCAGGATGCCCCAGTCCTGGGTGTTGATCACCCAGGCCAGCGGGGTGATCACGGCGAAGGCGGCCAGCAGGCCGAGGCTCAGGGCAATGGCGGGACGGTTGACTGTCATCTTCACTCCCCCTAGTTACCTATGATTTGACGGTAGATACCCGGCAGCGCCAGCGACAGGTGCTCCGGCCGGTTGACGATGGCATAGCTGCCGCGGCCGAACAGGTGCGACACGTACTGGTGCGCCTCGCTGTCGATGGTCACGCCAAACACGCGCACCTCATGCTGGCGCGCCTCGAGCACCGCCCGGCGGGTGTCCTCGATGCCGTAGCGGCCCTCGTAGTAGTCGGTGTCGTTGGGCTTGCCGTCGGTGAGCAGCAGCAGCAGCCGGTGCCGGTTGGGCCGTTCGGAGAGCTCCTTGGTCACGTGTCGGATCGCCGGCCCCATGCGGGTGTAGTGGCCGGGCTTGAGCGCCGAGATGCGTCTTGCCACCCGTTCGTTCATGGCCTCGTCGAAGGTCTTGAGCGTGTTGACCCACACCTTCTGGCGCCGATGCGAGGTGAAGCAGTGGATGCTGTAGTCGTCGCCGCAGCCGGCCAGGCCGTGGCCCAGCACCAACAGCGCCTCCTTGGCTACGTCGAGCACCCGGCGATCCTCCAGCCAGGCGTCGGTGGAGAGCGAGACGTCGACCAGGATCGACACCGCCAGGTCGCGGGCCTGCTGACGGGTGGCCTGATAGAGGCGGTCGCTGGACTCGCCGGTGGCGGCCAGGTCGCAGCGCGAGCGGATCACCGCGTCCATGTCGAGCTCGGTGCCGTCGTACTGGCCGCGCAGGGTCTCGCGTCGCGGTCGCAGCGCCTCGAACTCTCGGCGTACGCGGCGAATGCGCCGCTGGGTAGCGGCATCGGGCTGCCACTGCTCGCCCTCTTCGCTGGCAAGCTCGGTGTGCACCAGGCAGTGTTCGGGCAGATAGATCTGCTTGCGGTAGTTCCACTCGGGGTAGGTGTGCTTGCCGCGCAGGCGCTCGCCCAACGCCTCGTCCGGCGGCAGGTCGAGGTCGACCTTGATGCGCGTCGCCGCCCGCTGCTTGTGCGGGCTGAGGATGATCTCCTCCATCTGCTCGGCGGCGCGCTTGGCTTCCTCGTCCTCGTTGTCCTCGACCAGGCGGTTGAGGTTCACCATCTCGGTCCAGGAGAGCATCTTCTCGAAGCGGTTGGCGATCAGCGGATCGTCGCGCTCGGTCTGGTCCTGGCGCTTGCGCTCGGCCTTGCGCTTGCCGTCGCTCACCGTCTGGGCGCTGTTGGTCTCGCCCTCTTCGGGGTCGTCCCTGCTCTCGTCGCGGCCCGCTCCGGTCCCCAGAGTGACCACCTGGCCCCACAGCGGCACCGGCAGCGGCGGACGATAACCGCGCGGCGCGCCGATGCCGTCGAGCGACAGCTCGGGCCGCATCACGGCGTGGTGCAGGGCCGCGGCCCAGCCTTCCAGCTCCCGCTCTTCGCCGAGCAGCACGCGCAGGGTCTGTTCCAGCGCCAGCTCCATGGTCGGCAGGCGCTTGCGGGCCGGGCGCACCAGCAGTAGTGCCTGGCACAGCCGGCGATAGCGCTCGGCCAGCCCGGGGAAGCGTTCGAGCGCGGCGTCGCGGGCGCGTACCGCCTCGCGCAGGCGCGCCAGGTCGGCGCGCAGCGGGTCGCGCTGCGGTTCGGGCTCGCGCGCGACGGCCAGGTAGGCCACCAGCCAGAAGTAGAGATCGCGATTGAGCCCGGCATCGGGAAACAGATCGATCTGCGGCGGCAGCAGCAGGTTCTCCTCGTCGCGCCGGGCCTGGTCGATGGCCTCGTCGTCGAAGCCGAGCCGCTGACGCAGCGACAGGCGGTGATGCGAACTGCGCGCGACGATGGCCGCCACCTCCACCCCCGCCTCGCCGCCGCTGGCACGGAAGAACACACCGAGCACATGGCGCATCTGCTCCATGGAGACGGCCGCTTCCGGATAGCGCTGGTAGCTGGCGGCGCTGGAGGCCCAGCGGTGCCAGTGGCGACCGACGAACTCCTCGAGTTCGAGAAATTGCAGCATGGCGGTTCTCCTACTCCTATTAAGGGAGCGCTGAGACATGTCACGAGCGAAGATAGGCTGGGCGCCGCCGGAGCGCAGGAACCGGAGTGTAGCCTGCTACATGAGGATTCCGAGCACCGCCGGCGGTCAGGATATCGAGCGCAGTAATGTGTCAGTGCTTCCTCAGCCGAAAGTGGCGCGGATCGACTCCATCAACCCTTCCTGCACGTCCAGATCGTCCGAGAGCGGCTCGACCAGGGTGGCGCGGGTGGCCTCGAGAATCGGCATGCCGGCGTTGATCAGAGTGGCGCAGTAAACCAGCAGGCGGGTCGAAACGCCCTCTTCCAGGTCCTGGCCCTTGAGTTCGCGCAGGCGTCCGGCCAGGTTGACCAGCGCAGCGCAGCGCTCAGGGGAAAGACCGCTCTCGCGGGCGACGATGTCGCACTCCAACCGCGGCGGCGGGAAGTCGAACGACATCGCCACGAAGCGCTGACGGGTGCTCGGCTTGAGCGACTTGAGAATGTGCTGATAGCCGGGGTTGTAGGAGACCACCAGCATGAAATCGTCCGGCGCCTCGAGCAGCTCGCCGGTGCGTTCCAGCGGCAGCAATCGACGGTCATCGGTGAGCGGGTGCAGCACCACGGTGACGTCCTTGCGCGCTTCCACCACCTCGTCGAGGTAGCAGATGCCACCCTCGCGCACGGCGCGGGTCAGCGGACCGTCGACCCAGCGGGTCTCGCCGCCCTGCAGCAGGTAGCGCCCGGTGAGGTCGGCGGCAGTGAGGTCGTCGTGGCAGGAAACGGTGAACAAGGGGCGGCCCAGCTTGGCCGCCATGTGGCTGACGAAGCGGGTCTTGCCGCAGCCGGTCGGCCCCTTGAGCAGCAGCGGCAGACGCTGTCGGTACGCCTGCTCGAACAGCGCGCACTCGTTGCCGACCGGTTCGTAGTAGGGCAGGTCCCGCGCAAAGGCGGAAGCAGCGTTGGTGGCGGTAGCGGTATGCATGGCGAAACCTCCAGGGAAGAAGAGCCGGGAGAGAAGAGGACGGGGCGGCATGCCGCCCCGCCCCTGGCTCACTCGGTAGCGACGATGGAGGGCTGCTTGACGTGCGCACCTACCTGCTCACGCGCCGGCCCGAACACCGCGTAGAAGAACATGGCGGCGGCAATGGCAACGAAGATGCCGGTGCCGAAGCGCATCACGTAGAACAGCTCGAGCTGTGCCTGTACCTGCATGAAGTTCATGCCCAGCACCCGCTGCAGGTGGGTCTGTACCACACCGGCGAAGGTCAGGGTGAAGGTCATGAACCACATGGCCGAGGTCATGATCCAGAACGCCCACATGTTGAGCACCTGGTTGTAGGGCTGTACGCGGCGCAGCTGCGGCATGGCGTAGGTGATGATACCCATCACCAGCATCACGTAGGCGCCGTAGAAGGCCAGATGGCCGTGGGCCGCGGTGATCTGAGTACCGTGGGTGTAGTAGTTGATCCACGACAGGGTGTGCATGAAGCCCCACACGCCGGCGCCGAAGAAGGCCACGGCAGCACAGCCCAGGGTCCACAGCATGGCGGCCTTGTTGGGGTGGTTGCGGCTGCCCTTCCAGAACATGTAGAAGGCGAACACCACCATGGCGAAGAACGGGATCACCTCCAGGGTGGAGAAGATGCTGCCGATCGGCTGCCAGTAGCCGGGGGTGCCGATCCAGTAGTAGTGGTGACCGGTGCCCAGCAGGCCGGAGAACAGCGCCAGGCCGACGATGACGTAGAGCCACTTCTCGATGATCTCACGGTCGACGCCGGTCATCTTGATCAGCAGGTAGCCGAGCAGCGAGGCCATGATCAGCTCCCACACGCCTTCCACCCAGATGTGCACGATCCACCACCACCACAGCTTGTCCAGCGCCAGGTTGTCGGGGTTGTAGAAGGCGAACAGCCAGAACACCGCGGCCAGCCACAGGCCCAGCATCAGCACCATGTTGATGGCGGTCTTGCGGCCCTTGAGCATGGTCATGCTGGTGTTGAACAGGAACATCAGGAACGAGACGGTGATCATCAGCTTCGACCACAGCGGCTGCTCGAGGTAGTGTCGCCCCTCGTGGATACCGAACTGGTAGCTGATCAGCGCGCCGGCGCCGGCAATGGCGAACAGCAGCAGCTGGAAGTAGGCCAGCTTGGGGCTGTAGATCTCGTTCTCCGCCTCTTCCGGCATCAGGTAGTAGGTGCTACCCATGAAGCCGATCAAGAGCCACACGATCAAGAGGTTGGTATGGCTGGTACGGGTGATGTTGAAGGGCATCGCCTCGGACATGAAGTGCGGCCACACGTAGGCTGCCGCCGCCGCCAGTCCGAAGACGATCTGTAGAGCGAATAGTGCCATTGCCAGCATGAAGAACGGCAAGGCCACCTTCTGCGTTTCGTATTTCATGGTGCGACTCCTTGGTTCCTGGAAGGGGGATCAGCCCGCCGGGTGCGGCGGCCAGCCCTGGGTGTCGATGGAATCGGTCCACTCCAGGAAATCGATCAACGCCCGCATCTCTTCGTCGTTGATGTCGTGAGCCGGCATCTGGCGACGTCCCGGGGCACCGGTGGGCTGGGCGTTCATCCATGCCGTCAGCGCCATGCGGGCCCCTTCGGGGTTGTCGCGTCCGCCGAAGCGGGTCCAGACGTTGCCGATCTCAGGCGCGAAATAGGAGCCTTCGCCGAGAATGGTGTGGCAGTTGATGCAGTTGTGCTCTTCCCAAACGTGCTTGCCCAGGCGCACGGAGTCCGACATGGGCTGGGTCGAGGTGTTGACGATGTAGAAATGGCTGTGAGCCGTCAGTGCGGCGAACAGCAGGAAAAAGAATAGCGAGCCGCCGTAGAAGATATTACGGGCCGCCGCCTTGGTGAGGCCTTCGGTCATGGGCCTTTCCCCCTCGCTGGTGACACTTCAGGGACCTGCGACCGAAGTCGGCGAGCCCCACCCCTTAAACAAGCATTTATAATGCATCTTAAGAGTAACGCCACGAGTCAGAGGCAGCATTGACCTTCGTCAAATCGGCGGTGATGAACGGCAGCGGCAGAGAGAGAACGGGGCTTTCAGAGAGCGGTGGAATGTCGCACGGCGGGCCGCTGGGGCCCGCCCGTCAGGCGTTTACCGCCGGGTATTGGTGATGTCCTCGATCCAGGTCAATGCCGCCACCCCCGCCGGCAGCCCCAGGGTGGGAATCGCCAGCATGGCCACCTGCTTCAGGGCCTCCGGCTCGATGCCTTCGTCCATGGCACGCCGCATATGCGAATGTACGGCCCCTTCCGAGCCGCCGCCCACCGCCAGTGCCAGCTTGACCAGGCGCCGCGTGCGGTCGTCCAGCGGCCCCGCCTCGGCACATGCCTTGCCCAGCGAAGCGAAGGCGCGCCACACCTCGGGATAGTCGTCGGCCACCTTGCCGGCACCGGAAGGAAGATCTTGATTGGCCATGTGGTTTTCCTCGTCTTGTCGTGAATGTCTCGGCAGGCTTCAGTATAGAAGCCTGCTCCGTCCGGGAAAGCGCCCGTCTCAGAGAGGGAGGAAGAACCAGGGGTCCTTGGTCATGGCCGTGCCCATGATGTAAACGAACACCACGATCGCGGCCAGCGCTGCCAGCCCCCGCGTCATCGGCGTACGCCCGCGCTTGATCGCCACGGTGCCGAGCAGGATGTAGCCGAGCAGCCCCAGCAGCTTGGCGGCCAGCCACGAATGCTGGTGTGGCCACATCGAGAGCATGGTCATCAGCGTGATCCCCAGCAGCAGCAGCAGGGTGTCGTTGACGTGGGGCAGTATCCTCACCCAGCGCCGCTGCAGCAGGGAAACCTCGCGCACCGACCACCAGGCGCGCACGATGAAGAAGGTGATGCTGAGCACTGCGGTAGTCATGTGCAGATGCTTGATCAGCGAGTAGTACTCGATCATCGACTGGCTCCGTCCCTAGCTGTTGCCCGTCCGCCTCGGGCCGCCTAGCCCGCCTGGCCGTCTGCCCGGGCGCTCAATAGTGGCAGCGTATAGTGAAACAGGAAGATGAGGTAGGCGATACACCAGAAGATGATGCTCAGGTTGTAGGTCCAGTGGGTGATCTGCGGGAACATGGCGAGTATCGGCGAGCGCAGCAGGGCACCGGCGAAGATCAGCGCCAGGCCCACGCCGATACCGGGCAGGGTGCGGATCTCGCGCCCGGTGTGGCCCAGCGACACGCGGGCCATCATTGCCAGCATCATGGCGCCGATGCCGCCGATGGCCAGGGCATGCAGGGCCAGCTCGACGCGGAAGACGCCCAGCAGTGCCATGGCCCACATCGTCAGACCGACCGGCACGAAGGCATAGCTCAGGTGCAGACCCCACAGCAGCGGCTCACGCAGGGTCAGGTGGCCCTCCCAGCGCACCAGACGCACCAGACTGGCTGCTGCCGCCACCAGCATCACGCTGGCCAGCAGCGCAGGCGGCACGGCGGCACCGAGCAGCACCGCGAGTTGCAGCAGCACGATCGCCAGCAGCGAGCCCAGGGTCAGCCTCTCCAGCGCCGGAATCGCCGCCGGCTGCGGCCGCCCCAGCTTGCGCGAGGTGAAGAAGGGAATCACCCGGCCGCCCAGCAGTACCATCAGCACCGCGATCAACAGCACGCCGAGATAGCCGCCTTCGCGAATCAGCGCGAACTTGCCCTGGGCCACCCCCAGGTGCATGGCCAGATTGGCCGTAGCCAATAGCAGCAGTACCGGCACGAACATCAGATTGCGCCACAACCTGGCCGCCACCACCAGACGCCCCATGACCAGCGCCGCCAGCGGCAGAAAGGCCACGTCGAGGGCGATCAACAGCCACACCGGCAACCCCATGGGAAACGCCAGGGTGATCCTCGCCGCCAGCCACAGCGCCACCAGGCCCAGCAGCGGTGCACCGCTAAGGCTCGGCCGGCCGGTCCAGTTCTGCACCGCGGTGAGCAGGAAACCCACCACCACGGCGGCGCCGAAGCCGAAGATCATCTCGTGCTGGTGCCACCACATCAGCCCGCCATGGGGGCGCAGCAGGATGTCGCCGTGCCAGAAGGCGAACCACACCACCATGGCCAGCACGCTGAACAGCGACGCCAGCAGGAAGAAGGGACGAAAAGCCAGCCGCGCCAGAGGCAGGCGCGGCTGGTTGGGAGCAGGGGAAGCAGTGTTCATGGCGGCATACCCGACTTGAATGCTTGGATGAATCCATTATGGCGATTCGCGTCGGGTTGCTTTATGACGAGTATCAAGAATGCTTCTTTTTAATCGCCCGCGCAGCCAATGATTACTAATGGCTGGTGCCTTCTTCGTACTGGGTCTTATTCCACACGTTATACTTGCCCGATGGCCGCTTCATCGGCATGCGCCCCAGCTCCTCCAGGGTGTTGGCGTCGAGCCACAGCAGGTAGCCGTCGTCGTCCCACACACTCAGCAGCAGGGTCTCGCCGCGGCGGTCGAACTCGACGTGGGCGGCGGTCTTGCCCGGTTCGGGAATCAGCGTCTCGACAATCTCCAGGCTCTGCTTGTCGATCACGTGGATGCGGTCGTGGTTGGGACCGAAGAAGACGTCCACCCAGGCGTAGGGCGAGTTCTCGTGGCTGCGCATGAAGAAGCCGGGACCGTCGGTCTCGATATGGGTGATCAGCGACCAGTCGGTCATGTCGAACACCGAGACCTGCCCCTTGTCGATGTGCGGCATCGCCATCACCCGGCGCCCATCGAGTTCCCAGGTGATGCCTGCGCCCAGGTGCGGCATGCCCTCCAGCGGCAGGTCGGCGACCTTGACCTCCTCGTCCATGTCGAACACCTGGCCGCCCTTGCCGCCGCGGGCGGCGCCGACCAGGTAGCGGTACTCCATGTCGAAGAAGAAGTCGTCGAGGTAGTCCGGCGCTTCCATGCGGTGCAGGGCGAAGTCGCCGACCAGTGCCTCGTCCCCTTCGGCCCGCTCCTCGGGCCAGCGGATCTCCCACACCTCGGGGATGTCGCGCAGGGCGGCGACGAAGCTGTTGCGCGGCGGCGCGGTATAGACGGCGCTGACCCGCGAGGTCTCGCCGTTGAGCCCCTCCACCGGAATGGAAGCGATCAGCTCGAGGTTGCGCGCATCCAGCAGCACCAGGGTATGCGGCAGATAGTTACCGGCCAGCACGTAGTTGCCGTCGGCCGATACCGCGATGTTGCGCATGTTGATGCCGGCGCGCACCTCGGCGGTGACCTCGAGGTTGTAGATGTCGTACTTGGTCACCCAGCCGTCGCGGGAGCCGAAGAACACGTAGCGGCCGTCGGGGGTGTACTTGGGCCCGCCGTGCAGCGCATAACGACTGGGGAAGCGGGTGATGCGCTCGAACCTGTCGCCGTCGAGCAGACTGACGTGGTGATCGCCGATCTCCACCACGATGAACAGGTTCTTGAGATCCTCGACCTCGAACACCGGTTCGTCGGGCAGCGTGCCATAGGCGTGGCTGACCACGTGGCTGGCCAGGATGTCCGCATCGCTCCAGCTCGGCTCGACCTCGGGCGGCTCGTAGATCCACTCGGCCAGGGCGGCGATCTCGGCCTCGCCGAGCAGCTCACCGTAGCCGGGCATCTGGGTCGCGGCACGGCCGTCGCGGATCACCTCGACGGCCTCGGCGCGCTTGAGCCGCGAGAGGTTGTCGGGCAGCAGCGCCGGGCCGATGCCACCCAGCCGGCTCACGCCGTGGCAGATGGCGCAGTGGTGGTTGTAGAGCACGTTGGCGTCGGGCTCGTCGGCCAGCACCGGCATGGCAGGAACGACCAGGCCGCACAGCGCGCCGAGCAGCAGTTTGGTGGTTTTCACAGCGCCACCCTCCCCAGGGTCAAAGCGGGCTCGATATCGACATTGCTGCGGGTCAGGCGCGTCATACCGGGGGCCAGCGAGTCGGCCAGACGCACCACCTCGCCCACCACGATCAGCGTGGGGGGCCGCAGCGCCTCGCGTTCGATCACCTCCACCAGATCGCCCAGGGTGGCGAAGACGTTGCGCTGCTCGGCGGTGGTGCCGCGTTCCACCAAGGCCACCGGGTGCTCCGCCGGCAGGCCGTGACGCTGCAGTTCGCGGCTGATCAGCGCGGCATTGGCCAGACCCATGTAGAACACCGCGGTGTGATGAGGTACCGCCAGCGCGGCCCAGTCCAGCGCCAGCTCGCCGTCGGCCTTGGCGTGGCCGGTGACGAAGGTCACGCTCTGGGCATGGTCGCGGTGAGTGAGCGGGAAACCCGCATAGCTGGAGCAGCCCGAGGCCGATGTGATGCCCGGCACCACGCGAAAGCCGATACCGCACTCGATCAGGTACTCGGCCTCCTCGCCGCCGCGGCCGAAGATGTAGGGGTCGCCGCCCTTGAGCCGCAACACCCGCTTGCCCGCACGGGCCAGCTCGACCAGCAGGGCGTTGGTCTCCTCCTGGGGCAGCGAATGGTGGCTCGAGGCCTTGCCCACGTAATAGCGCTCCGCCGCGGGTGGAGCCAGCGCCAGCACCTCCTGGGACACCAGCCGGTCGAACACCAGGCAGTCGGCCTGCTGCAGCAGCGACAGCGCACGCAGGGTCAGCAGGCCCGGGTCGCCGGGCCCGGCGCCGACGATGGCGACCTCGCCAGGCGCCAGCGGTGCCTCGTCGAGCTCGAAACCCGGATGTCTCGATTGGCGGTGTGTTGTCATGATCGGCCTCTCCCCGAAGCGTCAAACGGTCTTTTTTTCGTGTTCCGAGGCCTACAGCTCGACGGCCTGAATCGTGTTGAAGGGGGCGGCCACGCGCCGCTGGCGGTCTTCTTCTACCCCGATCTCCTCATTGCTGAGGTAGCAGCCGGGGTCTTCCTCCCAGGGGTCGCCGGTGACCTTCCACGCCCGTACCCGGGTATTGCCGTTGCAGATGGCAAGGTAGCGACACTCGGCGCAGCGCCCCTTGAGCGGACGCGGACGCTGGCGAAAGCCCTGCATCAAGGCGTCCTGGCTGTCGCGCCAGATCTCCGAGAACGGCCGCTGGCGCACGTTGCCGATGGCGTGGTCCCACCAGAAGGTGTCCGGGTGCACGGTACCCAGGTTGTCGATGTTGGCGATGTACTCGCCCGAGGCGTTGCCGCCCCAGTGGGTCAGGCGCCGCTCCAGCGCCTCGACCCGGTCGGGGAAGTGCTGGCGCGCCCACATCAGCAGGAAGGGGCCGTCGGCGTCGTTGTTGCCGGTGACGTACTCGCGCTCGACGCCGCGCTCGAGTTCGGCCCGGCAGTGGTCGAACAGCCGGGTCATGGCGTCGCGGGTCATCTGGTACCAGGCGTCCTGCTTGCGGTGACGATGGCCGCGCCCGCCGTAGTTGAGGTGCGAGAGGTAGAACTTGTCGACGTCGTGCTCGTCGATCAGCGCCAGGATGTCGTCGAGCTGCTCGTAGTTCTGCTGGGTCAGGGTGAAGCGCAGCCCCACCTTGATGCCGTGCTGCTTGCACAGCTTGACCGCATGCATCGACTCGCGAAACGCCCCCTGACGGCGGCGGAACTCGTCGTGAGTGGCCTCGAGGCCGTCGATGCTGATGCCCACGTAGTCGTAGCCGCACTCGGCGATCTGCGCGATGTTGCTCTCGTCGATCAGGGTGCCGTTGGTGGAGAGCCCGGTATAGATGCCGAGCTGCTTGGCACGCCGGGAGATCTCGAAGATGTCAGGCCGCATCAGCGGCTCGCCGCCGGAGAGGATCAGCGCCGGTACGCGGAAGCGCTTCAAGTCGTCGAGCACACCGAAGACCTCGTCGGTGGAGAGCTCGCCCTTGAAGTCGATGTCCGCCGAGACGGTGTAGCAGTGCTTGCAGGTCAGGTTGCAGCGCCGGATCAGGTTCCAGATCACCACCGGGCCGGGGGGCTTGGGCGGTGAGGCGCCGGTACCGACGCCTTGGGGCGTGGGTTCGAGCAGCGATTTGACGTAGCGGGTGACGCGGAACATGCGGACCTCCTCTGGCGCGGCGCAGGCTTCAGCGCGGCGGACCGGGTCGGCGCGCGAGGCGCAGACCGGTCTTCTTGAGAATGCGGGAGCTGTACAGGATGCGATGGTCGCGGCAGGCCTCGCCGAGCCTCTCGCGCAGCGCTTCGGCCTGGCGCTCGACCTCGGCCTGGCTCTTGCCGTGCAGCATCACGAACAGGTTGTAGGGCCACTCGGGAAGATGGCGTGGGCGCCGGTAGCAGTGGCTCACGCCGGGAATGGCGGCCACTTCGCGCCCCAGGCGATCGATGTGGGCATCGTCCACGTCCCATACGGTCATGCCGTTGGCCACGTAGCCCAGCCGATAGTGGTTGGGAACCGCGGCGATGCGGCGAATCACGCCGCTCTGCTGCATGCGATGCAGGCGCGCGCGAACCTCTTCACCGGCCAGACCGAGCGACTTGCCCACCGCTCCCCAGGGGTCCGGTACCAGCGGCAGGCCGGCCTGAGTGGCCAAGACGATGGCGCGGTCGATGGCATCGAGGCCGTTCGCGCCGGCATCTTCGGCCAGCGGCTCAGACGGGCAGGTGGAGACGGACATGGAATTCCTCCTGCTTGGGCATGTTGAACACCGCAAGGCCGGTGGCGGCCTCGATCGCCGCGATGGTCTCGCCGATGCGCTCGGGGGTCTCGGTGGCCAGCACGAACCACATGTTGAGGCGATGCTCGCGACGGTAGTTGTGGGCCACCTCGGGAAAGGCGTTGACCGCCGCGGTGACTCGCTCGTAATCGGCTTCCGGCACTTCCAGCGCCGCCAGAGTCAGGCCGCCACCCAGCCGCTCGGCGTGGTACATGGGGCCGAAGCGGCTCAGCACGCCATCCTCCAGCAGCCGCTCGAGACGGTAGAGCAGCTCGCCTTCGGAGAGGTCGAGCTCGGCAGCCACCGCGGCATAGGGGCGCTCGACCAGCGGCAGTCCGTCCTGCAGGCGGTTGACGATGCGCCGGTCGGCATCGTCGAGTTCGGCCGGTTCGGGCCGGTGGCGGTGTACGACGCTCATGACTGCTTCTCCCGGGTATAGCGACCGCCGCACTGCTTGTAGGCCTTGAGGCTGAACAGCACGCGGTGAGGGGTATCGTGCAGGCCGTGTCGTTCGACGATGCCATCGAGCGCCTTCAGCACCCGCTCGCGCCGGCTGCCATGGATCATGCAGAACAGGTTGTAGGGCCAGTCGGGCAGGCGCCGCGGGCGGCGATAGCAGAGTGTCACGGCGGGCTCCGCGGCCAGCCGCCGCCCGACCTCGGCCACGGCGGCATCGGGCAGGTCCCACACCACCATGGCGTTGGCGCGCATGCCCAAGGCGTGATGCCGGACCACCAGGCCCAGGCGCTTGATCAGGCCTTCCCGCTGCCAGCGCCCGACCCAGGCCAGCACCTCGCCTTCGCTCATGCCGCACTGCTCGGCCAGCGCCTGCCAGGGGCGTTCGGTCAGCGGCAGGCCACGCTCGAGCAACGAACGCAACCGCTGAGGGGATGCCCCCGGGCAGTGGCCGACCTGATCAAGCGACGCGCGGCTCATGACGCCTCCAGCTCGGCCCAGGGAATCGGGAAGCCGAGATCGATGTGATAACCCTCGACCATCGGCAGGCGCAGCAGCGGCACGCCCAGCTCCGCTTCCAGGGCTTCCAGCCGCGCTTCGAGCTGCAGCTCGTCGGCGGCGGTCATCACGAACCACAGGTTGAAATCGTGTTCACGCGCCTGGGTTTCACGAGCCAGGGGCTCACGAGCATAGTTGTGGTTGACCCCCGGCGAGCGGTTGATCACCTCCGCGACCCGGTCGCGCTCGGCCTCGGGCACCGCCACTGCCGCCAGCAGGCTGGCGCCGGCCCGGGCATGGTCGAACACCGGCCCGACCCGGCTCAGCACCTGGCCCTGTTGCAACCGCTGAAGACGCTCGATCACCTCCGCCTCGCTCGCTCCCAGACGCTCGGCCATGGCCGCAAAGGGCCGTTCGCAGAGCGGCAGGCCGCGCTGATAGGCATCGATGAGGCGACGGTCGAGTGAGTCGAGTGAGTCGAGTGCAGCCATGGGCAGTGTCCCGGCAGGCCGAAGGAAGCATGATCTTAAGCGGTATCTTACATGCGACATCAGATCGGAAAGCGGTCATCGACGCTGCCGTTGACGCAAGTCAAAAGAGGCATTTCCAAAGTACCTTTTCAGCATCCTGGAAACCGCTACTTGCCGCGGCATTGACGTTCGTCAAAACAACGGCGTGACCGGAGCGCAACACTGCGTGAACGCCGCACCCCGTTGCCGGTGCGGCAAACGCTTTCCTTTGGCTGCATCGTGAGGCTTTCCATGCACCTGCCGGCCCTGCTGTTACTCCTTGCTCTAGTGCTCCCAGGCATCGCCATGGCGGAGCCTCACGCGGATGACGTCGACCCGCAGCGCCAGACCGAGCTGGAAACCCTGCTCTATCAGGACTGCGGCTCGTGCCACGGCATGACCCTGCGCGGCGGACTGGGGCCGGCAATGCCCCGCGACCGCATGGAAGGCTTCAGCGTCGAGGCGCTCGCCCACATCATCCAGTACGGCATTCCCGGCAGCGCCATGCCGGGCTGGAAGGCCCTGCTCAGCGACGCCGAGGCACGCTGGCTGGCGGAGCATCTGCGTACCGACAACCGCCTGAAAACGCTGCAACAAGACTGATCCGGAGACTGCTCATGGCTATTCCACACTCGCTGAAAACGCTGCTGGCCGGCAGCGCCCTGGCTCTGCTGACCGCCGGTCAGGCGCTGGCCGAGCCCCCCGCCCTGAACGGGGAGCTGCGCGGTACCGGCGACCTCGGCGTGGTGATCGAGCGCGCCACCGGCAGCGTGGCGCTGGTCGACACCAGCGCAAGGCAGGTGCTGCGTCATGTGGAAGGCTTCGGCGATCTCTCCCACGCCTCGGTGAAATTCACCCGCGACGCGCGTTACGCCTTCGTCTTCGGCCGCGACGGCGGCCTGACCCGGCTCGACCTGCTCACCGGCGAGATCGACGGGCGCATCATCCAGGGTGGTAACAGCATCGGCGGCGCCATCTCCCAGGACGGCCGCTTCGTGGCGGTGGGCAACTACGAGCCGGGCGGGGTCAAAGTGTTCGACACCGAGACCATGGAGCTGGTCATCGACGTGCCGGCCACCTATCGGCGACCGGACGGCAGCACGGCCCAGGCCAAGGTGGTGGGGGTGGTGGACGTGCCGGGCAACGTGTTCGTCTTCAGCCTGTTCGAGGCCGGCGAGATCTGGACCCTGGACATGTCGCAGGACGAGCCCGAGCTGACCCAGTACCGCGATGTGGGCAGCATGCCCTACGACGCCCTGATCACCGCCAACGGCCGCTACTACATCGCCGGCCTGTTCGGCGAGGACGGCATGGCCCTGCTCGACCTGTGGCATCCGGAGAACGGCGTGCAGCGCATCCTGCCCGACTACGGCCAGGGCGAGCAGCGCCTGCCGGTGTACAAGATGCCCCACCTGGAGGGCTGGGCCATGGCCGGCGACCAGGCCTTCTTCCCCGCCGTGGGGCGCAACGAGGTGCTGGTGGCCGATACCCGCGACTGGTCGCTCACCAACCGCATCGAAGTGCACGGCCAGCCGATCTTCGTCATGAGCCGCCCCGACGAGCGTCAGGTGTGGGTCACCTTCGCCCACCCGCTCAACGACAAGGTGCAGGTCATCGACACCCAGACCCACGAGGTGATCCGGACCCTGGAGCCGGGCGCCTCGATCCTGCACAAGGAGTTCACCCCCCGCGGCGAGCACATCTGGATCTCGGCCCGGGACAGCAACCAGGTCGTGGTCTACGACACCCGCACCTTCGAAGAGCTGGCCAGGCTGCCCGCCCAGTCGCCGAGCGGGATCTTCTTCACCCACCGGGCTCACAGGATAGGGCTATGAATCAGGGCTATGAGCCAGGGCTATCCCGCTTCTGCATGACCCTCATCAAAAGCCGCTCTGTCGTAGTCGACTAGCATGGTCGGGTTTCCCCAGACTGCGAGGAGAGCGACATGGAGCTCGTCTGCCCGGCCGGCAACCTGCCGGCCCTGAAACGGGCGGTGGATGAAGGCGCCGATGCCGTCTACTTCGGCTTCCAGAACGCCACCAACGCCCGGCAGTTCGCCGGCTTGAACTTCACCGACAAGCGCGCCCGCGAAGGCATCGACTACGCCCATGCCCGGGACAAGCGGGTGTTCTGCGCCATCAACACCTATCCGCAGCCCGACGGCTGGGCCCAGTGGACCCGCGCCGTGGACCAGGCCGCCGAGCTCGGCGTCGACGCCCTGATCATGGCCGACATGGGCCTGCTCGACTATGCCGCCCGTCGCTATCCGGAGCTCCCCCGCCACCTCTCGGTGCAGGGCTCCGCCACCAGCCACGAGGCGCTGCGCTTCTACCACGACCAGTTCGGCATCAAGCGCGCCGTGCTGCCGCGGGTGCTCTCCATCACCCAGGTGCGCGACCTGGCCAAGCAGAGCCCGGTGGAGCTCGAGGTGTTCGCCTTCGGCAGCCTGTGCATCATGGCCGAGGGGCGCTGCTACCTGTCGTCGTACCTCACCGGCGAGTCGCCCAATACCCGCGGGGTCTGCTCGCCGGCGGCCCACGTGCGCTGGGAGGAGACCCCGCAAGGCCTCGAGTCGCGCCTCAACGGCGTACTGATCGACCGCTACGGCGACGGCGAGCGGGCCGGCTACCCCACCCTGTGCAAGGGGCGCTTCGAGGTCGGCGGCGAGACCTACCACGCCATCGAGGAGCCCACCAGCCTCAACACCCTGGAGCTGCTGCCGGAGCTGCGCGAGCTGGGCATCAGCGCGGTGAAGATCGAGGGCCGCCAGCGCAGCCCCGCCTACGTGTCGAAGGTCGCCGGCATCTGGCGCCAGGCGCTGGACCGCCTGGAGCGCGCGCCGGAGCGCTTCCACCCCGACCCTGCCTGGATGGCCGGCCTCGGCGAGGTCTCCGAGGGCGCCACCACCACCCTGGGCGCCTATGAACGCCGCTGGAAATAGGAGGTTTCATGTCATCCGATTCCCTGCAGCTCGCCCTGGGCCCGGTGCTGTTCTACTGGACCCGCGAGCGCTACGCCGACTTCTACCGCGAGGCCGCCGACTGGCCGGTGGAGATCGTCACCCTGGGCGAATCCGTCTGCTCGCGCCGCCGCGACATGAAGCTCGACGACTGGCTCGGCATCGGCCGCGAGCTGGCCCAGAGCGGCAAGCAGGTGGTGCTGGCGAGCCAGACCCTGATCGAGTCCGAGGCCGACCTGCGCGACCTGCGCAAGCTGTGCGACAACGGCGAGTTCATGGTCGAGGCCAACGACCAGAGCGCCCTGCAACGCCTGGCCGCCGCCGGCCTGCCCTTCGTTGCCGGGGCGGCGCTGAACCTCTACAACCCGGCTTCCATCGGCGTGATGGCGCGGGCCGGCATGCAGCGCTGGCAGGCGCCGGTGGAGATGTCGCGTGACGATCTCGCCCGGCTGCTAGCCGACTGCACCGCCGAGGGGCTCGATGCGCCCTGCGAGGTGTTCGCCTACGGTCACCTGCCGCTGGCCTGGTCGTCGCGTTGCTTCACCGCACGGCGCCACCAGAAGCCCAAGGACCGCTGCATGTTCGTGTGCCAGAAGTACCCCGAGGGCCTGGCACTGCGCTCCCAGGAATCCAAGGAAGTGTTCACCCTGAACGGCATCCAGACCCTCTCCGGCGCCTGCCAGGACCTGCGCCACGAGATCAAGGACATGACCGCGATGGGCGTGGGCGTGGCGCGCCTGAGCCCCCGCGCCGAGGGCATGGCCGAGGTGGTCGCCGCCTTCGACGCCGCCCGCCGCGGCGAGCTGCCCGCCGCCGATCCGCTCAGCCTGGTCGAGGCCGAGGTGTGCGATGGCTACTGGCACGGTCGCCCGGGCATGGACAACAGCCGGCTGCCCGCCGGCTGAACCGCCCGCCATGAGCGCCTTTGCGGCCGTCTTCGAGCCCCGCCAGCCGGCGGGGCTCGTCGTTCCTCAAGTTTTCAACTGGACTTTTTCTGACCTGGGTCATGTTCTCCCGCTGCCGAAGGCACTAGCCTTCAAACACCATATGTTGTGGTTGAAAACACCAAACGGCAGCACATATAGGGAGATTACGGTGAACGCCCCCACAAGCCAGGCCGGCCCGCGCCGCATCGACGTCGCCTCGACCGTCAACGAGTACCTCGAACGCGCCGACTGGCGCGTGCACGCCAACGCCAACCAGGGCTACTCCCTGGGCGGGCTGATCCTCAACGTCTCGGGCAAGCTGATCGCCAATTATTGGCTCGACGAGGTCTACCCGGCCGAGGTCGGCACCGCCCACCGCGAGGGCGACCTGCACATCCACGATCTCGACATGCTGTGCGGCTACTGCGCCGGCTGGTCGCTGCGCCAGCTGCTGATCGAGGGCTTCAACGGCGTGCCCGGGCGCGCCGAGAGCGGCCCGCCGCGCCACCTTTCCAGCGCCCTGGGGCAGATGGTCAACTTCCTCGGCACGCTGCAGAACGAGTGGGCCGGCGCCCAGGCCTTCAGCTCCTTCGATACCTACCTCGCCCCCTACGTGCGCAAGGACGGCCTCGACTATCCGGCCGTCAAGCAAGCGATCCAGGAGTTCATCTACAACCTCAACGTGCCGTCGCGCTGGGGCAGCCAGACGCCCTTCACCAACCTCACCTTCGACTGGGTGTGCCCGGCGGACCTGCGCGATCAGGTACCGATCGTCGGCGGCGAGGAGCAGCCCTTCACCTACGGCGAGCTGCAGGCGGAGATGGACCTGCTCAACCGCGCCTACCTGGAGGTGATGGAGGCCGGCGACCGCCAGGGACGGGTGTTCACCTTCCCCATCCCCACCTACAACATCACCCCCGATTTCGACTGGGAGAGCGACAACGCCGAGCGGCTATTCGCACTGACCGCCAAGTACGGCCTGCCCTACTTCCAGAACTTTCTCAACTCCGACCTGGAGCCACACATGGTGCGCTCCATGTGCTGCCGCCTGCAGCTCGACCTCTCTGAGCTGCTCAAGCGCGGCAACGGCCTGTTCGGCAGCGCCGAGCAGACCGGCTCGCTGGGCGTGGTGACGCTCAACTGCGCGCGGCTGGGCTACCGCTTCGCCGGCGATCGGGCGGGCCTGTTCACCGAGCTCGACCGCCTGCTGGCGCTGGGTCGCGACAGCCTGGAGCTCAAGCGCGAGCGCATCCAGCAGTGGATGGACGAAGGGCTCTACCCCTATACCCAGCGCTACCTGGGCACCCTGCGCAACCACTTCTCCACCTTGGGCGTGAACGGGCTCAACGAGATGGTGCGCAACTTCTGCGACGACCGCTATGACATCACCGCCCCCGAGGGGCGCCAGCTCGCCCTGGAAGTGCTCGACCACGTGCGCGCCAGGATGCAGGAATTCCAGGCCGAGACCGGCCATCTCTACAACCTGGAGGCGACCCCGGCGGAGGGCACCACCTATCGCTTCGCCCGCGCCGACGCCGAGCGCTTCCCGGGCATTCTGCAGGCCGGTACGCCGGAGGCGCCCTACTACACCAACTCGAGCCAACTGCCGGTGGGGCACACCGACGACCCCTTCGAGGCGCTGATCCATCAGGACCCGCTGCAGACCCGCTACACCGGCGGCACCGTGCTGCACCTCTACATGCGCGAGCGGCTCTCCAGCGCCACCGTCTGCCGCAAGCTGGTGCACACCGCGCTGTCGCGCTTCCGCCTGCCCTACATCACCGTGACGCCGACCTTCTCGATCTGCCCGGTGCACGGCTATCTGGCCGGCGAACACGAGTTCTGCCCCAAGTGCGACGAAGCACTGCTGGCAAGACGCGCCGCGGCCCTACCGGCCTGAGCGTTTTTTCACCGCTGTCATCACCCCTTTGGAAGGAGCCAAACCATGACGAACATCGACACCCTGCCCACCGAACAACGCCAGCGCTGCGAGGTCTGGACCCGCGTGATGGGCTACCACCGCCCGGTCAGCCAGTTCAACGTCGGCAAGCGTTCCGAGCACCGCGAGCGCCGTCACTTCACCGAGCGGGCCGCCGCCCTGACGCCCTGACATTCGACCGACTGAGCGGCCGGGCCCTGCGCCCGGCATGCGCCCACATCTGGGTAAGGAGCTTCCCGATGATCGCCACCGACCTCGACTCGTCCTCACCCGAGTTTCTCGACGGCATCCGCCTGCCCATTGCCGGCCTGACCCAGATGACCACCCTGGACTACCCGGATCACCTGGCCTGCGTGGTGTTCCTGCAGGGCTGTCCGCTGCGCTGCGGCTACTGCCACAACGGCCACATGATGCCGCCGCGGCGCGGCGACGAGAGCGAGTGGCAGGCGGTGCGGGAGTTCCTGGAGAGCCGCCGGGGGCTGCTCGAGGCTGTGGTGTTCAGCGGCGGCGAGCCGACGCTGCACAACGCCCTGCCGACGGCGGTACGCGAGGTGAAGGCGATGGGCTTCAAGGTCGGCTTGCACACCGCCGGCACCTACCCGGCGCGGCTCTCGCGGCTGCTGCCGTGGCTCGACTGGGTGGGGCTCGACGTGAAGGGGCGCGGGGGCGACTTCGACCGTATCTGCGGGCGCCCCGGCATCTGGCAGCGCAACAGCCAGAGCCTGATGGCGCTGCTCGACGGCGGCGTCGACTTCGAATGCCGCACCACCGTGCACTGGCGCGACTTCTCGCTGGCCGAGGTGGAGCGCCTGGCACTGACCCTGGCCGACTGCGGCGTGCGCCGCTACGCCATCCAGGTGGCCCGCACCCGCCAGTGCCTCGACCCGGCCTACTGCCAGCCGGTGGAGAACGCCCCGCCACGGGCGATGCTGGCCGGGCTGGTGAAGCGATTGGCGCCCCACTTCGAGCGCATCGAACTCAGGGAGTGAGTTTCAGATTCTCCGGCCCAAAGGCATCGGGCAGCAGTTCCTCCATGGTGTAGCGCTTGAGCAGCCTGCCCTCGGCGTCGACCACGTGGATGCGTGTCGCGGCGTCGGCGAACTCGCGGATGCGCTGGCGGCAGTCGCCGCAGGGGGTGCACAGGTGCTCGCCGGGGCCGATCACGTAGACGTGACGCAGGCGCCGCTCGCCGGCGCTGACCATGGCGGCGATGGCCGAGGCTTCCGCGCACACTCCCTTGTAGTGGGCCACCTCGACGTTGGCGCCGAAGTAACGCGCGCCGCTCTCGCTCTCCACCATGGCGCCCACCGGATGCCGCGAATAGGGCGCGTAGGCGTTGCCGCGCGCCGCGATCAGCGCGCCGACGACGCTCGGATCGATGTCGCTCATGCCGCCCCCGCCGCGTCGTCGCGCAGTACCGCGTCCAGCGCCACCTCGACCATCTCGTTGAAGCTGCGCTCGCGGGCCTCGCTGGGCAGCGACTCGCCCTTGAGGATGTGGTCGGAGACGGTGCAGATGGTCATGGCCCGGCCGCCGAACTCCGCCGCCACGCCGTAGAGTCCCGCCGCCTCCATCTCCACGCCGACGATGCCGTAGCGCTTCATCAGCGTGAACAGCTCCGCCTGGGGGTTGTAGAACAGGTCGGCCGAGAACAGGTTGCCCACCTTCACCGGCACGCCCTGGGCCGCGGCGGCATCCACCGCGTGGCGGGTCAGTTCGAAGTCGGCGATGGCGGCGAAGTCGTGGCCCATGAAGCGGGTGCGGTTGACCGCCGAGTCGGTGCTCGCGCCGAGGCCGATCACCACGTCGCGCACCGCCACGTCGTCACGCACCGCGCCGCAGGAGCCGACCCGGATGAGGCGCTGCACGCCATAGTCGGTGATCAGCTCCTTGGCGTAGATGGAGACCGAGGGGATGCCCATGCCGTGGCCCATCACCGAGATGTCGCGGCCGCGGTAGCGCCCGGTGAAGCCGAGCATGTTGCGCACGCTGGTGACCTCGCGGGCGTCCTCGAGAAAGGTCTCGGCGATGTGCTTGGCGCGCAGCGGGTCGCCGGGCATCAGCACGGTGTCGGCGAAGATGCCGCGTTCGCCCTGGATATGGGGAGTCGCCATGTCACGTTTCCTATGCAGCGAGAGGGTCAAAACCAATGAAGCTCGTGCCGTCGGCCATGGGCGGAAGGCCCAGGTGCGCCGCCAGGCTCTGGCCGATGTCGGCGAAGGTGTCGCGCGCACCCAGCGAACCGGGGGCGAGCCCGGCCCCCAGCGCCAGCACCGGCACCCGCTCGCGGGTGTGGTCGGTGCCGTGCCAGGTAGGATCGCAGCCGTGGTCGGCGGTGATCACCAGCAGGTCGCCGTCGCGCAGTCTGGCCAGCAGCTCGGGCAGCCGCGCGTCGAAGGCCTCCAGCGCGGCGGCATAGCCGGTCACGTCGCGCCGATGGCCGTAGAGGGTGTCGAAGTCGACGAAGTTGGTCATGACCAGCGAGCGCTCGCCGGCCTCGTCCAGGGCGGCCAGGGTGGCGTCCATCAGCGCGTCGTGGCCGCTGGCCTTGAGCGTGCGCGTCACCCCGCAGTGGGCGTAGATGTCGGCGATCTTGCCGATGGCGATCACCTCGCCGCCGTCGTCGCACAGCTTCTGCAGCACCGTGGGCGCAGGCGGCTCGACGCTGTAGTCGCGGCGGTTGGCGGTGCGGGAGAAGTCATCGGCGTGTTGACCAACGAAGGGCCGCGCGATCACCCGGCCGATGTTGTAGGGCTCGAGCAGGCGCCGGGCGGTCTCGCACAGGGCATGAAGCCGCGCGAGGCCGAACGACTCCTCGTGGGCAGCGATCTGCAGCACCGAATCCGCCGAGGTATAGACGATGGGCTTGCCGCTGGCCATGTGCTGCTCGCCGAGCCGGGCGATGATCTCGGTGCCCGAGGCATGACAGTTGCCCAGCACGCCGGGCAGCTCGCCCTCGCGGATCAGCGCTGCGAGCAGCTCGGGCGGAAAGCTCTCCTCGCGGTCGAGGAAGTAGCCCCAGTCGAAGCGCACCGGCACCCCGGCAATTTCCCAATGGCCCGAAGGGGTGTCCTTGCCCGAGGAGATCTCCCCGGCGTGGCCGTAGGCGCCGATCACTTCGGCCGGCAGCTCGACGCCCTCGGCCCAGGCGCCGGTGCTCTCGCGGTGGGCGTGGAACAGCCCCAGCCGGCCCAGGTTGGGCAGTGCCAGCGAGCCCTGACGATCGGCACCGTCACACTCTCCACGAGAGCAGGCGGCGGCGATATGGCCCAACGTATCCGCCCCGGCGTCGCCGAAGCGCTCGGCATCGGGGGCCGCGCCGATGCCGAAGGAGTCGAGTACCAGCACGATGGCGCGAGTCATGGCGCCTCCCGACGGATCACGTCTTGAATGAGTGTAGGCAGTACGACGCCTTCGGGCGCGACGTCGTTCACTTCGATGGCCGCACGCAGCTGGCTGGCGGCGCGCTCGGCGTCGGCCTCGCTTGCCGCATGCACCCAGGCCAGCGGGCGTTCGCCGTCGACGGCGTCGCCGAGAGCGGCGATGCCGGTCAGGCCAACGGAATGATCGATGGCATCGCTCGGCGCACGGCGCCCGCCGCCCAGCGTCACCACGGCAAGCCCCACGGCGCGGGTGTCCATGCGTGTGACCCGGCCGCTGCGCGCGGCATGCACCGGGCGCACCACGGGCGCCCGGGGTAGATGGCGCTCGGGGCGTTCGAGCAGGTCGGCAGGACCTCCCAGCCCCGCCACCATGCGCGCGAAGCGCTCGGCGGCAGCCCCCGAGGCAAGCCGCTCGTCGAGCAGGGCCAGGGCCGCATCGCGGCTCTCGGCCAGCTTGCCGGCCAGCAGCAGCTCGGCGGCAAGCGTGCGGGTCACCTCCAGCAGGCGCCCGCCCCGCTTGTTGCAGAGGAGCAGGTCGATGGCCTCGCGTACCTCGACGGCGTTGCCGGCGCAGGGCGCCAGCGGCTGGCTCATGTCGGTGAGCAGCGCGGTGGTCGGTGTGCCGGCGCGGCTGGCCACCTCGGCGATAGTCTGCGCCAGCTCCCGTGATTTCTCGAGGGTGGGCATGAAAGCGCCGCTGCCGCTCTTGACGTCCATCACCAGGGCGTCGAGGCCGCAGGCCAGCTTTTTCCCCAGGATCGAGCTGACGATCAGCGGCAGCGACTCCACCGTGGCGGTGACGTCGCGGATGGCGTAGAGCCTCCGGTCGGCCGGGGCCAGTTCGGCGGTCTGGCCGACGATGGCCACGCCCGCCTCGCGCACCAGCGTGCGCAAGCGCTGCCGCGTGGGGGCGATGTCGTAGCCGGGAATGGCCTCGAGCTTGTCCAGGGTGCCGCCGGTGTGGCCCAGGCCGCGGCCGGAGACCATCGGTACGTAGCCGCCGCAGGCGGCGATCCAGGGTCCCAGCACCAGCGAGACGAGGTCGCCCACGCCGCCGGTGGAGTGCTTGTCGAGTACCGGCCCCGGCAGGTCGAGCCCCTCGCCCAGACCGCGCCACGCCAGCACCTCGCCGGAGTCGCGCACCGCCTCGGTCAGTGCCACCGTCTCGGCGGCATTCATGCCGTTGAGGAAGATCGCCATGGCCAGCGCACCGACCTGGGCGTCGGAGAGACTGCCGTCCGCGATACCGCCCACCAGCTCGCCTATCGCCTCGGGCGAGAGCGCCTGGCCATCGCGCTTGGCGCGGATAAGCTCCTGGGGAAGCGCACGGAACGTCATCAGTAGCCCTCCGTCGAGCCCTTGTCCTGCTCGACGCCCAGGGTCTCGAGCAGGCTGCCGAGCAGCCCCGAGGCGCCGAAGCGGAAGTGCGCCGGCGTGATCCACTCGGCCCCCATCACCCGCTCGGCGAGCTGCAGGTAGGCGGCGGCATCCTCGGCGGTGCGCACCCCGCCGGCGGCCTTGAAGCCCACGTCGCGGCCGCTCGCCTTGATCGCGGTGAGCAGGATCTTGGCCGCATCCAGGGTAGCGTTGACCGCCACCTTGCCGGTGGAAGTCTTGAGGAAGTCGGCGCCGCCGTCGATGGCCAGCATGCCGGCACGGTCGATCAGCCCCGCCTCCTTCAATTCGCCGGTTTCCAGGATCACCTTGAGCACGGCGTCGCCGCACTCGCGCTTGCACGCCTCGACCAGCTCGCGGCCGACCTCGGCGTCACCCGCCATCAGCGCGCGGTAGGGGAAGACCACGTCGACCTCGTCGGCGCCGGCGGCAATGGCAGCGCGGGTCTCGGCCGCGGCGCGCTCGACGTCGGCCTCGCCGTGGGGGAAGTTGGTCACCGTGGCCACCTTGACCTTGCCGGCCAGGCCCTGCTCGGCCAGCGCCTGGCGCGCGGTGGACACGAAGGCGGGATAGACGCACACCGCCGCCGGATGACCCGCAGGTGTGTTGGCGCGGGCGCACAGCTCGCGAATGACGGTATCGTTGTCGTCGTCGTTGAGGCTGGTAAGGTCCATCAGCGCCAGGGCCTGGCGCGCGGCCTGCTGCAGTTCGGTCATGACGTTACCTGTCGAAGCGAAGTGAATTGGCGGCGACCATCAGATCACCCCGCCGATGGAGAGAAAGAAACCGGCAATGGCCGCCGACATCAGGTTGGAGAGGGTGCCGGCCAGCACCGCCTTGACGCCGAAGCGGGCGATGTCGTGGCGCCGGCTCGGGGCGATGCTGCCCAGGCCGCCGAGCAGGATGGCAATCGACGAGAGATTGGCGAAGCCGCACAGGGCAAAGGAGAGAATGGCGATGGTGTGGCCGCTCATGGCCTGGCCGGTATTCGTCACTATCGCGTCGCCGTCGATGTAAGGCGCCAGATTGATGTAGGCGACGAACTCGTTGACCACCAGCTTCTGGCCGATGAAGGAGCCGGCCAGGGTGGCCTCCGCCCAGGGCACGCCGAGCACGAAGGCGAGCGGCGCGAACAGCCAGCCGAGAATCAGCTCCAGGCTCAGCTGCTCGAAGCCGACCCAGCCGCCGACACCGCCGAGCATGCCGTTGATCAGCGCGATCAGCCCGATGAAGGCGAGCAGCATGGCGCCGACGTTGGCGGCCAGGCGCAGCCCGGACGAGGCCCCCGCCGCCGCCGCGTCGAGTACGTTGACCGGCCGGTCCTCGGCCTCGATCACCTCGCTGGCCTCCTCGACGTCGTCCACCGGCTTCTCGGTCTCGGGCATGATCAGCTTGGCGAACAGCAGGCCGCCGGGGGCCGCCATGAACGAGGCCGCCACCAGGTACTCCATGGGAATGCCCAGCGCCGCATAGCCGGCCAGCACCGAGCCCGCCACCGAGGCCAGCCCGCCGCACATCACCGCGAACAGCTGCGAGGGGGTCATGCGGGCGATGAAGGGGCGCACCACCAGCGGCGCCTCGGTCTGACCGACGAAGATGTTGGCAGTGGCCGATAGCGACTCGGTGCGCGAGGTGCCCAGCGCCTTCTGCAGCGCGCCGCCGAGGATGCGGATCACCCACTGCATGATGCCGATGTAGTAGAGCACGGCGATCAGCGAGGAGAAGAAGATGATCACCGGCAGCACCTTGATGGCGAAGACGAAGCCGATGTTGCCGGTATCGGCGAGGCCACCGAAGAGGAAGTCGATGCCGTCGTTGGCGTAGAGCACCACCTGGCTGACCCCGGCGGAAATGGTCTGCAGCACCGTCTGACCGAACGGCACGTAGAGCACGAAGGCGCCGATCCCGGCCTGGATGGCGAAGGCGCCACCCACGGTTCGCAGGCGGATGGCCCCACGGTTGGTGGAAAAGATGAGAGCGATGACGATCAGTGTCGCCATGCCGACCAGGCTCATGATGGCAGTCATGGATTCCTTCCTTTGGTGCCGGCGGCGATGTGCCAGGACCCGCCGCATCTGGTTGTCGTGGTATCAGCGCAGGGGAAGACTGCACGAATGTGAAAAATATAACATCCGCTGTAACAGTACCAACATTCGCCTTGCACAAACGCCGAAGCCGCCATCGCTGGATGGCGGCTTCGGCGTTCTTGCTCAGCGCCGGGTCATGACACGGCGGCAAGTGGCCGAGCCCCGTCGGTAACGGCCGGGCAAGATTATGGCGGACTGCCGGCGTCCTTCGAAGCAGCGCTGGGAAATGCCCTTCAGGCCATGGCGGAGGCGAAGTCCAGCTCGTGCTATTGGGGCCTCATCTTGGAGAGAAATGCGAGAGCGGGCGCACGGCGCTTACGGGTAGCCATCGGGATTGAGCTGCTGCCAGCGCCAGGTATCACGCACCATGCTATCCAGGCACCGACGAGCCCGCCAACCAAGCTCGTTCCAAGCCTTGGTGGGATCAGCCCAGAATGCCGGTAGATCGCCGGCACGTCGGGGGGCCATCAAGTAAGGCACGTCCACGCCGTTCACGGCAATAAAACGGGACACCATCTGCAGCACCGAGACCGGGCGACCAGTACCCAGGTTGTAGCACTGTATGCCAGTGCGATCCAAATGCTTCATCGCGACGACATGCCCCTCCGCCAGATCCATCACGTGCAGGTAATCGCGCTCACAGGTGCCGTCAACGGTGGGATAGTCATCACCGAAAATCGACAGCGTTTCGCGGCGCCCAGCGGCGACCTGGGCAATATAGGGCATCAGGTTATTGGGGAAACCCCTGGGATCTTCACCGATCTGGCCGCTCGCGTGAGCTCCTATCGGGTTAAAATAGCGCAACATCACCACGGACCAGGCATTTTCCACGCTGCATAGCTCTTCGAGCATCTGCTCTACCATCGCCTTGGAGGCACCATAAGCACTGCTGGGCACCCCTCTGGGAAAATCTTCACGGTAGGGGACCGGTGCCTCAGCGCCATAGACCGTGGCCGATGAACTGAACACCAGCCGATGGACACCCGCCGACCGCATGGCTTGGTACAGGGTGAGGGAGCCTCCCACATTGTTTCCGTAATAGTCCAATGGCTGCTGAACGCTCTCTTCCACGGCCTTCAAGCCGGCAAGGTGAATAACAGCCGTGATCTCCCACTCGGCGAAAATCGCATCGAGACAGGCCTGATCGCAAACATCTCCTTTCACAAAGGCAAGCTCGCGCCCCGCCATTCTCTCTACTCGTCGGAGAGATTCCAGAGAGGCGTTGCAGAGGTTATCCAACACCACTACCCCATACCCAGCTTCGAGCAACGTCAGCACCGTATGAGAACCGATATAGCCAGCCCCACCGGTCACCAGAATTGTCACAGCACTGAACTCCCTTCCCTTCATGCAGGGTTTATATCCGCCCTGCAGATTCACATGCTAGAGGGCCGGATGTTTTCCGATGAAGCCGATCCCTGAACTCGGGGAGCCTTTGTGGCTTGACAAGAGTTCATGGTATATCGCCAGCAGGGAATCATTCTGTTGAAGAAGATTGAACTCGCCCTCTACCTTTACACGCCCGCAATAGCCCATTTCGCTCCACCTTTCCGCGTGATCAGCCAGGTAGGCGATGCGCTCCGCCAGCATTTCGGGATCCCGCTCAGGAACGAGAAAACCAGATATTCCATCCTCAACCAGCTCCGGGATGCCGCTATGCCAAGTACTTAGGACCGGCATCCCGGAAGCCATGGCTTCCATCAAGGAGACAGGAACCCCTTCTTGATCCCCGTTCGCCGCCGTAACGCTCGGAAGGATGAAGACATCGGCCTGAGCGAGCATCGTCTCCACCTCGTGGTGCGGCCGTGGTCCGTGAAGGTTGACTAAATCCTTGACTCCAAGACGGTCGACGAGCTGATTAATAGCGTCCCACTCCGTACCGCTGCCGATAATGTCATATCGCAATAACAAATCCGGTCTAGTACGCCGAAGAAGTGCCACCGCCTCAATTGCGTATCGCAGCCCCTTCTTTTCAGTGAAACGTGCTGTCGTGGCTAGACGGAGCCTTCCATCTCTGGGCTGGCGCTCCTGATACCTGAAGCGATCTACATCGATACCCACGCGGTGGACCTGGACTCGGTCCGCCGGCGCCCCCAATTCGATCAACTTCTTCTCCCATCGGTGGCTGATGGGCAAGATGAGATCCGCATGCTCAAACAGCACTCGGTACGGATGGTGTCTCCCCGCTTGATAGAGCACTTTGGACACATCGATACCGTGGAAGGTCACGACGAGCTGGCGACAGAATCCGAGCCGTTTCAGGTGTGCCCCGAGGATACCGTTAGGTCCGAAATGACAGTGCAAGATATCGACGGGGCCGATAGCAAGGGCCTGATCAAAAACATAGGGAAAGTGAAGGCTCAGGGCCTTGCCTCCATAAGCCATGACATTGAAAGAAGATAAATAATCCCACTGCTTGTGTCTTGCATGCGCTATTATCTTGCCAAGAGCGCCTCTGATACGCTGCCTCTTGGAAACGGGCATACGGTAATGCCAAACACGCTCCCTAATCCCCGAAGCGTGCTTGCCTAGGCTACTCCAGGCCATGGCGTCCCCACTGTTCGCCAGCACCTTGACATCCACGTCTCTTTCAAGAAGCCCGACGACGTGCTGCATCACGAAGGTTTCAGAGAGCTCAGGAAACCTGCTGGCCAGCACTGCCACCTTGGGATTTATATAAACCAAAGTCATCTTCCTTCTTGAGTTTCATTCGCCTCCAGCTTGATTTTCCTCTATCATCAAGGAAGCCATAACCGGGGAAGCGGGGGGATTAATACCGACCTTACAAACCTTCAATCGGCGCTCATCGGCAATGATCTTTAATTTGAAAAAAAAGGTTCAAGGCGGCGTGAAACAAGAAAATCTGGTAGACCTGGCGATGAAATTAACGTATAAAAAAGTATCGCACGAGGAAAAATGAGCCATCATTTTCATCGTCGAATCATGGCTTTCAATTTACGGCATAGCTTGGTTGCAAAGCTCATGACAATTGTATAACCAGCCGAACTTGCCGCCAGACTCCCCTGAGGCCATAAACGCCCATGAGAAGGAAGCCGCAGCCTGAGAATCATCGAAATCATATCTCTCGCGGTAAATGGACGAGCAAGTGGTCTGATAGATAGGCCGGCATGATCCGTCTCTATCGGCATTGCACTCCAAGCTCTAGCTTCCCACTGCTCTGGCGCATACCAGAACTTTCTTATCAATTTCGCACTAGCGGCTCGCGAGTCGGCCCCTACATATACGGCCTTTGGGTCCAGATACAGGTTATCAACGAAGGCTGCGCATGCTTGCCTCAATAACGGCAGCCCTGCATCAATGGCTGCCGTATTCCGCTCGGCCTTAAGAACCGGCACGACTTTCCCCTCCGCCACAGAATAACCTTGAACCAAGCCATGGTCTCCACAACATGCTATTTCGATCACACGCGTCAGGTCTGGAATGACTTTTACGTATCCACTCCGGCTGCTTTCGTTGCAAAAATAGGCTTCTCGTTGGCAGCAGCTTCCGGCCTCGCCACCCTGCATCAATTGAAAATAAAATGCCTTGGGCGCCACGGCTCCCTTCTCGACCACCAGGCGAGAAAGCGTATTCAGCATCTGACCGCGCCCACATGTATCGACAAGCCCCCACTCGCCTGGGTCCAGCATACCCTCTTGCCGTGCGTATCGCACCAACAACTCCCTGGCTTTAGAAGCTCTCTGCAGAATAATCTCTGAGGGGTTTTCCCGCGTAAGTAGATCGGCCAGTTTCTTGTGCGCTTTCTCGGTAAGGGCCTTACTCCAGCAGCGCTCGCCGAGCCCTACCTCTGACAGTGATTCGCGTATGTCCTCTGGCGCGAGGGCCACTCTTGCTAGATAGCTTCGGACGGAGCGTTCCCCCGTTCTCCGCATGATCCATGCTAGTGCTGCATCATCAATGATATGCAAACCTGCCAACTGGATCGCCTGGCGACTCCCGTAGAAATATCTCATCTCCATATCAAAATATGGAATTTTCCGGGACAGTCGCCGTGCCATGTCCAGCAGTACCTGACCATCTCGCGAAACGAAGTACAATCTACGCAGCCCCAGGCGTTTTGCACGCCGCAGCAACCACAAGACATATCCGACAAGTACCGGTGCGATAACGCCAGCTGACATGTCTCTTAGCGCAGCCTGTGTCGGAGAGGATGCATTCACCGAAAGACGCGTCATGCGGGATGCTCCCGCCATCACTGACGTTAGGCCATCCGTGGCGATGGAGTAGCTCTCAAGGATTTTTTCATAACTATTCAGGTGCGCATGATTGTAATATTCCGGGCGGACTCCGGACTTTCGCGCTGCCAATACATCCGCTCTGTAATTGTCACCGACATGAGATATCATTCCTGGCGATACCCCTTCACGCTCAGCCACATGCAGAAAGGAATCGCCGTGCCGCTTCGATTTCTCCATCTCACATGATACGTAGCATGAGTCTCCCTCGCGGAACAGCCCAAGATCAGCCAACCGGGCCTGTATGAATTCCGAGCCCAGGTACATATCAGAGAGGAAGACTATCCTATCGCCGCGCACGCGTGCATGTTTGACATGATCGCGCATTTCGGGAATTGCGCGGATCAGCTCGACCTCAAGCGCACACTCAGCCTCGGCCAGCGCCCCGATATCTCTCTCCGTCATCTCCAGAGCAAAGCTCAACTCGCGATAGATCGCTTCAAGGGTTACATCACGCGGATGAGCGATCCGTCTTGCTCGACGCTCTGCTTCCATACGATGCTCTGCAAATGCAGCGGGTGTGCACTCTATCAACCCATTGGAGCAGAGCCGTCTTCCCAGCAGTAGAAAAACGGCGGAAGGGGTACCTACCAGGCGCGTCACTAACGTATCGAAAACGTCATAGGAAATGACCCGGCTCGCTAGGGCGCACGTCGCTATATTCGCTACGTGTTTCGAGGTGGAAATCCCATCCGATTTCACGTCCATATCCGCATCTCGTATTTAGCGCATTTCTGCCCCGCTAGGCTGCCCGCCTCCTATGGCCGCAGCGGTTTCAGCCGAAGTCCTTGCGCAGCGCCTCGAGCACGTCGAAGGCACGCAGCAAGTCTTCACGGGACACACTGCTGAAGCGGTTCAGCGAGCGTTTGAGGTCAGTGGTCGAAACCCCGTCGGTACGGGGCAGGTAGACGACCTCGCAATAGCGCGACAGGTAGTCGAAATGACCGCGCCAATCGTCGCCGATGGCGAAGGTGTGCACGTCGTAGCGCTGAATGTCGTCGACCTTCTGCTCCCAGCAGGTCTCGGGAATGACGGTATCCACATAGCGGATCGAGCGCACGATCTCGGCGCGCTGCTCGAACGGGATCAGGGTACGCTTGCCCTTGCCGGCGTTGAACTCGTCGGTCGACACCGCCACGATCAGGCGACTGCCCATCTCCGCCAGGCGACGCAGCAGGTTGAGATGGCCGATATGGAACATGTCGAAGGTGCCATAGGTAATCACGCATCCGCTCATCACGTTATCCTCCTGTGCGGACAAATCGTCCGAACCCTTCGCGGTCATTTCCCTCATTCACTTCCGATAGCGCTCATAGCAGGACTGGGGAAGCATCAGTACGGCGACACGTGCGCAATGGCTCAGGCCCAGTCCGGACAGCGAGATCGCGGCAAGTTCGGCCTTCACCGAGAGTCCAAGCCGCTTCTTCCGGGCCGCCCGGGCAAGTACCTTGCGATTGATGGTCGCCCGTAGATAACGCGCTTCCCGCCACGACAGCCGAGCCGAACATTGCGCAAGCCATTCGGCATCGGAGCGGGGGGGAGCCGGCTCGCCTGCATCCCGATTACCGTTGCGGTCATCACTGAGCCACAGGCAGGTCACGGTATTGTCGTAGTGGATCGCCGCCAGCTCGCACAGCACCTTGAGCCAGAAATAGATATCGCCATCGTCGCGCAAGCCGCCGAGCGGAAAGCCACCAAGCGCCAGAAAGCGCCCGCGACGAATGCAGGTGGCACCGGTATGGATGAAGTCATGCTGGGCAATGGCTGCCAACGCCTCCCGGCGAGTGGTCACCCCACTGGGCAGGCTGGCAGTTCGTGGCAGCCTGCGATGCCCTTCCATCTGCTGATAGGCATTGACGAACAGCTCGATGTCGGCATGCTTGCCAATGGCATCGGCAAGGCGGGAGAGGTGATCGAAGAGCAGGATGCTGTCGGCATCGAAGAACACCAGCCAGGCGGCCCTGGCCTGCTCCGCACCGAAGTTTCTGGCCTCCTGGGCTCCACCCTCGTCTTGTCGATACAGGCGTAACCGGCCCTTGCCTGCATGTTGTTCGAGCAGTTGGTAGGAGCCGTCGGTCGAGCCGCCGTCCACCGCAATGACCTCGAAATCGCGATAGGTTTGCTGATAGAGGCTGGCAAGCGAGTCCGTCAGCGTCGCTACCTGATTGAGGACAGATATCACGACCGAGAAGAATGCCATGTCAGTGGCTCCGACGGCGACGCCAGCGATGAGAGAAAGCGAGCCTTTGTCCACTAGCTTCAGGTCGTATCCGTTGAATCAACCAGTCAGATAGGAGCCGACGTCCCAGATCGATCTCATAGAGTGCCCGGTGCCACAGTATTGCCAGGCGATTGCCCGTCACCAAGGCCTGCATCATGCTCAGGTCACGGCGGTCCGCGAAGGTGCCGCGCGAGCGCTTGAAGCGGATGATCTGCTCGAACGAGACGCAGCGGAGCTCACCCAGACGAAAATGGCAGCCAGGGGTGGCCAGCATTTCCCGCAGCGAACATCGGTGGTGATGGCTGTCGTCGTCGTTGCGCCTGATGCGCGGCCGATGCCTCACCTCGGCCGCAAGCGCCAAGTAGTCGATGCACTCGGCCTTGCGTAACCCGTACAGCTCGAGCACCAGACTCGCATCCAGCAGCACCTCGTCATGGCGGAAGCGATTGTTGGCGAGGAACGAGCGAAAGTACGAGAGTCTGGCCGCAGTGACGGTATAACGCCCCAGGCGGGCATGACGCAGGAAGTGGCCGGCGCTGTCGTCGAGCAGCCAGCGCGCCAACTGGGCCGCCTCCTCACCAACCAGAATCAGCCAGCCATCCCGCGGTGCATGGTGGCCTCCCTCGGCTACAGGTAACGGTTGATATACCAGCAGCTCCAGCGCGGTTTCTCGCCCCGGTAGAATGATCCCGACCAGCGCTTCCAAGTTCGCTCTGGCACGCGGTGTGAGCCGCACACGCTCGCGGTAGCCGACCTCGGCCAGGGCACAAGGCAGCCTTTCACGCCCGCACGCTCCACGCGGCTTGAGGGCAAGCCGCCAGCAAGAGCCGCTCCGCTCCAGCGCTTCGACGGCGGCGCTGCGTGACATGGGCTCAGATGGAAAACTCAGGCCTGCGTATGATGCTTTCATGGCATCTGCTCCACTCCGCCTAGGCTGCGTGAGGGATTGGATCAGCCAAGGAAGTTGTAGTTGTCAGCGATCCACCGGTTGCGCTTCGCCAGTCGCCTCAGAGTGTCCCGATCGGGTCGCCACCCCAGCCCTGCAAGAAAGGCATCGAGCCGTTCGAGCGTCATGTCAAGCTCCTGGGCGGCATAGCTCGACTGACCGTGCAGCGTCTCGAGAATGCCCCGGTAGTCGTGGTCCTTGGGCGGCCTGACCTGGGCATTGCGCTCACTGAACTCCGACGGGATACCCGACAGATATCCCTTGTGGTAAATCGCGTGATAGCTCAGTGACAGGAAGTGCTCATCGGCCGCGGGAACGCGAACGAGTCCCTTCATCCAGATCGCGTTGGCAAGAATTTGCCGAGCCTTCGCCGCGGGGTAGTAGCTGCCTTGGTGATGGCTCGTTCCCGGCAGTCCGCTGACGCTGTAGAGGTCGCAGGCGATATCCCGCTTGCGACGATTGACGCTCACACACTCGCTGAGCTTTCCGACATCCTCGTCGGCAACGAGAATATCGACGTCCTCGCCCGGTTCGATGACAGGCAGGGAGTCGAACCAGCGCAGCACGACGTAATCGACCTCCCTCTTCTTGAGCGCATCGAGAAAGCCCATCATGCCCAGCCGTCCGTCGATGTAGCGCCGGTGCGTCATCGGTCGCCCCAGGTGGCTGGCATAGCGCTGCCTGGCGTAGCGCTTGATCTTGTTGAGCAGCATGTTCCCCACCCCCGTTCATCGATGCACTTGCGCATCCCGGCGCGTCGTGCTGTCCTGCATGGGTGCTATTGCGGCGATCTCAGGCTGCCGGCCCCAGACCGACCGACCTCCTGCACCGGTTTGGCCCGTGGCATACTCTTTCCGGTCATGCGCCGTAGCTTGCGCCAGCCCATGCGACGCACGCCTGCCAAGGTGATGGCAACCAGCGTGATACGCCGCACCACGACCAGCACAGGGCGTGGAAAGGAATAAAGGCACATGAAGCGCGGCAGACCGGTATACGTCAGCCAGCGACGCAGGTAGGGGCGACGCTGGGTCGTGGGGGGTATGTCACCGGGGAAGGTGTCCGGCACCGGATACCAGGCGTAGTTACCCTTCAAGGTGTCCTGCTCTTGATCGCCGGGCTGAAGGAACTCGAAATCGATCACCTTGAGCCCCTTGCAGGGGTCGTAGATCACGTTGTGGGGATTGAAATCGATGCACTCATAGCCCAGCTGTCGGTAGTGCAGGATGATCGCTCGCAGCCGCTCGATCGCCCATATCGGCAGCAGCCCATGCGGGTAGAACAACGGCTTGGGCGAAAGAATGCTCGGCAGACTGTTTTCGTACCACTCGAACACCAGATAGTGAGAGCCGATTTCTAGGATGCGCGAGACCTCCGGCAGCGAGCTGCCCAACTCACGCGCCTTGACCTCACGCTCGAGGAAACGCTCGCGACCCGGTCGAAAGGTCTTGCAGATCGCCCACCGCCCGTGGAAGTCGATCAGCTCCACCTTGGCCCGGCGGGCATGCTTGCTCAAATCGGCCAGCACCGGGTATGGCGAGGCGAAGGCGGCATTGCGCTGTCGGGCGCACGCCACCACCTCATCCACTCTCTCGGGCGCCACAATGCCGAGATACTCCACGGCCTGCATGGCGTTGTCGGAGGAGTGAACGGGGTTGCAGTGCTGCGAGGTGGGTTGGCCCCGGTTGACCAGGCGGCGCATCTGCTCCTTCACCGTGAACACTCGGGCATTGTCCACCAGCTCGGAGGCGCCCGATGCCTTCGAGGGCGAGAGGTCCGGATAGACATCGTGGGTCACCAGGAGGTACGCAGGCAGGCCTCCACTGGTCGGGTACGGTCCTCGCCCCCAATTGCCGCCGCGGATCAGATCGGCCACCTCGTCGCGTTGCTCACCGCTGATCGGCGCCTCATGGAGCACGTCGAACCCGTTGCGGACAAGCACCTCCCGCAGCCCATCGAGCCTCTCCAGCCCGCGCTCACGGATGAGATATACCGCCAGGCCCGGCGCGACGTCTTGGGTCGAGACCTGCAGGCGCAGCTTCAGCCAGGGATTGACTGCAGACAGCTTCTCCACGGTATCCGAAAGCGGTGCCCAGCCAGCCTCGCCGAGCAGCCCATCCAGCGACTCGAGGTCGAGCCGGATAGGTGGCGGCCACAGGCCGCAGCGGGCGTTCAGCGCCTTGATGGCGCTGGCGTGGGGCGATGCCATGTAGCCATCGCCGATGGCGCTCTCGCTGGCCAGGCCGCTGGCCAAGCCGAGGTGGTAAACTGCTTCCACGCTCAGTGCCATCAGTCGCTCTGCATCGCTGGCCAGGCGGGGGGCGGGCTGGGCACGGGCCGCAGCAAGCAGTTCACGTGCCCGTCGCACCGGCAGGTAGGCCACCTTGTTGCGGTCACTGCCCGGCAGCCCGCCCACGCTGTAGAGGGTACAGCGCAGATCGCCCGACCGCGCGGTGGTGCCGAGCAGCGCCGCTGCCTGCGGCAGGCCGTCGTCGGCCACCAGCAGCACCACCTCCTCACCGCTGGGCCAGGCCACCTCCGCGCCGGGCCAGTGCAGGAAAAGATGGTCGACGCCGCGCTCCGCCAAGGTCTCGGCCAGCCTATCGAACCCCGCCTGCCCGGCAACGTAATAGTGCCGAGGGGCGCGTCGCTTACCCCGGGGTCCCCGGGCCAACCTGTTCCGAACTCGCTTCCAGCTCATCATGGGATTCCCCCTGATTCGGTTCTCGCGGCTCCTGCCCCGTCGTGACGGCTTCGGGCAGCTCTTGCTCGATGCAACGGCCACCCTCGCTGAAACAGTCGTCGAACACCTTGAGTGCGGCCGAAGGTGTGAACAGACCGGAAGCCACGCCCGGCCACAGCATGACCTCCTGACGACGCACGAACTGCTCTACACGAATGGCGATGCGCTCCTGGCCCAGGGCGCTGATCACGGCATAGCGATGCTGTCCCACCAGCACCTGCCAGCGCCAGCGACCGTCGGGATGGCTCAGCACAAGGGCGCGAATGTCACCATCGGTGCCGTCATGGCGGCGCACGCCATGGGTGCGTATCGACTCCACCAGCCGTGCCAGGCGCTCCACCTCGACGTGTAGCTTGAGCTCACTCACCGGCCCGCAGAACTTCCAGCCGGCCTCAAGACCAAGCTCTTTTCCCAGCACCCTGGCGTTTTCTCGCTCTTCAGCGCGACGTCGCTGGATGCGCTTCTGCTCCAGCGTTAGCGGGTCCCAGGGCCATGGCGAAAGCCAGGTTGGCAGCGCATCCAGCGCTTCGCTCTCGCACCTGTCCAGACCAAAAAACTCGGCTGCCGAGCGAGGCTGCCAGGCTTGATAGAACGCCACCAGCGCCTCCCGGATCAGCGCTCGTTCCTGGCCAGGATTGGCCAGGGCACGCGGTATCACGCCGGCAAGGGGCCGCGGACGGCCGAACGGGAAATTGAACAGGCCGAAGCCCCAGGCCACAGGGGCATCCAGCAGCAGCCGGCGCCCTGGGTGGCGATAGCTGAGGGCCAGCGGGTTGCCTTCGTGGCTGCGCGCATCCACAGGGCGGAAACGCTTCATCGACAGCAGATGAAAGCCGCACTTTTCCCCCTTGCGAATCAGCCAATGCTTGATCAGTAGCGGCTCGACTCTCATGTCAGCCCCCTTTGGCCACCGGACCCAGCATGGCCGTGAGCGTGGCGCCGGAGGGCAGCCCCGCCTGGATATGGCGAACAGCGGGCGTAGCGATCCGAGCCTGACGGGCTTGCCAGATCAGATCGGCCAGCTCGTCCGTCGGTCGGTAATCCAGCGGCGCCGCCCGCAGCAGCTGACGAATCAGGGCATGATCGGTACCGGCCAGCGCCGTTTCGAGCCTGCGCAGGAAGGCATCGAGCATCGGCCACTCCCAGTAGCGCTCGGAGCTGGTCATGATGCGGTCATGACAGGTACGCGTCGCAGCAGCGCCGATCAACAGCTCTTCATAGAGCTTTTCGCCCGGCCGCAGCCCGGTATAGACGATTTCGATATCCCCCACCGGGTCACGCTCGTCCTTCACCGAGAAGCCGGAGAGCCGAATCATGTTCACCGCCAAGTCATGAATGCGCACCGGCTCCCCCATGTCGAGCACGAAGACCTCTCCCCCGCTACCCATGGCGCCGGCCTGAATGACGAGCTGGGCCGCTTCGGGAATGGTCATGAAGTAGCGCGTGATGTCGGGGTGCGTGACCTCGACCGGCCCCCCCTGCTCGATCTGCTGGCGGAAACGCGGCACCACCGAGCCGCTCGAGCCCAGCACGTTGCCGAAGCGCACCATGCAGAAGCGGGTCTGGCTTCCCGCCCGGGCGAAAGCCTGGCAGATCAGCTCGGCCAGGCGCTTGGAGGCCCCCATCACGTTGGTGGGCCGCACCGCCTTGTCGGTGGAGATCATGACGAAGGTTGCCACACCGCCTTTCATGGCCGCCTGGGCCAGTTCGAGGGTGCCGAACACATTGTTGCGCAGGCCTTCGACCAGGTTGTACTCCACCAGCGGCACATGCTTGTAGGCCGCGGCATGATAGACGGTGTCTACCTCGAAAGTGGCGAAGATCGTCGCCAGCGCATCGCGGTGCTGCACCGATGCCAGCAGCGGCTTGAGCTCGACACCTGTGCGCATGGCCGGGTGCCGCAGCAGCTCCTGCTCGATGGCGTAGAGAGCGAACTCGCACTTGTCGAGCAGCAGCAGACAGGCCGGCTGCTGCCCCAGTATCTGCCGGCACAGCTCGCTGCCGATAGACCCGCCGGCACCGGTCACCATGACCGTCTTGCCACGGATATCGGCATCCAGCAGCTCCGGGAAGGGTGGCACTGGCTCCCGGCCCAGCAGGTCTTCCAGGGCCACGTCACGCACTTCCGACAGGCTCGCACGACCGGCGATCACATCGGCACTGCCAGGAATGGTCTTGACCGGAACGGAGAGCGCCGAGAGACGCTGCAGGATCTCCCGGCGCCGGCAGCGCGGCGCGCTGGGGATGGCCAGCAGCACCATCGCCGCCTTGTGCTCCGCGATCAGCGCCGCCAGGGCGACCGGCTGATAGACGCGCAGGCCCTCGACCAGGGCACCGTCGAGACCGCGCCAGTCGTCGACGAAGGCCACCGGCTCGAACTCGATGCCGTGCCGCAGCGCCACCGCCAGCTCGCAGCCGGCCGCCCCGGCCCCATAGATGATGACCGGACGGCACTTGCGCCGCTGATGCTGCAGATAAAGCTCACGCAGCAGGAAGCGCACGCCGCCGATCCCCAGCAGTACCAGCAGGGCATAGGTGATGATGATGGGCATCACCAGCGGGGGACTCTTGAGTTGCGTCACCAGCAATAGCACGCAGACCGATGCCATCACTGCCAGTGCCGCCCTCAGCACCGTGGTGTGGTTCATATAGCGGATCACCACCCGATACAGGCCCAGCCACTGGAACAGCACCAGGCTGATCAGGGCCACGACGAGGCTCGTCGAGCCTAGCTGCAGGTCGAGGAAGGCCGACAGACTCTCCTGGTGTAGGGCAGCCGCAAGGTGCACGCTGGCCATGACGACGAGCGCGTCGATCGCCACCAGTACGCGCCGCTTGATACAGCGTGGAAGCCGCAGCAGCGGCTGCAAGGGGATCAGCATGGCAATTCCCTCTGATTCGCATGACCTCTCACTGCGGCACTGAAAGCTCCAGGGCCTCGGCTATCTGCGCCCAGTTGAGATACTTGAAGTTCTGGTTCGTCGAAACGTTTCTGCCGCTCTGCACCACCATCAACCCCAGAGGGAAACGCTCGCCGAAGCTAAGGTCGCTGACTTCGATGCCATCGGTCTCACGCACGCTGCCGATGCCGCGTTCGCCGTCCTCGTCGATACGGAACATTCCCCGGAGGCGATAGGGTGGGCTGGCATCGAGCACGGCGAAGCGGTGATTGCCCTGGCTCGAGACGATCAGGTAGCGGTCGCCGTACAGGGCCAGCCCTTCGATGTCGGGCTTCAAAGGAGATGTCGCTTCGATCACCAGCTCGCGGCCGGTGGTCGCATCCGGCGCCGCCTGCATGACCCAGACGCCAAAGGCTTCCTCGCCGACGAACAGTAGCGAGCGCTGATCGTCTGCCACACAGCCCTCGGGCTGGGAGTCGAGCTGGAAGGAGCGCAGCAGCTCGACCTGCGGCCCCCCCTGCACGATGTCGAGGCGATGCTGGAGATAGCTGCCATCCTTGCCATTGGTGAACACATGCAGCTCTTCGCCGTGGCGGTAGAGGCAAACGCCGTAGATCTCCGACAGATCTGTCGCCACCTTGCCGATCAGGCTCACCTCTCCGCTCGCATCGATCTCGAAGACCGCCAGGCTGTCGGTGTCGCGATGGGTCGCCACGGCGATGTCTCGGCGGCGTCCGTCGAGCAGCACGTCCTGGCGCAGGTCGACGTTGTTCAACCTGCCCACCGGCAGCGACTGCACCCGCTCCCCCGCCAGGTCGTAGACCTCCAGGCCGCGCCTCTTGTCGGTACCCAGTACCAGGCTGAGCTCAGGCGCCTGGGCGTTGTACCAGATGGCCGGGTCGTCGGCGGCATCGCCGCCGCTTTCCACCGGTACCGTCTCGCCCTCGGCGCTGATGATGACCAGGGCTTGGGAGGCGGCCGGCGAAGTGGTGGCCCCGGGCCATACCAGCATCCACCCCGCTCCGACCAGGCACGCCAGGCCGATGAGATACTTGAACGACCGCCAAGAGGTCAGGTTCCGTAGGCTCATGATGGACTCCGCGTCATGATGAACTGCGTGTATAGCGTTCCGACTCCGCCACGGTCGGAGCAGCAACGGCTGAGGCCCGATGCCGCCGCCTCCCCTGCCGATAGAGATGCCAACAGATCGCCAGCATCATCCAGAACAGGGTCGAGCGAAGCCCGTTGTGGGTAATCGAATAGATCAGCGGCCCCGCCACACCCATCCAGACGTAGAGCGGCGCTCTGCTCAGCGCAATGAAGATGACGGCCAGGAACAGCCCGAAACCCGGGATGCCATAGGCAAACAGCATGTTGCCGTAGGAGGAGTGGATCTCGCTGCTGTGATAGGGATAGAAGCGCCGCCGCTCGCCCTCCGCCGCCCCCAGAATGGCGTATTCCGGGAAGTTGGCCAGGCGATCGTACTTGCGCTCCTCGTAGGCGTTCTCCACCTTGTCCGGGGCGCGATCCATGCGCGATTGCAGATTGCTCTGCACCTGGCCATCCGAGCTCAAGTTCACCATCACCACCACCCCCAGGATCAGCGGCGCCACCAGCAGCAGCCTGGCGAAACGGCGCAGCCGATCCAGATTGGCCACCACCCAGCCCAGGCCGACCAGCACCGCACCGCCCATGGCCCCCAGGGATGAAGCGGCGAGTATGCTGACCACGGCCGCCACCAAGCCGGCCAGCATCAGCGGCCGCAGCGGTGGCCGGAAATCGTCCAGCAACATGAGGATCACGATCCCGCACAGCGAGAAGTAGGCCAGCTGATTGGGATTGTTGAAGCTGCCGGTAGTGCGGTTCGCCCCGGCTCCCAGTTGCAGCAGCACCTGGCTGGCGGCGACCAGCAAGGCGATGGAGATGGCATTACGGATCAGGCTGCGCCCCGCCTCGCCCGAAACGCCAAGAAAGCGCAGCAGCGCCATGCCCACCAGGAAGTTGAAGAAGAAGAAGGCAGGGTAGATGAAGAAGGAGGTGCGCTCCATGACCAGCGTCCAGCCCAGGCTGACCAGCAGCACCCAGAGCACCATCAACGCCCAACAGATGACGAAGGACGACAGCACCCTGCCGCGATCGGTGAGCGCCAGCAGCGACATCAACACGGCAAAACCGAGCAGCAGGAAGTCGGCGGGCTGAGGCTGACCGCTGGGAAACACATACAGACTCGCCAGGCTCAGCCCGAGGAACAGCAGAATGGCGGCTAGCAGGTGCATGAGCATGCCTCGTAGAAGTGACTAGAGATTGGCCATCATGCGGAAGGTGTGGTTGTGCGCGACCAGCTCGTCGTAGGTGCCGCTGTCGATGATGCGCCCCTTGTCGAGCATGTAGATCATGTCGCACTCCTTCACCGTGGTCAGACGATGAGCGATCATCACCAGCGTCTTGCCGCCGGCAATGGCATCGATGTCGTCCATGACCCGCTGCTCGGTAATGCCGTCGAGCGCGCTGGTGGCCTCATCGAGCACCAGCACCTGCGCATTGCGATAGAGTGCCCGGGCAATACCGATGCGCTGACGCTGCCCCCCCGAGAGCTGCACGCCACGCTCGCCGACGAGAGTCTCGAGCCCTTCGGGCAGTGAGGCCAGGAGCGGCTCGAGCTGAGCCATGCGCACCGCCTCTTGCGCCCGCGCCACGTCGATCTCCTCACGCGGCACGCCGAACGCCACGTTCTCCAGCACGGTGGCATCCGCCAGGAAGATGTGCTGGGGCACGAAGCCAATGCCGGCCTGCCAGCACGGCAGGGTTGCCTCGTCCAACGCCACCTCGTCCACCAGGATCCGCCCCTGCTGGGGTTGAATCAGTCCCAGCAGCAGATCCACGGCGGTGGACTTGCCGGAGCCTGACTCCCCCACCAGCCCGACCCGGGCGCCAACCGGAATCTCCAGGCTCAGTCCGTTGAGTGCCGGCAATCGCTTGCCCGGGTAGTGAAAATGCACGTCGTCGAGGCGGATGCTCGTTTTCGCCACCAGCGGCGGCAGCGCCCCGTCGTTCCCGCGAACTTCGGCCTCGGCATGGGAGCAACTGGCCACCAGGTCGTCGCGGATCGTCTCGTAGGCCGCCAGGTTGCTGCGGATATGCGAGATGGATGCGTAGATCTTCTGATAGGCGGGCAGCATCTTGAACCCGGCCAGCGCATAGATCGACAGCGCCGGCAGGATGGTACCCAGATTGCCCTGGTGGGCATTGAGCAGATAGAGCACCAGCAGGATCACCGAACCGAAGGCGACCATCTCGATGGCATAGCGCGGCGCCTCGCTCAAGCCCTGCGATACCCCTTGGCCACGCGCCACCTGCTGGCTGGCCTTGTCGAACTGGTGCGTGAACGTGGCCTGACGACGCAGCAGCAGCAGATCCTTGATGCCGCCGAAGCCCTCCGTCATCAGCTTGAAACGCTTGGCCTGGAAACGCGACACACGCCTGCCATTGGACACCAGAAAGCGGCGCACCGTCTTGTACAGCAGCAGATAGGAGAGGATGAAGATCACGATGCCGGTCGCGGCCACCTTCGGGTTGTAGACGAAGATGGTGATTGACATGCAGGTGACCATCACCAGCTTGGCATTGAGCTGCATGAACGGGTTGACCACCCGGTTGGTGACCCGCTGGACTTCCTGAGAGGCACGGTTGATCAGCCGGCTGCTGCTGCCGCCGGCATGGAAGAGCCAGGGTTGATGCAGGTAGTAGCGATACAGCCGGCTGGAGAGCTCGGCGCCGACCCGCGCACCATAGAGCGACAGTCGCCAGGTGGTGTACATGGAGAACAGTGCCGCCACCAGCAGTACCGCCAGCACGCAGACTCCCAGCAGGGTGAGAAACCGCTCGGGGCTCTCGACACCGCTCCACCGATACGCCTGGGCCAGCCAGCCCTCGCCCTGCAAGCGGCTCATGTCACCCACCACCGCCATGAAGGGACCGATGGCGATCACGCTGGCGATCTCGGCAAAGGCCATGATGATGATCAAGCCCTGCAGCCGCAGCAGTCGACGGCGCTGGTCCGAGGTCAGCAGCGTGTACAGCTCACGTAGTTGGCTCAACATTCCCTGTCACCGATAGGCATAGATGTAGTTGCCGTAGTGGCCGTAGCGGCTGCTGGTCGGCTTCTCGAGACCATTGAGAATCGCCCCCTTGAGCCGTACCCCGGCACTCTCCAGCCTGCGCTTGGCCGCCTTGATCTCCGCCGGCGGACTGACGCCGAAGCGCACCACCAGCAGGCTGGTACCGGCCAGCTTGCCGACGATGGCAGCATCCGTGACGGCCAGCACCGGCGGCGTGTCGATCACCACCAGGTCGTAGGCCTCGCTCATCGCCTGCAGGAAGTCGTGAAAGCTGCGCTGCATCAGCAGCTCGGAGGGGTTGGGCGGTACCGTGCCGCGAGCCACGTAGTCCAGCCCTTCCACCTCGGAGGTACGGATCGCGTCGTTGAGCTCGATGCGCTGGGCCAGCAGCTCGGACAGCCCCGGCATCCCCTTGGCATGGAAAGCATGGTGCAGGCGGCCGCGACGCATGTCGGCATCGACCAGCAGCACCCGCTGCCCGGCCTGGGCACAAACGGTGGCCAGGTTGGCGGCCACGAAACTCTTGCCCGCCCCCGGCCCCGCTCCGGCAATCATCAAGCGGTTGTTACCCGCCTCGAGCATGGCGAAGTAGAGGCTGGTGCGCAGGCTGCGCAGCGCCTCGACGGCGAGCTCGGCGGGCTCCTCCACCGCTAGCAGACCGCGGAAGACGTCCTGCTGCTGCTTCGAGCCTGGCGGCCGAATGTGTCGTGTGAGCCGGGTCTGCTCCTGTGAAGCAGGCAGGGTGGCATATACCGGCAGACCGATCTCATCGAGCTGGTCGGGGCTCTTGATCGCCTGGCTCAACAGCAGGCGCAGGATGACGCCCGTACAGGCCAGCACGGCACCGATCATGGCGCTGACCAGGGTAGTGAGCGAAACCCGTGGTGAAATGGCCCCCGGTCGCATCTCGGCATTGTCGAGAATCCGCACGTTACCCACGGTGCCCGCCTTCAGCAGGCGCATCTCCTGACGCTGATTGAGCAATTGCACATAGACCTGCTGGTTGACCTGAGTGTCGCGGGTCAGGCGCAGCACCTCCTGCTGAGTCTCAGGCAGCTCACCCACCAGCCCGTTCAACCGCTCGCGCTCGGCCTGCAACTGCGAGCGCTGTCGCAGCAGCGCCTGATAGTTGGGATGCGTTGGCCGGAAACGCTCGGCCAGATCCGCCTCGGCCAGGGCGAGTTCGGTCAACTGGTTTTCGACGGCCACCATCCTGTTGAGAAGGTTCTGGGTCTCGAACGTCAGGTCGACGGAGTCGCGCTGAGCCCGGTAGCTGTTCAGCTGATTTTCCGCTTCCGTCAATTGCGCATTGACCTGGGGAATCTGCTCGTCCAGGAAGGCGATCTGCTTCTCGGCCTCCTCCGACTGTCGCTGCACGTTCTGCGTCAAAAAGACCCCGGTAATGGTATCCAGCGTCTGCTGCGTCAGCTCACGATCCGGCCCGCTGAGAAATACCTGATAGACCCCCGAGTCCTTGCCCCGCGGCACGATCATGAAGTTGCGCTGCAGCTGGCCGATCGCGCTGAGCCGGGAGACGCGACGCACCTCGAACTCGGCTCCCGGATGGGCCACCATCTGGCTGACGAAGAGTCGATAGCCTTCGTCGTTTCTGGCGGTCTCGCCGGTGCGACCACGCAGCAGCGTGGTGCCGTCCAGCAGCAGCTCGTATGTGTCGGCGCCGGTGACTCTCAGGGTGTGCCGGAGCCCCTCCCCCTGCGCCGGCAGCTCGAAGCGGGAGATGCGCAAGGACTCCCCCGCCCACACATAGGGCGAACCCGACGAGGCCAGCGCACCGGGCAGCCGCTCGCGCACGAATGTCGGCGTGAAGCGCTCGAGCCAGGCGTGCCGGACCCCGTGATTGACTAGAAAATCTCCCACCCACGGCATTCGGCGCGGCTCGATGATCAGGGTCAAATCGAGGCGGTCGACGGTCTCTCCCATGACCATGCGCGACTGCAGGATCTCCAGCTCCGCTGCCGTCGGATTTCCCACCTGCTCCCCGCCGGCCAGGGACTGCAGCAGCCCCAGAATCGCTGCGCGGTTCTCCACCTGAATGAGCGCGTCGGACTGGTAGATACGCGGTTGCGAGCTCGCATGGAAATAACCCGCCAACAGAAATACGAAAATGCTGAGGAAAATGATCTTTTTCTTGTCATTCAAAGCGTCGAGCAACTTCCTCAGACTGATATCGCCACTCTCTGCAGGCGACTGGGGTGATGCAGGTGGGTTTGGAAAAATCGTCATAGGTGGTGCCTCTCATTGACTGTGCCAGCGATGAGACAGAGTTCAAATTTCACCGACATTGTCTATGGATCTCGCCACGTCACCCGGGAGCGTTACCGAAGGGATCAACAAGGATATGACGTTGTTCCAGCGTGCCAGCGGTGCTGAAGTCACGTAGACCACATCTTGAGGATTCAACGGAAATCTCGTACCCAGCATCAAACGAGTAGCATCGCTGATATCGAGCTGATAGACCGTGGCCAATTTTTCACTTTCCGGCGGATTTCCGCGTACCACGAAAATTCCCGAGGGCTGGGCACGGCTCTCGTTCACCCCTCCCGCGCGGGCCAGAGCATCGGTCAATGACAGGCGCTCGTTGCCCAAAGGAATGGCGCCTGGCCTCAACACCTGGCCGAGCACGACCACGTTCTGATTCTCTGAGGTGGGCACGTGCAGCAGATCGCCGTCGCGCAGCAGGCGGTTCTGCGTCAGGTCACCCTGGCGCAGCATGGCGAACAGGGAAATACGCTCCTCGCGTCCGTCGCGATTGAGCAGTACGTTGTGCCAGTCGGCATCGTTACGAGCACCGCCGGCTTCGCTGATGGCATCCAGCACCGTCAGCGGCACGATGGTGAGTGGCTGCGCACCGGGCCGCTCCACCGCCCCGCTCACGTAGACCTTCTGCGAGCGGAATGCCGCAATACCCACTTCCACCTGGGGCTCGGTAATCACCTGGGAGAGCCTCCGGCTGATCAGGCCTCGCAGCTCCTCGAGGGTCATACCCGCCACCTGCACGCGCCCCACGTAGGGATAGAACATGGTGCCATCCGGCCGCACCCGGTTACCGGTTTCCGATGCCGCCCGCTCGCTGCCGGCGGGAATGGTGAGCTCGGGATGGTCGTAGACGATGACGCTGATCACGTCTCCCGGGCCAATACGGTACTCGTAGTTCTGAAGCTCCCGCTGCAGATCGGCTGGAAGAGGACGCGAGGCGGGCTCGACCAGCTGCATTCCCATGACCAGCTCAGGGGTTATCGGCTGTATGTCGACGCGTGAATCCAATGACTCTTCGAGTCGGTTGTGGTTGATATGCCCCCCCGGAGCCAAGGCACATCCCGCTAATGAGAGCATCAGAATCAATAAGAAAAGGGACAAGGTAAGCCTTGCCGCTGCAGTACAGGTGGTGCGACCATCCGGTCCGCCGGAAGCGCATATAGATGGACTTCCCTCAATGATCGTAGTCATTGCTCGATCCCCCTCAGGATCCCCGTGACACGCTACCGCCCCGGATTCATGGCAGCCATCCGAAGCCTGAACTTTTCCCGTCCTTATCAGTTCGTCACATCATGATGCAAAATATACATTTCGTTACATTGGCATCCACAAGAGCATGACAAGATGATGATGACGAAGATACATTTAGGTTACATGGACGTTTCGGTGTGGCCAGATGGTTTTTGCCTCAGCCAGATGCTGAAAATTGGCGGCAAAAAAAGACTCAGAAGAAAAATCAGCCAAGGGGATGAAGAGGGTGAAAAACGTCAGCCGGTGGCGTTAGAACCACTACTGAGGGGAGGAGACGAAACACATACCGAGGTCGTTGCAAAACCCTGCGCAGCAGGGCCGTTGACCGCTCAAAGTCGCGGGATCCAGGTATCGCTGGCATCGCCCAGGAGCCGATGCACCCGCTCGAACACCGCCGGCGAACGACCATACGGATCGGGAATGTCCAGCCCTTGCCCCTGCGCCAGCCAGTGCCCCAGGCGCATGACCTTTCCCATCGCCTGGGGCCAGCGCTCGGTGACTTCGCGGCGCTGGCCTTCGCTCATTACCAGTACCAGGTCGGCCTCGGCCAGCTGTTGGTCATCGAGCTGGCGGGCACGATGCTCCCTGACGTCGATCCCGTCGGCCTCGGCCAGATGCAGCGCCTCCGGTGCCACGCCGCGACCGGCCAACGCGGCCAGCCCTGCCGATGCCACTCGGCAGTGGGGCAGGCGTCGCTGAAGCATTGCCGCAGTCACGGGGCTGCGACAGACATTGCCGCGACACACCACCAGGATGGAGCGAATCATGACGGCACCGCATGCGCATGGAGAGAGAACATGCCAGGACTATAGCGCCTGGCGACTGCGGGAGTGGAAAATACTCGTCGCCTGGCTCAGCATAGGGCCAGCCAAAGCGATCTTCGAGTCAAGTCGTGGAGTGTGAAGTTGGAGAGCAGCGAATGAAAGACCGCAGCGCCATGCGCTTGGCCCGTCTGCAGCAGGCGCTGGCCGGTGGCGGCACCCTCCCCCTCGGCGAGGCCGCTCAGATGTGCGGCGTCTCCGAGATGACCATTCGCCGTGACGTGGCCGCAAGCGACGGCGCCATGATCCTGCTCGGTGGACGCCTTGTGATGGCCAATCACTATGCGCCGGTGTATGACCTCGACCAGCAGCAGGACAGCCACGCCCTGGCCAAGCGCAGGCTCTGCGAACGGGCCGCCGGCTTCATCGAAGACGGCGACACCCTGTTCATCGACTGCGGCACCACCCTGCTGCCCCTGGCGGGCCTGCTCGGCGAGCGCCGCCAGCTTACCGTGGTGACCTACGCACTCAATGTCGCCAATGCCGTGAGCCTGATACCCGACGTACGCCTGGTACTGCTGGGCGGCCTCTATCACACCACCTCGCACTCCTTCGGCAGCGACGACATGAGCGCGGCGATCAAGCGCCTGGGCATCAATCGCGCCTTCATTTCGGCCGCCGGGGTACACGCCGAGCGCGGCGTGAGCTGCTTTCACTTCCACGAGGTCGCCCCCAAGCAAGCCGCCATCGCCTGCGCCGAGCAGCGCCTGCTGGTGGTGGACGAAAGCAAGATCGGCCAGGTGCGCCCGGCCTACTTCGCCCGCCTCGACGACTTCGACGTGGTCATCACCGACGGCGACATGGCGCTACCGCCGGCCAACGGCGGCCCCAGGATCGTCGCCGCCTGACCCGGACACGACGAAGCCGGAACAAGTCCGGCTTCTGGGGGCATAGCATGTCCGTGCAGACAGTTTCAGAAAGTGCTGGTCAGCTTGGCGAGCGAGATGAAGCGGCTATGTTCGTTCCCGACGAACCAACGCACTTCCCACATCCCTGTGGGTCGCAAGGCGCACGGAGCGCAGTACCGAGCGAAGCGACAAACAGCCGTAGGCTGGCCCCGAAGGGGCGAGAAGCCGAAGGCTGCGAGTCAACCGGAGCCTATGGGGTATAGGTGAGGATTCCGACGGTCCGACGCTTCGGCACCGCGCAACGCAGCGACTCGCTCGCGCAGCCAGCTGTACAGTGCTTTCTTAGCCGCACTTGGACCAGCCACAGCCCGCATAGCAGGTCGGGCAACCATCCATCATGATCAGCTCGCCGCGGCACTCCGGGCAGTGGCCCACCACCGTGGGGCCGTCGCCCTTCTCGTCGGCGACTGCCGCCTTGGCCTGCTTCTCGGCCTGCGCCTCCTCTTCCGGGGTGGGCGGCTGCCAGGGATGACCGTGGGTCAGGCGGTGGGCGTAGCGGCGTACCAGCTCCTCCACCGGCACCTGGTTGCCGTCCTGATCGAGGAAGCCGCGGCGGTAGAGGATCTGCTGGATCGACCAGGCGATGGCGGCCACTTCGGAGTCGTGGAACATCGGCTTGCCCCAGCGGTTCATGCCGCAGCGCACCAGGCCCTTGTCCCACGCCACCTTGCGCAGGTCGGCCACCGCCTGGGTGACATAGCCGCCGCGGGCGGCCAGCGACAGGCTGCGCATGGTGGCGGTGATCCACTGGTGCTCGCTGGAGAGCTGGCCGGAGGGGAAGAAGAACTCCACCGGGCGCTCGATCACCACGCGCTTGCCGTCGAGCACGCCTTCCACCGGCATGAAGGAGACCAGCAGGTAGACCTTCTTGCGGCCTTCGGCGCCGACGTAGGAGATCTTCTCGGAGACGGCCTCCAGCGTCCCTTCCGGGCGCGAGGGAATGCGTACCGTGAGCGGGTTCTCGTCGGCCAGCGGCGCCTCTTGCACCGCCTTCTTGACGCTGTAGGAAACGATCTTGGACTTGATTTCGACGGCCATCAGTTGGCTCCTCCAATACTTGTCTTCATGACGCAGAAACGGATCGAGCGGTTACCACTTCCCATAGGTACCCTCTTTTAGTGCGTCATAGAGATTGGCCGCGTTGTGCTCTTCGCCGTCGTAAACCACCTTCTCGTCGCCGGCCAGCTCCAGCGTCTCGCCGTTCTCCAGCTCGAACACGTAGGTGGTGTTCTTGAGGTCGTCCTCGCGCACCAGCACGCCCTGGAACGCCTCGGGATTGAAGCGGAAGGTGGTGCAGCCCTTGAGCTTGCTCTCGTAGGCGTCCAGGTAGAGGTCCTTGAATTGCTCGAAGGGGAACTCGGTGGGCACGTTGACCGTCTTGGAGATCGCCGAGTCGACCCACGCCTGGGCCGCCGCCTGCACCGCCACGTGCTGGGTCGGGGTGACCGCATCGGCGGTGATGAAGTAGTCCGGCAGGTCGCTCTCCACCGCGTCGCTGGCAATGAAGTGGCGGTAGGCGGCGAGCTCGAAGGAGACCACCTCCACCTGCTCCTTGGTCTTCTTGCCCGACTGGATGACGTTGCGGAAGTAGCGGTGCGAGAACGACGGCTCGATGCCGTTGGAGGCGTTGTTGCCCAGCGACAGCGAAATGGTGCCGGTCGGCGCGATGGAGCTGTGGTGGGTGAAGCGCGCGCCGTGCTCGGCCAGCGCCGCGACCAGCTCCGGCTCCACCTCGGCGACCTTCTGCATGTAGCGGCTGTAGCGCGCGTGCAGGATGCGCCCCGGCACCTTGTCGCCGATCTCGTAGCCGTCCTTCGCCAGCTCCGGGCGCTCGCGCATCATCTTCGGCGTGATCTCGAAGTCCTCGGCGAGTATCGGCGCCATGCCCTTCTCGCGGGAGAGTTCCAGCGCCTGCTTCCAGCCCTCGATGGCCAGGTTGCGGCTCACCTCTTCGGTGAAGGCCAGCGATTCGGCGGAGCCGTAGGGGATCTTGAGCATGGTCAGGGTCGAGCCGAGGCCGAGGAAGCCCATGCCGTGACGGCGCTTGGCCTCGATCTCGCGGCGCTGGCCGGGCAGCGGCAGGCCGCTGATCTCGACCACGTTGTCGAGCATGCGGGTGAAGATCGCCACCACTTGGCGGTAGCGCTCCCAGTCGAAGCGCGGCTTCTTGCCGAAGGGGTCGATGACGAAGCGGGTCAGGTTGACCGAGCCCAGCAGGCAGGCGCCTTCCGGCGGCAGCGGCTGCTCGCCGCAGGGGTTGGTGGCGCGGATCTCCTCGCAGAACCAGTTGTTGTTCATGCGGTTGACCTGGTCGATCAGGATGAAGCCCGGCTCTGCGAAGTCGTAGGTGGAACGCATGATGGTGTCCCACAGCTCGCGGGCCTTGATCACCTCGACGATGCGGCAGGCCACCCGCCCCTCGGCGTCCACCGTGTAACCCTCCTCGACCACCGGCCAGTCGCGGTAGATCAGGTCCTCGGGCTTGACGTCATCCTTCTCGCCGGCGTGCAGCGGGAAGGCCAGCGGCCAGTCGGCGTCGTTCTTCACCGCCTCCATGAACTCGTCGGTGATCAGCAGCGAGAGGTTGAACTGGCGCAGCCGACCGGCTTCGCGCTTGGCCTCGATGAAGGTGCGCACGTCGGGGTGACCGACGTCGAAGGTGCCCATCTGCGCACCGCGGCGGCCGCCCGCCGAGGCCACGGTGAAGCACATCTTGTCGTAGATATCCATGAACGCCAGCGGGCCGTTGGTGCCGGCGCCGGCGCCGAACACGAAGGCGCCCTTGTGGCGCAGGGTGGAGAACTCATAGCCGATGCCGCAGCCCGCCTTGAGGGTCATGCCGGCATCCACCACCGAGGAGAGGATGTCGTGCATGGAGTCGCGGATGGTGCGCGAGACGGTACAGTTGATCAGGCTCACCGCCGGCTTGTAGTCCTCGGCGCCGGCGTTGGACATGATGCGCCCGGCCGGAATGGCACCGTTCTCCAGCGCCCAGCGGAACTTGGGCAGCCACTCCTCGGCCTTGTCGCCTTCCACCGCGGCGAGGGCACGCGCGACGCGCTCCCAGGTCGCTGCCACATCCTTGTCGACGGGGCGGCCATGACGATCCTTGAGCCGATACTTGGAGTCCCAGATATCGCGTGAGGGCGCTTGCATAGGCACCTCGAGGGATGTCTTGACGGCCTTGGTGGAAGTACTCATGCAGGAATCTCCAGTAAGGGTCAAAAATTCGAATCGTTCAACGTTCCTGGCGCGCCATGCGCTCGAAGCGCGCCAGCCATTCGCCGAGCCGGCCCTGGGCCAGGCCCTCCTCGCGGCTGTCGAGCAGGTTCTTGACCATCAGGCCGAGCTCGGTGTCGCCCTCGATCACCAGGCGGCGCTGGAAGAACAGGGCGTCGGGATCCTCGCGCCGGGTCGCCAGGCACAGGAATTCGCGCCAGCCGCCGCGAATGGTGGCCTCTCCCAGCTCCGGGCTGAGCCGGAAGCGCTCGTCTTCGAGAGTCAGCGTCAGTGCCACGCCCAGGTCCTCGATGTGCAGCGAGATACGCCGCCCTTCGAGCACATCGAACTCGCCCTCGGCCAGGGGTTCGGCGAAGGTGCGGTTGAGCAGCGGCTCGATCAGCTGGCGCTTCAGGACAAGCGGCACGCGAGGGTCGATGGCGCGAATCAGGCGGGTCGGGGCGGGCGGACGTGGCAAGCGCGACAGGGATAGCGGAAGCATAGCGACTCTCCGGTGGAGCGAACCCATGGATTCGGTGCGGCCAGGTGGCCATGAAACCGATCATCCTAAGCTCGACGCCGCCTGCCTGCACTGATATGCGTCAAGCCTGTACCAATGCCCCGACCGGGGCCTTGGCTACCATATATAGCCGACCCCGACCGATCAAGCACCAGATATGGACTTTATTTTAAACGCTGGGGCTTGCAATTCGTAACTATTTGATCCCCAAGCGGCGCGCCAACTTGTGCAGATTGCTGGGGTCCACGGCGAGGCGGCGGGCGGCATTCGCCCAGTTGCCGTCGCACGCCGCCAGGGCCTGGCGAATCGCCCATCGCTGGGTGTCTTCGACCTGACGGCGTAGCGGTTCGATGTCGTGCGTCGCCAACGCCTGGGTATCGGGTGCGCGGGAATCGGCTTTCAACGGTGCGCCCTTCAACGTTTCGCCATGAGACAGGTCGAGCCACTCGGGCTGAAGGGTGACGATGTCATCGCGCCGGGCGCCGTGGCCCAGCGCCTTGATCGCCGCCCGGCTGATCACGTGTTCCAGCTCGCGCACGTTGCCCGGCCAGCGGTAGCCCAGCAGCGCCGTCTCGGCCGTCGGTGCCAGGCGCAGGCTGCGCACGCCGAGTCGGGCGCGGTTGATCTCGAGGAAGTGTCCGGCCAGCACCAGCACGTCGCTGCCGCGCTCACGCAGCGGCGGAATGGCGACGGGATAGACCGACAGCCGATGGTAGAGATCGGCGCGGAACAGGCCGTCGCGCACACCGTCGGCCAGTTGGCGGTTGGTGGCGGCGATGATGCGCACGTCGACCCGGCGCGGGGTGTCCTCGCCCAGGCGCTGCACCTCGCCGTTGTGCAGCGCACGCAGCAGCTTGGCCTGGATCGCCAGCGGCAGCTCGCCCACCTCGTCGAGGAACAGCGTGCCGCCGTCGGCGGCCTCGAAGCGCCCCGCCCGATCCGCCGTGGCGCCGGAGAAGGCCCCCTTGACGTGACCGAACAGCTCGCTCTCGGCCAGGGTCTCGGGCAGCGCCGCGCAGTTGACCTGCACCAGCGGCTGATCGCGCCGCGGCGAGCGCTGGTGCAGGCGCCGGGCGAACAGCTCCTTGCCCACCCCGGTCTCGCCCATCAGCAGTACCGGCAGGTCCGATTCCGCCACCACGTCGAGCTCGTGCAGCAGGCGCTGCAGTTCGGCGCTGTGGCCGAGGATCTCGCCGCCTTCGCCCGACTCGACATGGGCGATGCTGCCATGGCCCGCCATGCGCAGCGCACGCACCTCCTGTTCCAGGCGCGAGACGCGCACTGCAGCCTCCACCAGCAGCGCATAGCGCTCCAGCGCCGTACAGGCGGTCTCGTCGAAGGTACCCGCCACCAGCGCATCCAGGGTCAGCACGCCCCACGGCTCGCCCTCCACGTGCAGGCTGATGCCCATGCAGTCGTGCACGTGCAGCGGCTCCCCCGGCTGCTGTTCGACCAGGCCGTCGTAGGGGTCGGGCAGGCTGGAGTCCGGTGGGAACAGGGTCGAGCGCCGACTGGTGAGGATGGCGGCCAGGCGCGGATGGCGCGCCACCTCGAAGCGCCGCCCCAGTGCCTCGCGCACCAGCCCCTCAACCGCCACCGGCGCCAGCACGTCCTGCTGAAGCTGCAGCAGGCACACCGCACCGCAGCGAAAGCCTTCGCGCAGGGTGCGGACCAGGCGCTGCAGACGCACGGCGCTGGGCAGATCGGCGGTCAGGTCGGCCAGCAGGGAATCATCGAGCATGGTTAATAATACCTCTAAGGGTAAATTAAACCCTATCACGATGAGGTAAATTTAACCATCCTCACCACATGCCATTGAAAAACAAACAATAAAAACATGGCACGCCGCTTGCTCTGTACAGATGGCATCCCCAATTGCAGAGGAACGTCACATGAACCTGTCCGATCAGACCGTTGGCCGTATCGCCCTGTCGCTGCCCGGCGCGACCCGCATCTTTCATACCTACAACATCGACTTCTGCTGCGGCGGGCGTATCAGCCTGCGCCAGGCCGCCGAGCGCGCCGGCCTGCATGTCGACAAGCTGGTTGCCGAACTCGAGGCGCTGCCGGCCGCCAGCAGCGAGCAGCGCGACTGGCGTGAGGCCAGCAACGACGAGCTGATCGAGCACATCCTGACCCGCTACCACGACGTGCACCGTCAGCAGCTGCCCGAGCTGATCCGCATGGCACGGCGGGTGGAACAGGTTCACGGCGACCGCGAGAGCTGCCCCAACGGGCTGGCCGACCTGCTGATGGACATTCACCAGGAGATGGAAAGCCACATGCAGAAGGAGGAGCAGATCCTGTTTCCCATGCTGCGCAGCGGCCTGGGCGCCCAGGCCCAGGGGCCGATCGCGGTGATGCGCCACGAGCACGACGACCACGGCGAGAACCTGGAGCAGGTGATGCTGCTCACCGACGACATCACCCCACCCAAGGGCGCCTGCACCACTTGGCGCGCCCTCTACACTGGCCTGCGTGAGTTCCGCGAGGACCTGATGGAGCACATTCATCTGGAGAACAATCTGCTGTTCGAGCGGGCCGGCTGAGGAAGTACACCCGCCGAAACGCAAACGGCGCCCCGCGGGGCGCCGTTTGCGTTTCGGTGGGTGTCTTAGACGGTGCGCGAGAAGCGCCCTTCATTGGGCTTCAGGTAGGCGTCGAAGGCCATGGCCATGTTGCGCATCATCAGGCGGCCGGCGGGCAGCACTTCGATGGCGTCGGCGCCTATGGTCAGCAGACCGTCAGCCTGCATCTCCTCGAGCTGGGCGAGAGCCTCGGCGAAGTAGTCGCGAAAGACGATGTCGTGGCGCGCCTCGATATTGGCGAAGTCAATGCGCCCGTGGCACATCAGGGCGTTGATCACGTCGCGGCGCAGGCGGTCGTCGTCGTTGAGCCGATAGCCGCGCATCACCGGCAGGCGCCCCTCCTCCAGGCGCGCCTGGTACTGGGCGGTCTCCTTGACGTTCTGGCTGTAGCTGTCGCCGACCTTGCCGATGGAGGTGATGCCCAGGCCGATCATGTCGCAGTCGGCGTGGGTGGAGTAGCCCTGGAAGTTGCGCTGCAGGGTGCCGTTCTCCCTGGCCAGGGTCAGCTCGTCGTCGGGCAGGGCGAAGTGATCCATGCCGATGTAGACGTAGCCGGCGGCGGTGAGGCGGCGAATGGTGAGCTCGAGAAGCTCCAGCTTGCGCTCCGGCGGCGGCATGTCCTCGGGGCGGATCAGCCGCTGGGCCTTGAACAGCTCGGGCAGGTGGGCGTAGCTGTAGCTGGCGATGCGGTCGGGGCGCAGGGCAATGATCTTGTCGAGGGTGGCGTCGAAACTCGCCACCGTCTGCAGCGGCAGGCCGTAGATCAGGTCCACGCTGACCGACTGGAAGCCGGCCTCGCGAGCGGCGGCCACCAGCTCGACCACCTGCTCCTCGCTCTGCAGGCGGTTGACCGCCTTCTGCACGTTGGTGTCGAAATCCTGCACGCCGAAGCTCAGGCGGTTGAAGCCCAGGTCGTGCAGCTCATGGATCTGCGCCGGCGTGACCGTGCGCGGATCCACCTCCAGCGAGAACTCGCGCTCCTCCACCGGGGCGAAATGGAACGCCTCGTCGAGGGCCGCCATCAGCTCGCCGAGCTGGGCGTTGCTCAGGTAGGTGGGCGTGCCGCCGCCCAGATGCAGCTGGGTCATGCGCCGGGTCTCGTCGAACAGCGCGCCCTGCACGCCGATCTCCTGCTTCAGCCAGCTCAGATACTCCGCCGCCCGCTCGGTGTTGTGGGTGATGATCTTGTTGCAGGCGCAGTAGTAGCACAGGCTCTTGCAGAACGGGATGTGCACGTAGACCGACAGCGGCTTGGGCGAGGCGACGCGGTTGCTGCGCTCGGCGGCGGCGCGGTAGTCGTCCTCGGCGAAGGCCGCATGGAACTGGGGCGCCGTCGGGTAGGAGGTATAGCGGGGCCCTGGGCGGTCGTACTTCTCCACCAGGGGGCGATTGAACAGCAGCTCGTCTTGCATGATCGACTTCGACCTCTTGAAACCTCGGCATGGGGCTCGCCATGCCCAATGCCAGTGAGTATGACATCGGCTATCGCCAGCGTCTCGGCAGCTCGCCCCTCTCTTGTCCCGAGTCAAGTTTGCTTATCTCAGGCGACGGCAACCGGCGAATCCACACCCGCAGCCGCCAGGCCACCAGCAGCCAGCCCAGGCTCCAGGCCAGCGCCGAGGCCCACAGCAGCAGCAGCCAGGCAGTGCCGGCTTCGATCGCCCACAGGCGAAGGACCGCCGCCGTAGCGAACAACCCGGCCAGCGGCAGCAGCGCTCGCTCCCACTCCGGGCGACCTTTGGCACGCAGAATCACGTGGCGCAGCATGATGGCGCTGGCCAGGCTGCCCAGCGCTCCCACGGTGAAGGCATGCAAGGCGGTGCTGGCATGCTGCGGCGCCCACCAGCTGCGCGCCAGCAGCACCAAACCGATGGCCAACCAGGCATAGCCCAGCATCAGTACCTGCAGGTCCGGCCGCTCGCGGCAGTCAAGCGGCCGCCAGTGCCAGATGCGGGTCAGCACCAACAGGCCCGCCGCCAACACCAGCAAGGCCGCCAGCGGGCGCAGCAGATCGAGCAGCATGACAAAGGGCGCCAGCCCCAGCAGTACGATCAGCGCGGCTTCCAGGCGCGGCTGCACGCCCACCCCGGCCTGGCGAAACTCTCGCGTAAAGTAGCCGTTGACGGCCGGAACGATGACGCGACCGCCCATGAAGGTCATCAGCAGCACCAGCCACAGCACGCTCTGATGCATCAGCGGCGCCGTGGTCGGCATGTCGTCGAGATAACGCCAGGTCAGGGTCACTACCGCCAGCAGGCAGATCATGCCCAGCAACGGCGAGAGCAGCCGGTTGCGCCACTTCTTGGCGGCAATGAAGCGCGGCACCAGGCGCCCGGCCACCCACAGCGCGAAGGCGCCATCGGCCAGCGAGGCCACCACCGCGCCTGGCCAGGTCAGCACGCCCACTCGTCCCAGCAGCCAGAGTGCCACCAGTACGGCCAGCTGGCGGCGTGGCACCGGCCCCAGCAGGTAGCCGGCGATCACCGCCAGGGCGAAGCCGAACAGCATCTCGCGCGCATGCGCCGCCGGTGTTGCCAGTTGCACCACCGCCCAGCCGTGATAGAGCGCCAGCAGCGAGAGCGGCACCATCAGGGCGGCATGCAAGGCCGCCAAAGGGAACAGCCAGCGCCAAGCCGGAAGACGCGACTCCCCCGCTTGGGGGCCTGGGGCGAACGTAGACTTGGCAAAGTTTTTAAACATGTATATAAAATACTACTTAGAGTGAGCGCGCGAAACTGCGCCGCGGAAAATTCGCGAGGGTGAGATGAGAGAGTCCGCGCTACGCCTCGGCTGGCGAATGCTGGCCTACGGTGCCATCGGCCTGGGGACCGCCGGGCTGGTGGTGCCGCTGTTGCCGACCACCCCCTTCCTGCTGGTGGCCGCCTGGGCGGCGCCCAAGGGCTCGCCGCGCCTGGCACGCTGGCTATGGCATCATCCTCGACTGGGCCCGCCGCTGCGGGCCTGGCACGAACAACGGGCCATTCCCAGAAGAACGAAGCCCGTCGCCATCGCTCTGCTTGCTCTGAGTTGGCTGGTACTATGGCTCGGCGGTGCACCCGGTTTCGTGCTGGGAACGACAGCGGCGATTTTCGGCTGTGTGGCCACCTTCATAGTGACGCGACCCGATGCCACAGCCCTGCCCAACGCGAGCCAACAATGAAGCAATGTTATGATGAGAAGATGTTAGCGCACCTCAATTGACGCCCATCAAGACAGGCCGAACTTCATGCATCTGACCCGTTACACCGACTATGCGCTGCGCGTTCTGCTCTACCTCGCCGTCAAAGGGGAAGAGCGAGCCACCATCCACGAGATCGCAGAGAGTTTCGGCGTTTCGCGCAACCATCTGATGAAGGTGGTTCAGGATCTCAGTCATCGCGGCTACATCACCACCATTCGCGGCAAGAACGGCGGCCTGCTGCTCAATCGCCCCCCGGAGGAGATTACTTTGGGCGGGGTGGTACGCGACACCGAACACGAGCTCGGCCTGGTGGAGTGCTTCCGCGATCACAACGAGTGCATCATCACGCCGGCCTGCCGGCTCAAGCCTATTCTCAATGAGGCGATGGGCGCTTTCATGGAAGTTCTGGACCGTTACACCCTTGCCGACATGCTCGGCAGGCGGCAGCCCCAACTCGCTCGCTTGATGCAGATCCCGACAGGCACTGCATAGATATGCCAAAATCCGCTTTGGCTGCAAATCGAGGCCAGCCACCGAGTGGAAGTAAAAACGACTGGCTTCACCGTGAATCAAGCATAAGGAGAAACCCATGAAGAAACTTACCGCCGCCCTGCTTGCCGGCTCTGCCGCCCTGGCCTTCGCCACCGCAGCCCAGGCCGAGCCCGATGGCGAGGCGATCTACAACCAGGCGTGCATGGCGTGCCACATGACCGGCGCCGCCGGCGCTCCTATCAAGGGCGACGAAGCCGCCTGGGCCGAGCGCCTCGAGCAAGGCATGGACACCCTGTATGCCCACTCCATCGATGGTATCGGCGCCATGCCGCCAAAGGGTGGTCACGCCAACCTGAGCGACGAGGAAGTGAAGGCCGCCGTCGACTTCATGCTCGAGCCGGTGCTCTAACTCTCTTCGCGACTCGCGACCAGCGGTGGCCTGCCCACCATCCAGCGGGGCGCTAGCGCCCCGCTGCGCCCTCCTCCTTCAGCGCATCGCGCGCCTCCAAGACACGTAACCCTTTGGGATTACTCCCTCCGGCTTGACCTGGGCCACACCGGGCATGACCCAAGTCAATTAAGACCAAGCGGTCAACTGGCATGATGGGCAACAACACATAAGCAACATTTCAAATGCATGTTCTTGGCAACTCCCTTCCCTGGCCTCGAACACGCACTTGATAAGGAAGGCCCATGTCCATCCGGCACCGCCCGTTCCTCTCCCTGGCCCTCGCCTGTGCCTTCGGCTTGTCGATGCTGCTCGGCACGTCCGCGCAGGCCTTCGAGCTGTCCCAGGTGAAGGCGGGTTTCCCCAGCGCCACGCGACTGGCGGAAGTGGAGGGCGAGCATGCCGCCAAGGCGGTCTACGCCGGCGAGACCCTGCTCGGCTACGCCTTCGAGACCGATGATATTGCGCCGATTCCGGCCTACTCCGGCAAACCGATCAACATGCTGGTGGGCATCGACCTGGAGGCCCGCATCACCCAGGCCACCATTCTCGGCCACGAAGAGCCGATCATGCTGGTGGGCATCCCCGAGCAGCGCCTGGTCGACTATGCCGACGCCCACGTTCCCCATTACGTCAGCGAGCGGCTGCGCGTCGGTGAAAACCTGGACGCCATCTCCGGCGCCACGGTCACCGTGATCGTGCTCACCGAGACGGTGATGCGTTCCGCCCGGCGGGTGGCCGCCGAGCAGGGGCTGATCGACGATCCGCTGGCCACGCCACCAGCCGAGGTGCGCTACGACGTGTTCGAGCCGGCCGACTGGGAAACCCTGGTGGGCGACGGCACCATTCGCCGCCTGCACCTGACCCACGGCGAGATCGACGCGGCCTTCGTCGGCACCGCGGCCGAGGAGTACGCCAGCGGTGCGGCCCCCGACAGCACCTTCATCGACCTCTACGTGACCTATCTCAACGCCCCCACCGCCGGCCGCAACCTGCTCGGTGACGTGGTCTACGAGCAGCTGATGGAGCGCCTGGAAGAGGGCGAGCACGCCATCGGCGTGATGGCCAGTGGCGACTATTCCTTCAAGGGCTCGGGCTATGTGCGCGGCGGCATCTTCGATCGCGTCGAGGCGGCCCAGGGCAACACCAACATCGCCTTCCAGGACCGCGACCACCGTCGCATCGTGCGCCTGGCCATCGACGGCGCGCCCAGGCTGACCGAGCGCGACATCTTCATCGTGCGCAACGAGGCCGAGTTCGACCCCGGCGAGCCCTGGGAGCTGGGCCTGCTGGTGCGCCGGGCCGCCGGCCCGCTGGAAACCGAGTTCGTGCGCTTCAACGCCCACTACAGCATTCCCGAGCGTTTCATCGAGCGCTTCGAGCCCCCGGTGGAGGAAGCGCTGTGGGTCCAGGTGTGGCGTGACCGTACCTTCCAGATCGTGGTACTCGGCGCAGGCCTCGCCGTGCTGACGGCGATCATGCTGTTCCAGGACGTGCTGGTGCGCTATCCGCGCGTGCTGGCCCCGCTGCGCGTCGGCTTCCTGATCTACACCGTGACGTTCATCGGCTGGTACTCCCTGGCCCAGCTCTCGGTGGTCAACATCCTCACCTTCGTGCACTCGCTGATGGGCGGCTTCAGCTGGGAGTCGTTCCTGATCGACCCGATGATGTTCATCCTCTGGTCGTTCGTCGCCGTCACGCTGCTGATGTGGGGCCGCGGCGTGTTCTGCGGCTGGCTGTGCCCTTTCGGCGCCATGCAGGAGCTGATCAACAAGGCTGCGCGCCGGCTCAAGGTGCCTCAGTTCGAGCTGCCCTTCGCCGTGCACGAGCGGCTGTGGGCGCTGAAGTACATCATCCTGCTGGCGCTGTTCGCCGTCTCGCTGCACTCGCTGGGTCAGGCCGAGCGCTACGCCGAGGTGGAGCCGTTCAAGACCGCCGTGACCATGCGCTTCCAGCGCGAGTGGGCCTTCCTGGCCTATGCCCTTGGCCTGCTCGCCGTCTCGGCCTTCACCCACAAGGCCTACTGCCGCTACATCTGCCCGCTGGGCGCGGGGCTCGCGATTCCCGCCCGCCTGCGCCTGTTCGACTGGCTCAAGCGCCATCGCGGCAGCTGCGGCACCCCCTGTCAGATCTGCGCCAACGAGTGCGAAGTGGCCGCCATCCATCCCGACGGCCGCATCAATGCCAACGAGTGTCACTACTGCCTGGACTGCCAGGTGACCTACCACGACGACCGGCGCTGTCCGCCGATGGTCAAGCGCCGCAAACGCTTCGAGAAGGCCGCTCGCGCCTCCTCCAAGGGCGGTGCCGTTGAATCCTTCCCGGCCGATGCTGCGCAGGGCAGCCAGGCCAAACTGCAGCGCATTCCCACTCTTCAGGAGGAGTGAACCATGAGCGACAAGAACGACCACATCAAGGACCTCAGCCGCCGGCACTTCCTGCGCAACAGCGCAGTGACCGGTGTGGCCGGGGCCAGCCTGGCGGGCGGTTTCGGCGCCGGTGCCCTGGTACGCAGTCGTCCCGCCGAGGCGGCGACCAACAACGAACACCACGTGGAGCCGGGTGAGCTGGACGAATACTACGGCTTCTGGAGCGGCGGTCACTCCGGTGAGGTGCGCATCCTCGGCGTGCCCTCCATGCGCGAACTGCTGCGCATCCCGGTATTCAACGTCGACAGCGCCACCGGCTGGGGCATCACCAACGAGTCCAAGCGCGTGCTGGGGCCCAACGCCCCGCTCAACGGCGACACCCACCACCCCAAGGTGAGCTACACCGACGCCCGCTACGACGGCCGCTGGTGCTTCATCAACGACAAGCTGAACACTCGGGTAGCGCGTATCCGTCTGGACATCATGCGTGCCGACAAGATTCTCACCATTCCCAACGTGCAGTCGATCCACGGCCTCACCCTGCAGCGCGTGCCGAGTACCGAGCGGGTCTTCGCGGCAGGCGAGATGATCGTGCCGCTGAACAACAACGGCGAATACCTGGACGATCCGTCCGAATACTGGACCATGATGACGTGTATCGATGCCGAGACCATGGAGTTCAAGTGGCAGGCGATCGTCGACGGTAACCTGGACAACTGCGATACCGACTACACCGGCCGCTTCGTCGCCGCTTCCTGCTACAACTCGGCGCGCGGCATGACCCTGCCGGAAATGATGGGCCCGGAGCGCGACTGGACGGTGATCTTCGACGTCCCCGCCATCGAAGCGGCCGTTGCCGCCGGCAACTACACCACCATCGGCGACTCCCCGGTACCGGTGGTCGACGCCCGCGAGCAGGCCCACGAGGGCCGTAACGCCTTCGCCCTCTATGTGCCGACCCCGCGCAGCCCCCACGGCGTCAACACCGCGCCGCCGGAAGGCAAGTACTGCGTGGTCAGCGGCAAGCTGTCGCCGACCTGTACCGTGATCGAGTGGTCCCGCGTGGCCGAGTGGTTCGACGGCGGCCTGTCCGACCCGCGCAACGTCGTGGTGGCCGAGCCGGAAGTGGGCCTGGGGCCGCTGCACACCACCTACGACGACCGCGGCAACGCCTACACCTCGCTGTTCCTCGACAGCCAGGTGGTGAAGTGGAACATCGAGGACGCCATTCGCGCCTACAACGGCGAGGAGGTGAACTACATTCGCGACCGCATCGACGTGCACTACAACATTGGCCACCTCAAGGCCTCGCTGGCCTGTAGCCGCGACGTCGACGGCAAGTATCTCACCGCGCTGTGCAAGTTCTCCAAGGACCGTTTCCTGCCGGTAGGCCCGATGCATGCCGAGAACGATCAGCTGATCGACATCACCGGCGAGCAGATGAAGCTGGTGCACGACGGCCCGACCTACGCCGAGCCCCACGATGCGCTGATGATCCGTGCCGACCAGCTCAATCCGTCGCAGGTCTACACCCGCGACGATCCCTACTTCGCCGAGACCGTGGCCATGGCCCGGGCCGATGGCGTCACGCTGGAGACGGACAACAAGGTCATCCGCGACGGCAACAAGGTGCGCGTCTACATGACCTCCGTGGCGCCGAGCTTCGGCACCACCGAGTTCCGCGTGAAGCAGGGCGACGAAGTCACTATCGTGGTCACCAACATGGACACCATCGAAGACGTCAGCCACGGCTTCGCCCTGGTCAACCACGGCATAAACTTCGAGATCCACCCGCAGCAGACCTCGTCGGTGACCTTCGTGGCCGACAAGCCCGGGGTCCACTGGTACTACTGCAGCTGGTTCTGCCACGCCCTGCACATGGAGATGTCAGGTCGCATGCTCGTAGAACCCGCGTGACGTGGTAACCCGGCCGGCCCTGCGGGGCCGGCCACTGTCCTACTCGAGGTGACCGTGGTGCGACACTTTCTTCTTTCTCTACTGGGTGGCTGCGGCCTACTGCTGACGGCGACCTTCGCCTTCGGCGAGCTGCGCATCGCGCCCGGCGACGGTCCTCTCCAGCTTCATATCGATGCCGCCGCCCCCGGCAGCGAGCTGATCCTCGCCGAAGGGCTGTACAGCGGCAGCATCCTGATCGACAAGCCGCTGACCCTGCGCGGCGAGCCCGGCGCCATTCTCGACGGCGAGGGCAACGGCGACGTGATTCGCGTGACCTCCCCGGACGTGCACATCGAGGGCCTGACCCTGCGCAACTCTGGCTTCAACCTGACCGATATGAACGCCGGCATTCATGCCGAGCGCGAGGCCCACCGCATCCACGTCGAGGACAACGTGCTGGAGAACGTGGCCTTCGGCCTCTGGCTGTGGCACCTGGAAGCGCCCAGCGTGATCGGCAATCGTATCGCCGGCAATACCGCCGTGCGCTCGCAGGATCGTGGCGACGCCATCCGGCTCTACAACATCACCGGCGGTACCATCGCCGACAACGACGTGCGCGACAGCCGCGACGCCATCTACGTCGATACCAGTCGCGACCTGACCTTTCGCAATAACCGCCTGCGCGACTCGCGCTTCGGCATCCATTACATGTTCACCCACGGCGGCAAGATCGTGGGCAACCATACCAGCGGCACCCGCGCCGGCTATGCGCTGATGATGTCCCGCGACCTGCAGGTGGTGAACAACCGCTCCGAGCGCGACATGAACTACGGCATCCTGATGAACTACGTCAACTACAGCACCATCGCCGACAACGACATCCGCGGCATCACCGCCTGGCACGGCCCCGGCGGCAGCGAGCACGGCGTGACCCTGGGCGCCGAAGGCAAGGCGCTGTTCATCTACAACTCCCAGAGCAACGAGATTCGCGGCAATCGCCTGGCCGACAGCGAGCTGGGCATTCATCTCACCGCCGGCTCGGAGAACAACCGGCTCTACGACAACGCCTTCATCAACAACCGTCAGCAGGTGATGTACGTGGCCACGCGCAGCCAGGAGTGGTCCCGCGACGGCCGCGGCAACTACTGGAGCGACTACCTGGGCTGGGACCTCGACGGCGACGGCGTCGGCGATACCCCCTACGAGCCCAACGACGCCGTGGACCGCCTGCTGTGGCGCCACCCCGAGGCGCGCCTGCTGCTGCACAGTCCCGCGGTGGTGGCCCTGCGCTGGGTGCAGCGCCAGTTCCCGATCTTCCGCGCCCAGGGCGTGCGTGACAGCGCGCCGCTGATGCAAGCCCCCGACTCTGGAGAGGCCCACTCATGAATCCGGTCATCGAATGCCACGGGCTGACCAAGCGCCATGGCGAGCTCACCCGCCTCGACAGCCTCGATCTCACCGTCCAGGAGGGCGAGGTGCTGGCCCTGCTGGGCCACAACGGCGCCGGCAAGACCACCACCATGAAGCTGATCCTGGGCCTGATCTCGCCCAGCGCCGGCACGCTCGAGGTGCTCGGCGGCGCCCCCGACGGCGCGCATGCCGAAATCCTGCGCCGCCATCTGGGCTATCTGCCGGAGAACGTCAGCTTCTACGAGCAGCTCAGCGGTCGTGAAGTGCTCGATTACTTCGCCCGGCTCAAGCGGATCGATCGTCGCCAGGTCGACGTGCTGCTCGAAAAGGTCGGCCTTGACCACGCGGCCAAGCGTCGGGTCAAGACCTACTCCAAGGGCATGCGTCAGCGTCTCGGGCTGGCCCAGGCGCTGCTCGGCGAGCCACGCCTGTTGCTGCTCGACGAGCCCACCACCGGGCTCGACCCCGCCGCCACCCGCGACTTCTACGAAACCGTGCGCGAGCTGCGCGAGCGCGGCTGCACCGTGCTGCTTTCCTCCCACGTGCTGCCGGGGGTGGAGCCCTACATCGACCGCGCGCTGATCCTCGGCGCCGGCCGGCGCCTGGCGCTGGGCAGCCTCGAGGAGCTGCGTCGTGAAGCCTCGCTGCCGCTGACCATTCGCGCCAAGGGCCGCTGGCCGGGGATCGACTGGTCCGCCGGCTGGGACGATACGCGCATCGCCCCGCGCTATCTCAACGGCTCGGCGCTGGAACTCGGCGTGCACCCCTCGGCCAAGATGAGCGCCTTGCGCCGGCTGACCGGCACGCCGGGGGTCGAGGACATCGACGTGCTGCCGCCGACGCTGGAGCACTTGTACGCTCACTTCTCGGCGCCCGTCGCCGCGGCTTCGTCCACCTCCGATCAGCGAGGCACGCCATGAACACCACCTTTATCGTCGCCCGCAAGGAGTTCCAGGACGGCCTGCGCAATCGCTGGGTGCTGGCCATCGCGCTGATCCTGGCCGCACTCGCCGTCGGCATCGCCTGGTTCGGCGCCGCCGCCAGCGGCGGCATGGGCTTCACGTCGCTGGCCACCACCGTGGTCAGCCTGTCGACCCTGGCGGTGTTCCTGATCCCGCTGATCGCCCTGCTGCTGGCCTACGACGCGGTGGTCGGCGAGCAGGAATCCGGCACCCTGCTGCTGCTGCTGACTTATCCGCTCAGCCGCACCTCGCTGCTGCTGGGCAAGTTCCTCGGTCACGGGCTGATCCTGGGCGCCGCCACGGCGCTGGGCTTCGGCATTGCCGGGGTGGTGATCGCCTTCGCCGCCGACGGCGTGGCGCTCGGCGATCTTATCGCCAGCCTCGGCCTGTTGATCCTCAGCAGCGTGCTGCTGGGCTGGGTGTTCATCGCCTTCGCCTACCTGATCAGCGTGTGGGTCACCGAGAAGGCGCGCGCCGCCGGGCTGGCGCTGGGCGTGTGGTTCCTGTTCGTGCTGGTGTTCGATCTCGGCCTGCTGGCGCTGCTGGTGAGCGTGCAGAGCGGCGGCGACTGGCTGCCGTGGCTGCTGCTGCTCAACCCCACCGACGGCTTCCGTCTGATCAACATGGTCGGCTTCGAATCCGCCCAGGCCTATACCGGGGTGACCGCCATTGCCCAGAACACCGCCTTCCATGCTGGCTGGCTGCTGCTGATCCTGGTCGGCTGGATCGTGGCTCCGCTGGGACTGGCCATCCTGCGCTTTCGCCACCATTCCGCCTGACCCATGACTAGGCTGTGTCTGAAAAGTCGTCGAGCGAAGGTCAGACAAGGCAAAAATCAGCGAAAAGACGGAGTTTACGAGGTGTAAATGAGTACTTTGAGCTGATTTTTAACGCCGTATGGCCAAGCGCAGGCAGTTTTCAGACATAGCCTTCGGAGAACGACCATGACACACACCACCCTCGCCGCCCTGACCCTCGCCGTGTTGCTGGCCGGCTGCAGCGGCAGCGAAGACAAGCCCCTTGCCGCAGCCCAGCCGATCACCGATGGCGACAGCTGCCACGTCTGCGGCATGCTGATCGGTGAGCTGCCCGGGCCCAAGGGCCAGGCCTACCTGAATCGCGACGATGCGGTACGCAAGTTCTGCTCCACCACCGACATGTTCGCTTTCCTGCTGCAGCCCGAGAACGAGAATCGGCTGAGCCATGCCTGGGTCCACGACGTGGCCGTGACCCCCTGGAGCCGGCCGGCCGACGATGCCTTCATTCTGGCCAGCGAAGCCTGGTACGTGGCGGGCCACGACCAGCGCGGCGCCATGGGCCATACACTGGCATCCTTCAGGGAGCGCCATCATGCCGAGGCCTTCAGCGAGACCCACGGCGGCAAGGTGTTGGCCTTCGGCGATATCGACCTGGAGCTGCTGACCGAGCTCGCGCGGGCGGATGCCAGCATGCAGCACAACGGCGGCATGCCCGGTCACGCAGGCCATGGCAACGAAGTGAACGACCACGCCGGTCATGGTGGCGCCATGCACGGCCACTGATACGCACCCACTGCAGGGGGGCCAGCCCATGGTCATGAAGCTCACCTCGCTTGCCATCGCCACCCTGCTGATATCGCTGAGCCAGGCCGCCTGGTCCGGCGATGCCACCTCCCCACCGCTGGTCGGCGACGCGCAGCGCGGCGCCGACATGGCCAAGCTGTGCACCAGTTGCCACGGTCATCAGGGGCGCAGCGTGACCTCCCGCTACCCGAGCATCGCCGGCATGGGCGAAGCGCGTTTCATCGCCGGTATGCAGGCGCTGCGGGCCGGCGAGCGCGGCCACCTCATGGCCAGCATGACCCGCGGCCTCAGCGATCAGGACATTGCCGACCTGGCGGCCTACTATTCACAGTTTGAACCCCAGCCACAGCTGGAACCGCGCGCCGAGGACACCAACGCCGACGCAAGCGCACCGTGAGGCCACTCCTTGCCGCAACCGAGACCTGACGGGGTCGGCGCGGCGCGCTGCGAGTGCTACCATCCCAGGCCTGTCGATCAGGAACACGAACATGACCCGATCCCTTCGGCCACGCGCCGCCCGGCGGCTGCTCGCCGGCCTGGTGCCTACGGCCCTGCTGGCGGCCTTTCCCTTTGCCAACGTGGCGCTGGCCACCAACTACAACGTGAGCGACGTCGAAGCCCACGGCCACTGGCACTCGGTGGTCCTGTCGCTGGGCGAGGAGCGCCACTTCCGCGCCCTGGAGCAGCACAGCTACAGCGACTCCATCCTCAGCGTGAACTACACTCCCGGCGTGTGCGACCTGCCGTGGCTGGAAGTGCGCGTCGAACTCGAGGAGCTCCAGTCGGAGAGCCGCGTGGCCAACCTGGTGCCCGGCGACCTGCGGGTCGACTACGCCACCATCCACAGCGGTGCCGCGGAGTTCATCACCCAGCGCGGCGACCGCGGCTTCTACGTCAACTTCTATCTCGACGAGCTGGACCTGCTGATCGACGAGATGCGCGAGGGCGAAACCCTGCGGCTGCGCTTCGACCGCGGCGACGAGAACTACTGGTTCATGAGCTTCGATCTGGCCGGCGCCGGCGACGCCATCGCCCGCGCCGAGCGGCTGTGCGAGGCGGCCGGCTGATGGCGACGCTGCTGTTCCGGCTGGCCAACGTCTCCGAGGAGGAAGCCTGGGAGGTACGCCGGCTGCTCGACGAACACGGCTTCGACACCTACGAGACCCACGCCGGCTTCTGGCGCCTGGGGGTCGATGCCATCTGGCTGCGCGACGACACCCAGCTGGAAGCGGCGCGGAAAGTGCTCGCCCGCTACCAGGCCGAGCGGCAGGAGCGGGTGCAGCAGGAACATGCCGAGCGGGTCGAGCGCGGCCAGGCGCCCACGCTGTGGCAGCGCTTGCGCCATCACCCCCTGCAGATGCTGCTGGTGGTGTGCGCCGTGGCGGCGATATTGGCGCTGACTTTAGTGCCCTTCCTGGGCCTCATCTAGGCTCTGCCTGAAAACTGCCTGACACGACAGCCGCCGCCCGCGGGCAGCGGCTTACCTTTGCCGGCTCATCTCACCGCAGCAGCCGGGTATCCAGATACTCCACCGACAGATAGTCGTCGAAGCGCCACAGCCGGACCAACCGCCCCCGCTCATTGTGTGCGCTCTCGCCCCCGCCCCAGATCGTCAGGCCGTTGGGCTCTTCCGGCATGTCACCCTTGAGCTGCTCGAACCACCACTCGGTCATCTCCTCTCCCCAGGGCTGGCCGTGCTGCGAGATCAGCTGCTCCTTGACCACCGCGTGATCCGCCACGTTGGGGTGAAAGGCCACCACCAGGGCCAGCCGGTCGCTGCCGGCCGGGAAGACGTAGCGCAGATCGGTCACCGGCTCGCCCTCCGCCTGCCGCTCGACGTCGATGAGCAGGTCGTCATCCTCGGTCTGGTGCCGCTCGATGTTGGCGACCTCGTCGCTCTCGAGCCGCGCCAGCACCTCTTGCGAGGTCATGCCGAACTCGGCGCTACGATAGCCCGTGATCTCTTCCGCCGCGGCACCGGCGACGGTCAGCGTCAGCGCCGTGAGCAGCCCGCCGAACAGCGCTGCGGGTCGAGTGATCATTGCCATGCGAACTCCTCTTGGGCCGAAACGCCCATCATCAGTTGTCTAGCTCGGCAGCCACGACGCGAATCACGCCGACCATGCCGCGGTTGTGATGCGGCTGGCAGTAGTACTCGTAGGTGCCCTCTTCATCGAAGGTCCGCTCCCAGCTCTCCTCGGGGAAGAGGCGCCCGGAGGCGATCTCTTCGTCGGGGAAATAGATGTCGTGGTTGGAGCGGCGCTCGGCGTTGACCCAGCGCACCGTGGTGCCGACGGTCACTTCCAGCGCTTCGGGCTGGAAGCGGTTGCTGACCATTTCGACCTCGACGATAGCTACTTCGGCTGCGCTCGTGGCCTGCTCGTTCTCGTCGGCCTGGGCCGCCCCGCCGATCAGCAGGGCGGCCAGCAGGCCCAGGGTGGTCAGAAGCCGCTCGTGCATTTTCATTGCGCCTTCCTCCTTCGCATCACCGTGCGATACGCGTGGCGTTGATCTCCACCATGTCCTCTTCGAAGTCGCCGGGTATCTCGGCGTCGAAGGCCAGGCCGTACTGCCAGGAGACGTGGTGGAAGCGGGAGGCGGCATAGTCGTCGTGCAGCGCCACGTTGAAGCTGTACTTGCGGTCGGTGGCGAGCGGCTTGTCGCCCTCTACCCCGGTGCGCAGCGCCCGGGTCAGGTAGGCGGTCCATACGCCATTCTCCTCCGTCGCCGTCATGACCACCGCCTCGCTCTCGGAGAGATGCCGCTGCTCGAGGATGTAGCCACTCTCGGTGAGCTCGGCACCGCTCTTGTAGCGCGCGATATCGAGATAGACGCCACCACCCAGCAGTTCGGCGATCTCGGCCTCGTCCTTGAGCTTGTCCCAGCCCCCGCGAGGCGCTCCGCGGCGACCGCGAATCTCGATCTCGCTGCGGCTCTCGCTCAGGTACTTGGTCACGCCGTTCATCATGTCGAGGCGTTCGGCCAGCTCGCTCTGGGCCAGCGCTTCCGCTTCCGGGGCATCGGGCATGTAGGTGGAGTCGTGGTGACAGCTGGCCCAGCAGCCGCCACGGTCGGCCATGTCCACCCGCTCGTCGGCGAAGCTGACGGTGAGCTTCATGGGGTTGTCCGGGTCCATGCGGCCGCCGTCGACGAAGGGCAGCGGCGCGTGCTCGCCGGCTTCCCACTGGAAGCGCATGAACAGGTAGTCGTCATCGAAGGAGGCCTGCACGGTCATCGGGATGTGGCCGCGCTTGTCGCCGAGATCATAGGTCTCGATCTTCTCGGCGCTGGTGGCCAGCGCACCGATCTGCGCCTCTTCGCCGGCATGGCACCACACGCAGCGGTCGCCGAAGCTGAAGGCACGACCGCCGCCGTGGGCACTTCCGTCCTGAATCCACTCGATGGACGCCTGGCCGGGCAGGAACAGGGTCACGTCCAGCGCCGGTACGTCGGACCAGTCCAGCGTCGAGGCGATGTCGCCCTCGGCCGCCACGGCCTCGCCCAGATCCTCGGCTTCCAGCGGCATGGCCGGCTCGCCGCGCTCCGGCAGATCGGTGACGGGCTCGTCATGCTCGAAGCGATAGGCCCACACCGGGGACTCGTCCCAGTCTTCGGGAAGCTCATGGGCGATACCCTGGTGGCATTCGATGCAGGTCTGGCCCTGCTCGAAGGCGCGCGCATGCTCGCGGGCGGCGCGCGGCGCCTGCTGTTCGAGGTCCATGGCCGACCAGTCGTGGCAGTTGCGGCACTCACGCGAGTCGGTGCGCAGCATGGAGCGCCACACATTCTCGGCCAGCTGCAGCCGCTTGCCTTCGAACTTCTCCTTGGTATTGATGGTGCCCAGCATCCAGTGCCACACCTCGCGGCTGGCCTCGATCTTGCGCACCATCTTCGGTCCCCAGGAGTCCGGCACGTGACAATCCGAGCAGGTGGCCCCGACCCCGGTGGCGTTCTGGTAGTGGGGCCGGTCCAGGTACTCCTCATGCACCCAGCTCATCTCGTGGCACGCCGTGCTGCAGAACTTCATGCTGTTGGTGGCTTCCATCACGGTGTTGAAACCGCCCCAGAACAGGATGCCGGCAACAAAGAACACCACGGCGGCACCCAACGATGCCCCCATGATGGTGATCCTGCGCCAGTTTCGTAGACGCTCCCCCATGATCTCGCTCTCCCCAAAATGTCGTGCCACGAGTCGTGCTTGTTGCTTATGCCTGCCTCCCGGTGGTGCCTGGGCTGTCGGCTTCTTCTGCAGGCGCTTCGCGCGAAGCGACTGAAGAAGAAGCCGGAGCGCCGCGGGGCGCTCCGGCCGGCGGACTTAGCCGCGCTCGTACTTCTTCAGACGGTTGTAGACGTTGAACTTGCCGGTCGGCGTGTTCAGGTTCTCGATGACTTCCTTGACCTCGAGGGTCGCGTCGTCGAAGACCACGATGGCGCCATCGTCCTGGTGGCCACGGCCGCGGGCCCAGATGGAGACCCACACCTCGGTGCCGGACTGGTCGTACTCCATGTGCACGGCCACCGCATCATGCTCGGCGGGACGGTCGGCAACGTGGATCGGGGTCAGCTCGCGGGTCTCCTTGTTCATGACCATGACCCACTGGTTGACGTCGGCCTCCGGGTGCATGGCCTGATCGATCCAGACGTGCGGAGAGTTCGGGTGGCTACGCAGGAAGAGACCCGGGCCGTCGGTCTCGACGGTGCCGCAGATCTCCCAGGCATGCTCCGGATGGCCCTCGGGATCGGTGCCCCAGAAGGTCACCAGGCCCTCACCCAGGTGGGTGGTACCGGCCACCGGACCACACTCCGGGTCGATCCAGTTGGCACCCGGACCCGGGTGCGGGATCTGGCCGGTGTTGAGCAGGCCGACGAGCTTGCGCTCCACGGTATCGACGAAGGCCATCTTGTGGCTGAAGTTCGCCGCGATCATGAAGTAGCGACCGGTGGAGTCGAAGAAGCCGTCGTGCAGATACTCGGCAGACGCGATGTGGTCGATGCGCAGGTTGTCGATATCGCTGTAGTCGACCTGCCAGACCTGCCCGGTCTCCTTGACGTTGACCAGGAAGGAGGGCGCATGAGGCGTATCGTAGAGCGCCGCCACGCGGGCTTCGTGGACGTAGTTGCCCTCGGTGTCGTAGCCGCGGGTGGAGACGACCTTGAGCGGCTCCATGGTGTCGGCGTCGGCGATCACGAAGTGCGGGGGCCAGTAGCCGCCGCCGATGACGTACTTGTCCGCCCACTCGCCGTAATGGGACACCGCCACGTCGCGGGCGTCGATGCCGATGAACACCTCGGCGGTCGCCTGAGGCGGATCCATCCACAGGTCGATCTTGGTCAGACGGCCGTCACGGCCCTGGACGTACCAGAAGCGGCCGTCGGAGCTCGACTTGGCCACGTGCACGGCATAGCCGGTCTCGGCCTCGGTGATCAGCTCCTTGGTGTCGCCGTCGATGATGCCCATGGCGCCACGGTCACGCAGGATGGTGACCATGAAGTTTTCCCAGTTGCGGTCGTGCTGGGGCGAGTCCGGCCACTCTTCCTGAGGCACCAGGATGCGCCAGGTCTCGCGGATGTCGGCCAGCGACATCTCCGGCGGCTCTTCCGGGGTCTGCTGGATGTACTTGGAGATCAGGGTGATCTCCTCTTCGTCCAGGATGCCGTCGAAGTTGTTCATGCCGCCTTCAGTACCCAGCGCGATGATGCTCTCCAGGCGGCGCTGCCCCATCTCCTGAGTATTTTGCGGCAGCAGGTTGGGGCCGGTGGCGCCCTTACGCAGGGTGCCGTGACAGCCGGCGCAGCGCTGGAAGTAGATGGCGCTGGCGCGCTCCATTTCCTCGGCCGTCATTTCCGGGGCCGCGGCCTGGGCGGTACCCATCATCGCGGCCAATGGAAAGCTCAGGGCAAAGATCCCCTTGGTCAATGCTCTCTTGTGCATATCGTGCCTCGCTTGGTTTTCCCCTTCGGGTAGTGGCTGGCGGGTGTCCGGCATGACCTTTTCTTCTCTACGCTCGGCGACCATGCGCTTCAGCCACCCCCCACCTGCCGCCATTAGTAGCAGCTTTGACTTTTGGCTCACTTGACCACTGTCAATTGATGCATTCTGGAGTTGACTTATGTCAGAAGAGAGACGAAATAACCTCCGCCAGACATGCAACGGCCCGCTGTGCGGGCCGTGTAGAAGGGTGGGTGCGTCAGCGACAGGGGCGCATCGCAGCCGCCCGGGGGGCATCCAGGGCGGCACAGGGCAACGGTGAGAGCGGTTCCTCTTCGTCGGTGTTGGCGAAGCGCCGCAGGGCGGCGATGTCCTCGACGTGCACGCAGTTGCGCTCGCAGCTCACCCCGACCTCCTTGAGCCGGGCCATGGCCCGCGAGAAGCTCTCCGGCTTCATGCCCAGCCGGCCGGCGATGAGCAGCTTGTCGCAGGGCAGGCAGACGGTGGCCCGGTTGGTCTCGCAGGGACACAGGGAGACGATGAAGGCCGCCAGGCGCTGGTAGGTCGGCTGGTTGGTCAACTGGTCGAGCTGCCGCACCAGATAGCGCAGCATGCCCGTCAGGTTGGCCAGCAGGTTGAGCGTCAGGCCGTGGTTGCGCTCCAGCGTGGTCAGGAAGTGATCGGCGGTGAACACCAGCAGCCGGGCGTCCTCGGCGACGGCGGCGTTGACCGGGAACCCCAGGCGGTCGAACATCGCCGCCTCGGCAAAGGACTCGCCGCGGGTGAACAGCCCCACCATGCACTCGTTGCCGTCGGGGCTCTCGCGGAACAGCTTCACCCAGCCGCTCAGCACCACGTAGAAGCGGTCCGCCGGCTCGCCGGCGCTGAACAGCAGGGTGCCGCGGCGATAGCTGCGCTCCAGGGCGCCGTCGGTGAGCAGCGCCAGGGTCTCGTCCTCGAGCCCCGAGAACAGCGGTACCTGCCTGACGGCCTGCAGGGCCTCACGACTCAGCGGCGATTTCATCGGTTTCTCCTTCATCATGGCAACTCCGGTTCAGCCTTCCGTGGTGGCCTGCGCCACCTGGGCCAGGTTGCCGCGTATCACCTCGGCTTCCGGCGAGTCCGGCGGCAGCCGGCCGAGCAGCCGCTCCCAGTAGCCGCGGGCGCTCGCCATTTCGCCTTCCAGGTAGGCCCACGACCCGGCCAGCCACAGCCCCTGGGCATGATGGGGGTCGATCTCCAGGGCCTGCTCGATCAGCTGCAGAGGCTCGCCAGCCAGGCTGCCCTGACGCTCGGCCATGACGTCGGCATAGCGCGTGAGCAGGTCGGGGTCGCGGTCGCCGCCGTGGGCCATGGCCTCGCGGAAGGCGCGTTCGGCGGCGTCCAGGTCGTCGAGGAATACCAGAGTGCGGCCCAGCAGCACCCAGCTCTCGACATCTTCCGGCGCCTGGGCCAGGCGGCCCTGGAGCTGCTGCGCCATCAGCTGGAACTGTCTTCGCAGCTCGGCCTCGGTGGCTGCGGTCGGCTCGGCAACCGCCATCTCTCCGGCAGGCCGCTGAGTGGCGAACACCTCTTCGGCATGCCCCACCGCCAGGTAGATGCCGATCGCCATGAACGGCAGCACGGCAATGCTGACGATGGCGGCAGCGCCCACCGCACGCGCCCCACCGCGTCCTGCGTCCGCGGGTGTTTCGTCGGGCTCGATGGCACCGCTGTCGAGCAGCTCACGCTCCAGATCGGCCACGGCCGTGGCGTACTGGGCCTGGGTCAGGGTGCCCGCGGCCAGGTCCTGATCCAGCTCGCGAACCCGGTCGCGATGCACGCTGGCATTGATCGCCCGGCGCGACGGCAGCGTCTCTCGTCGTGGCTCGCGCAGCAGCGGGTAGAGCACGAACGCCAGCGCCAGGACGCAGAGCAGCAGGGCAAAGAGTAGAAACAGTCCGTTCATCACGTCCTCCGGGGTCAGGCGTCGTGGCGCAGCCGTTCGAGCACGGCGCGCTCCTGCTCGGTGAAATCGGGGCGCTCGGCCATGCCTCGCCGCCCGACGACGATGCGCCACCACACCAGAGCGCCACCGAACATGAGCAGGAAGGGGCTCGCCCACAGCAGCCAGGTGTTGGCCTGCAGCGGCGGCCGGTAGCGCACGTAATCGCCATAGCGCTGCACCATGAACTCGATGATGGCATCGGCGTCGTGGCCGGCCAGGGTCATGTCGTAGACCCGCCGGCGCATGTCGGCGGCCAGCTCGGCGTTGGATTCGTGAATGGTCTCGCTCTGGCACACCGTGCAGCGCAGCTCGCGCACCAGGGTGTCGTACTGGCGCTTCTGGGCCTCGTTGTCGAATTCGACCGGCTGGCCGATGGCCAGCGCCATGGCTAGCCCCGCCGCCAGCCACAGCGGCAGGCCCAGCAGGCTCAGGAACAGGGATCGCTTCATGATTGCGCCACCCCCCTCGCCTCGCGCAGCTTCTCCGCTCTCAGTTGCTCCGCTCTCAGCTTCTCGACCAGCGGCAGCACCTCATCGAGCAGCAGCTGCCGGGAGAGCGGACCGATGCGCTTGTAGCGAATCACCCCTTCGGCATCGAGCACGTAGGTTTCCGGCGTGGCGTAGACGCCCCAGTCGATGCCGGCATCGCCGCGGGGGTCATAGGCAATGGTGCGGTAGGGATTGCCGCTGACGCCGAGATAGCGCAGCGCCGCATCCCGCTCGTCGCGGTAGTTGAAGGCGTGAATGGGAATGCCTCCGGCAGCCAGCTCCATCAGCAGCGGCTTCTCGGAGCGGCAGGTGCTGCACCAGGTGGCCCAGACGTTGACCAGCGCCACCTCGCCGATGAAGTCCTGCTCGGTGATCAGGCGCTCGGCGTCTTCCAGCGCTTCGAGAGCGAAGGCCGGCGCCGGTTTGCCTACCAGCGGCGAGGGCAGGTCGCGGGAGTTCATGCCCAGGCCGACGAACAGCAGGCCGAGCAGAGCCAGCGTGGCGAGCAGGGGCAGTAGCAAGCGTTGTTTCATCAGCCGGCCACCTCCTGCGGTCGTGCAGTGGCCGCTTCCGGCCGCCGCTGCGGCCTGACCACGCGGTTTCTGGTCAGGCGATAGCGCTTGTCGCAGGCCGCCAGCAGGCCGCCGAGCGAGAGCAGAATGGCGCCGGACCACATCCAGAACATGTAGGGCTTGTAGTAGAGCCGGAAGCTCCAGGCATCGCCCACCAGCCGCTCGCCCAGCGAGACGTAGACGTCACGGGTCGGCGCCCGATGCAGCGAGGCCTGATTCATGGGCATCTCGGCGTGAGTGTCGTAATAGCGGCGCTGGGGCAGCAGCGTGGCCACCAGCCGGCCGTTACGCTGCACCTCGACCACGGCCTGGTCCGCATCCCAGTTGGGGCCGCGCACGGTTTCCATGCGCAGCAGGGTGAAGTCGAAGCCCGCCGCCGACGCGCTCTGCCCCGGCTGCAGGCGCACGTCACGCTCGACCTCGTAGGTGTTGACCATGGCGATGGCCACCACGATCAGCGCTAGGCCGACATGGGCCAGGTGCATGCCCAGGAAGCTCGGCCGCATGACCTTGCGCAGCCGCGCGGCCAGAGGCTGGCGCGCCGAGCCCATGCGCTTGTGCATGTCCAGCAGCGCAGTGAGCACGATCCAGGTGGCCAGCATCAGCGACAGCGCCGTCATCGGGCGCCAGGCGCCCACGGTCAGCGGCCACAGCCCGCCGGCCACCACGCTGACCGCCAGCACCCAGCGCAGCTGGCGGAAGGTCTCGCCGGGACTGGCCTGCTTCCACATCACCGAGGGGCCGAGCCCCACCAGCAGCAGCAGCGGCAGCATCACCGGCGCGAATACCGCATCGAAGTAGGGCGAGCCCACCGAAATCTTGCCCAGGCCGAAGGCATCCAGCGCCAGCGGATAGAGGGTGCCGATGAAGACCGCGGTGCAGGCCACCGTCAGCAGCACGTTGTTGGCCAGCAGCAGGGATTCGCGGGAGTACCAGGCGAAGGCGCCGCCAAGGCCCACCCTGGGCGCCCGCCAGGCATAGACGGTCAGCGAGCCGAGCAGGGTGAGGGTGAGCATGCCCAGAATGAACACACCGCGCTCCGGGTCGGTGGCGAAGGCGTGCACCGAGGTGATGACTCCCGAGCGCACGATGAAGGCGCCGAGTATCGTCAGGGCGAAGGTGATGATCGCCAGCATCAGGGTCCAGACCTTGAAGCCACCGCGCTTCTCGGTCACCGCCAGGGAGTGGATCAGCGCCGTGGCGGTGAGCCAGGGCAGGAAGGAGGCGTTCTCCACCGGATCCCAGAACCACCAGCCGCCCCAGCCCAGCTCGTAGTAGGCCCACCAGGAGCCCACCGCGATGCCCAGCGTCAGGAACACCCAGGCCACCGTGGTCCAGGGTCGCGACCAGCGCGCCCAGGCGGCATCGAGGCGACCGCCGAGCAGGGCCGCCATGGCGAAGGCGAAGACCACCGCCATGCCCACGTAGCCCATGTAGAGCAGCGGCGGATGCAGGATCATGCCCGGATCCTGCAGCAGCGGGTTCATGCCGCGTCCATTCATGGGACCCGGTACGATGCGCTCGAAAGGATTGGAAGTGAAGATCGTGAAGGCGATGAAGCCGACACAGACCATGCCCAGCACCGCCAATACCCGCGCCAGCATCTCCCGGGGCAGCGACTGGCTGAAGTAGGCCACGGCGGCACCCCAGGCGCCCAGGGTGAAGACCCACAGCAGCAGCGAGCCCTCGTGACCGCCCCATACCGCGGTGACCTTGTAGATCAGCGGCTGGGTGAGGCTGGAGTGACTGGCCACATAGCGCACCGTGAAGTCGTCGACCACGAAGGCCCAGGTGAGCACCGCCAGCGAAAGCGAGAGGAAGACGAACTGGCCGGTGGCCAGGAAGCGCCCGGTGCGCATCAGCCGGGCGTTACCGAGCTGGGCGCCCACCAGCGGCAGCACGCTCTGAGCCAGCGCCAGGCACAGCGCCAGGATAAGGGCAAAATTTCCGAGTTCCGCCACCATGGGCCGGTACCTCCCGCTTTCCCCGGTGCCGAAGAGAAGCGCGGCGACCGGTCACTGACGACTAGGGTGGCCGAGGCGGACGATGAGAAGCTGCAAGCGGATGCGCCCCGGCCGGCATGAAAGGAATGGTCCGACCAATGGCGTTAAATATCCATACACAATACTTCTTTTCACGGTGGGGTTGTGATCCATGTCAAACAAACGGGCGCGGCCGGATGTCGCGCCCTACTTCGGGCGACGAAAGCCTGACAGCGGACACGTCTGGACGTAAGCTAGGCACAGCGTTTTTCCCCGCCTCACACTCACCGCAAACACTCATCTCAAACACTCATCACGAACAACAGGAGCTACCGTGCTGAAGCGAACTCTGATCACCCTGCTCGCCGCCGCCAGCCTGCCGCTGGCCGCCGCCCACGCCCAGGCGGCCGACGTCGTGCTGCACACCAACCACGGCCCCATCGGCATCGAGCTGTTCAAGGACCAGGCCCCCGAGAGCGTCGAGAACTTCCTCACCTACGTGCAGGATGGTCACTATGACGGCACCCTGTTCCATCGCGTGATCGATGGCTTCATGATCCAGGGCGGCGGCTTCGACCAGGACTTCCGCCAGAAGGCGACCCGCGACCCGATCGTCAACGAGGCCGACAACGGCCTGCGCAACGAGCGCGGCACCCTGGCCATGGCCCGCACCGGCGACCCGCACTCCGCCACCGCGCAGTTCTTCATCAACGTCAGCGACAACGCCTTCCTCAACCACCAGGGCACCCACTCCGGCCAGGCCTGGGGCTATGCGGTGTTCGGCCGCGTGGTGGAAGGCATGGACGTGGTCGATTCGATCAAGCGCGTGCCCACCGGCAGCCGCGGCCCGTTCCAGGACGTGCCGCGCGAGGCCGTGATCATCGAGCGCGCCGAAGTGCAGTAAACGAGCACCACCCAGACACGACGACGCCCGCCATCGGTCGATGGCGGGCGTCGTCGTATGGGCTTGGGTATTTTAGGGAAGCGCTGAACAAATCGACGAGCGGGATGAAGCGGCTAGGTTCGTTCCCTACGAACCAACGCACTTCCCACATCCCTGTGGGTCGCAAGGCGCACGGAGCACAGTACCGAGCGAAGCGACAAACAGCCGTAGGCTGGCCCCGAAG
>NZ_FNVC01000009.1:0-156678 GCF_900108215.1 Billgrantia desiderata | reverse complement strand
CCCAGCGAGACCAGCTGGTTGATAGGTCGGGTGTGGAAGCGCTGCAAGGCGTTGAGCTAACCGATACTAATGGCCCGTGAGGCTTGACCATATAACCCCAAGGGGTTTGCGCATTGCGCACGACATTGACGGATACGCGCCTGAGCGAGAGCCGGGTCGAGACGATCGCGTCAGCATGATTCCAACCGTTTTCGCCTGACGACCATAGCGAGTGGGAACCACCTGACCCCATGCCGAACTCAGCAGTGAAACCGCTCAGCGCCGATGGTAGTGTGGGGCCTCCCCATGCGAGAGTAGGTCATCGTCAGGCACTTCTTCAGAAACCCCGGCCAACTGGTCGGGGTTTCGCCGTTTGGGGGCCTCCCACGGAGAGTAGCGGAGCGCCGCCCGGGTCGTCAGGCACTTCTTCAGAAACCCAGCTTCGAGAGAGGCTGGGTTTCGCCGTTTCAGGTCCCTCATCTAGCCAAAACCCCGAGTACGCAAGTGCTCGGGGTTTTTCTTTATCCGATCAATGCGTTTCCGCAGCAGCGGCAGTTCGCTAGAATGACTTTTTCCCCGACCAGGGCAATAGAGCATGACCATCGGTGATCTCATCCGGCTGCTGAGTGACGGCGAGTTCCACTCCGGCGAGCAGTTGGGGGAGCGGCTGGGTGTATCGCGCACCGCGGTGTGGAAGCAACTCAAGAAGCTCGAAGCAATGGATATTCCCCTCGAGGCGGTCAAGGGGCAAGGGTACCGCCTTTCCATGCCTCTGGAGTTGTTGGACGGCTCGCGGATCGTCGCGGGTTTGTCGCGCAAGGGGCGCCAGCACTTGGCTCGGCTTTTCGTCGAGGAGACGCTGCCCTCGAGCAACGAGTTCATTCGCCAGCGCTTCGCTCAAGGTGCCGGTCATGGCGAGGTTTGCCTGGTGGAACAGCAGAGCGCGGGCCGCGGCCGGCGTGGCCGGGTCTGGACGACGCCCTGGGGGCGTGCGCTCATGCTGTCGGTCGGATGGCGCTTCGAAACCGGCGTGGTGGCCCTGGAGGGGCTGAGCCTGGCGGTAGGGGTTGCACTGTCTCGCGTGCTGGAGCGCCACGGTGTATCTTCCAGGCTCAAGTGGCCGAACGATGTGCTGCTCGAGGATGCAGATGGCCACCTGGGGAAGCTGGCGGGCATTCTGGTGGAGATCAGCGGTGATGCTGCAGGGCCATGCGAGGTCGTGGTGGGCATGGGCATCAACTTCGACCTTCCGGCAAGCTTTCGCGAGAAGATCGAGCAGAGGGTGGCGGCGGTGCACGACCAGGCCTCGTCGCTATCGCGCAATCAACTGGCCGCCGAGCTGCTGGATGAGCTCATGCCGCTGCTCGCCGGGTATGAGGTGAGCGGCTTTGCTGCCTGGCAGAAGGAGTGGAACGCGAGGCATGCCTTTCAGGGCTGTCAGGTCGAGGTGCAGAGAGGGCAGCAGCGGTTCATGGCAACGGCCGAAAGCGTCGATGCCTCCGGCAATCTCTGGGTTTGCCATGAGCGTGGGCGTGAGCGCCTGGGAGGAGGTGAGATCAGCGTGCGTGGGCGTACATGATCCTAGACCTGGACATCGGCAATACGCTTTCCAAGTGGCGGCTGAAGGATGCCGACAGCAGCGAGATTCGCTCACGGGGAGCCGTCTGGACCCGTGAGGAGTGGAAGCCTGGCTCCGATATTCCCGATCTGGACGTCGTCGAGGCGGTGCGTATCTCGAGCGTTGCGCGTCAGGCGGTGCTGGAGCAGACGGTGACGTTGCTGCAGAGCCGTGTGCGTAGCGTGTACGTGGCGCGCTCGGTGCCCGAAGCCTTGGGTGTGGTGAACGGCTACGAGGAGCCCCATCGTCTGGGTGTGGATCGCTGGATGGGCGTGCTGGCCGGCTACCAGCTGGCTGGGGGCTGCTGCGCCGTGGATTGCGGCAGTGCCATTACCATCGATTTCGTGCTGCCGGGCGGGCGTCACCTTGGCGGTTATATCCTGCCGGGGCTGCGCCTGATGAAGGAGAGCCTCCAGCTTGGCACGCGCAATGTGGCCATCGATCCCGACAGCGAAGCAGAGGAGCTGCTGCTGCCGGGGCGGCGTACCGTCGAGGCCGTGAACCATGGTATCTATCTGGCCGCGGTCAGCGCCGTCAACCGTATCTACGCCGAGGTCTGCGACCGTGAAGGGATCGCCCTCCCGCTGCTGCTGACGGGCGGCGATGCGCGGGTGGTGGCGCGCGGGGTGCACTCGCCCCACGCGATATGGCCCGACATGGTCTATGGCGGGCTCGAGGCCTGCTTCCCGTTGACCGCTGCCGAGCGAGCCGGACGCATGTCGGGCGCCCCCCGTGTGCCTGCCCCTGCAGGGCTGGAAAAAATCAGAGCGGGCCTTGCATTCTCCATGCTGCTTTGACACAATGCAGCGCGTTCCGAAGCCAAGGGGTCGTCCAGGTGACGAGCTTTTCGGCAAGTAGCTGATAAATAAGCGCTTGACATGGCTTCGGTAGGCGGTAGAATGAGCCGCCATCTGGAGGGGTTCCCGAGTGGCCAAAGGGAGCAGACTGTAAATCTGCCGCGAAAGCTTCGAAGGTTCGAATCCTTCCCCCTCCACCAGATTGTTCCATCGAGGTGTGAATCTGGATGGGAAGAGTGGGTAGGCGGGCATAGTTCAATGGTAGAACCTCAGCCTTCCAAGCTGATGATGCGGGTTCGATTCCCGCTGCCCGCTCCAGGCATTCGGCGTTGGTAGGTTGAGTGCAAAAGGTTATGCTCATGTAGCTCAGGGGTAGAGCACACCCTTGGTAAGGGTGAGGTCGACGGTTCAAATCCGTCCATGAGCTCCAATACGGAAAGGCGAGCTTGGGCTCGCCTTTCTTTTCTTCACGGCGCAGGTTTGCCGGGAAGGGTTGTCAGTCGGCGGGGCATCCGCTATCATGGCGCCCGCTGTTACGTATGCGTCTGCAAGAGGGGCTGCGTAGCAGATACAGGCCAGTAGCTCAATTGGCAGAGCAGCGGTCTCCAAAACCGCAGGTTGGGGGTTCGATTCCCTCCTGGCCTGCCAACCTTCCCCAGGTTGGCTTCTTCATACGAACATGCTCGATTGCCGCACCCTGAGGAGTCTCGTTTTCATGAAACACAACGCCGAGGTGCAGGAGTCGCGCCACGACGGGCTCAAGTGGGCGGTTGTCGTCACGCTGGTGACGCTGGCTGTGGTGGGCAATACCTACTACGCCGATCAGGCGCTCCTCTATCGTGTGCTGGGTGTCGTGGTGCTCTGTCTGGGCGCTGCGGGTATTGCCCTGACGACCGCCAGGGGGCGCGATCTCGCCGAGCTGGCCAAGAACGCCAAGAAAGAGATTCAGCGTGTGGTGTGGCCGACCCGTCCCGAGACGGTGCAGACGACCGCTATCGTCCTGGTCGCCGTGCTGATCGTCGGGCTGATGCTGTGGCTGATCGACACCCTTCTTAGCTGGGCGATGTCCGGCGTCATCGGTTAGGAGTCTTCATGTCCAAGCGTTGGTACGTCGTGCACGCCTACTCCGGCTTCGAGAAGCATGTCATGCGCTCCCTCAAGGAGCGCGTGAAGATGTATGGCATGGAGGATCGCTTCGGCGAGATCCTGGTGCCGACCGAAGAGGTCGTCGAAGTGCGTGACGGCAAGCGCCGCAAGAGTGAGCGCAAGTTCTATCCCGGCTACGTGCTGGTCGAGATGGAAATGGACGACGGGACCTGGCACCTGGTCAACGAAACCCCGCGTGTGATGGGGTTCATTGGCGGTACCAAGGAGAAGCCGGCGCCGATTACCCAGAAAGAGGCCGATGCCATCCTGCGTCGCGTGAAGGACGGCAGTGACAAGCCGCGGCCCAAGACCATGTTCGAGCCGGGTCAGTCCGTGCGTGTCATCGACGGCCCCTTTGCCGATTTCAACGGCGTGGTCGAAGAGGTCAACTACGACAAGAGCCGCCTGCAGGTCAGCGTGCTGATCTTCGGTCGGGCGACGCCTGTCGAGCTCGAGTTCTCACAGGTCGAGAAGGAATGATTCTCGACCTCTGATTTGCTGTGCGGCCACTGCGGTGGCCGCTTAATCCGGGGAGCCGCAAGGCGCTACTACCCAACTGGAGTCCATCATGGCCAAGAAAGTACAGGCTTACATCAAGCTGCAGGTGGCAGCTGGTAAGGCCAATCCGAGTCCCCCCGTGGGCCCCGCGCTGGGTCAGCACGGTGTCAACATCATGGAGTTCTGCAAGGCGTTCAATGCCGCGACCCAGGACATCGAGCCGGGTCTGCCGACTCCCGTGGTGATCACCGTCTATTCCGACCGCAGCTTCACCTTCATCACCAAGACGCCGCCGGCGGCCGTCCTGCTGAAGAAGGCGGCTGGCATCAAGTCCGGCTCCGGCGAGCCGAACAAGAAGAAGGTCGGTACCGTGACCCGTGCACAGCTCGAAGAGATCGCCAAGACCAAAGAGCCGGATCTGACGGCTGCCGATCTCGACGCCGCGGTGCGTACCATTGCCGGTAGTGCCCGCAGCATGGGCCTCAACGTGGAGGGTTTGTGATCATGGCCAAGCTTTCCAAGCGTGCTCAGATGATTCGCGAGAAGGTCGATGCTTCCAAGGCTTACAGCCTGGAAGAGGCCGTGGCGCTGCTCGCCGAGCTCTCTACCGTGAAGTTCAAGGAGTCGCTGGACGTCGCCATCAATCTGGGCGTCGATCCGCGTAAATCCGACCAGGTGGTACGTGGCGCTACCGTCATGCCCAACGGAACCGGCAAGGAAGTGCGCGTTGCCGTGTTCACCCAGGGTGCCAACGCCGACGCTGCCAAGGAAGCCGGTGCCGATATCGTTGGCATGGACGATCTGGCCGAGCAGGTCAAGAAGGGCCAGCTCGATTTCGACGTGGTCATCGCCTCGCCGGACGCCATGCGTGTCGTCGGTCAGCTGGGCCAGATCCTCGGTCCGCGCGGCCTGATGCCGAACCCCAAGGTCGGCACCGTGACGCCCGACGTGGCCACCGCGGTGAAGAATGCCAAGGCCGGTCAGGTGCGTTTCCGTACCGACAAGAACGGCATCATTCACACCACCCTGGGCAAGGTCGACTTCGATGCCAACGCCATCCGGGGCAACCTGGAAGCGCTGATCGCCGACCTCAAGCGTCTCAAGCCGAGCACGTCCAAGGGTATCTATTTCAAGAAGGTCACCCTGTCCACTACCATGGGCCCGGGTCTGACCCTCGATCACTCTGCCCTCGTCTAAGGACACGGTAGAGGATAGTTGCAAGAACTTTGCGGTCCCCGAGACCCTGTCTGGCAGGGGCGAGGGGCACCGTCAAAGACCGCAGGTGCCGCCCTCTTTCGAGTGGGCGGCTTAATCTCCCCTAGGGGTGCCTGCGCAGATGGTGTGGCCGCCAGAACGCTGGTGAGCACCATCACCCAGGACTCCCTTCGGCGCTTGCGCTGAGGGGAGAGATGGTAACCACCGGAGTCCGCTTAGGCGGTTCCGGCACGAAGGAGTGATCACTGTGCCACTAGCACTCGAAGGCAAGAAGGCAATCGTTGCCGAGGTCAGTGAAGCTGCCAAGAGCGCGCTCTCCGTCGTAGTTGCCGATTCTCGTGGCGTCACGGTCGAGAAGATGACCGGTCTGCGCAAGCAGGCCCGCGAGAATGGCGTCCAGCTGCGTGTTGTTCGCAACACCCTGGCACGCCGCGCCCTTTCCGGCACTCAGTGGGAGTGCCTGAACGAGAGCTTCGTCGGTCCGACTCTGTTGGCGTTTTCCACCGAGCATCCGGGCGCTGCCGCCCGTCTGTTCAAGGATTTCGCCAAGGACGAGAAGAACTTCGAAGTCAAGGCGCTGGCCTACGAAGGCGAGCTGATCCCGGCAAGCGACATTGACCGTCTGGCAACCCTGCCGACTTATGACGAGGCCATCGCCAAGCTGATGTCCGTCATGAAGGAGGCTTCTGCCGGCAAGCTGGTTCGTACTCTGGCCGCCCTGCGCGACCAGAAGCAGGAACAGGCCGCCTGATCGGCGAACTCGTTGCTGTAGCCTGAATCGAACACTGAACAGAGCGCTCGGTGCGCCGAGGCTCCCGCAAAGTTAGGAATACCGAAATGGCACTGACCAAAGAAGACATCATCAACGCCGTCGCCGACATGTCCGTCATGGAAGTCGTCGAGCTGATCGAAGCGATGGAAGAGAAGTTCGGCGTCTCTGCCGCTGCCGCCGTTGTGGCTGGTCCGGCTGCTGGCGGTGAAGCCGCTGCCGAAGAGCAGACCGAGTTCGACCTGGTGCTGGCCAGCGCCGGCGACAAGAAGGTCAACGTGATCAAGGCCGTGCGCGAGATCACCGGTCTGGGCCTGAAGGAAGCCAAGGCTGCCGTCGACGGCGCCCCGGCTACCATCAAGGAAGCCATGCCCAAGGCAGAGGCCGAAGAGGCCAAGAAGAAGCTGGAAGAAGCCGGCGCCACCGTGGAACTCAAGTAACCCCTTGGTTTCCATGGCTTCACGCGCTGCGTAAGCTTCCACGGCTGGTGGCGGGCCCTCCCGCTGCCGGCCTTTTTCTGTTGCACTAGCGCCTTGCTGACGCAGCGTCGCTAGCAGAATCCCGACGGCGAGCTACCCCTGCGGAGCTTGCCGTCAGCGCCTGACGGGGGCGGTCTCGTCGGGCGGCGCCGACCACGCATCGGTCACCCATGGTGAACAAGCTGGGGAATACAGATGGCTTACTCATACACTGAGAAAAAACGCATCCGCAAGGATTTCGGCAAACTGCCCCAAGTGATGGATGTGCCCTACCTGCTGGCGATCCAGCTTGATTCCTACTACGACTTCCTCCAGCAGGACCGTGCGCCCGATGAGCGCCTCGAGACTGGCCTCCACGCGGCGTTCAAGTCCGTGTTCCCGATCGAGAGCTTCTCCGGTAACGCCGCGCTCGAGTACGTCAGCTATCGCTTCGGTACCCCGGCCTTCGACGTCAAGGAGTGCCAGCTGCGTGGCGTCACCTACTCCGCTCCCCTGCGGGTCAAGGTTCGCTTGATCATCTATGATCGCGATTCCTCGAACAAGGCCATCAAGGACATCAAGGAGCAGGAAGTCTACATGGGGGAGATCCCCCTGATGACCGAGAACGGCACCTTCGTGGTCAACGGCACCGAGCGGGTCATCGTCTCCCAGCTGCACCGTTCCCCGGGCGTGTTCTTCGATCATGACAAGGGCAAGAGCCACTCCTCGGGCAAGCTGCTCTATTCCGCTCGCGTGATTCCTTATCGTGGCTCCTGGCTCGACTTCGAGTTCGATCCCAAGGACAACGTCTTCGTGCGTATCGACCGTCGCCGCAAGCTGCCGGCCACGGTACTGCTGCGTGCGCTGGGCATGAGCGCCGAGGAGATCCTCGACGAGTTCTTCGACACCAGCGTCTTCCACATCGAGAAGAGTGGTTTCTCGGTGGATCTGGTGCCGTCGCGCCTGCGTGGCGAAACCGCCACCTTCGACATCAAGGATGCCGATGGCAACGTGATCGTCGAGGAAGGTCGTCGTATCACCCAGAAGCATATCCGTCAGCTGGAGAAGGCCGGCCTCGAGCGCCTCGAAGTGCCGATGGACTACCTGTACGGCAAGACCCTGGCCAAGGATCAGGTCGACGCCAACACCGGCGAGCTGATCTGCCCCTGCAACAGCGTGATCACTCCGGAGTTGCTCGAGAAGCTGGGCCAGGCCGGCATCACCAAGCTCGAGACGCTATACACCAACGATCTCGACTGCGGTCCGTTCGTCTCCGAGACCCTGCGCCTGGATACCACCAGCTCGCAGCTCGAGGCGCTGGTCGAAATCTATCGCATGATGCGCCCCGGCGAGCCGCCCACCAAGGAGGCCGCCGAGACGCTGTTCCACAATCTGTTCTTCACCGAAGACCGCTACGACCTCTCCGGCGTCGGTCGCATGAAGTTCAACCGTCGCCTGCGTCGCGAGTCCGACACTGGCTCCGGCGTGCTCGACAATCGCGACATCCTCGACGTGCTCAAGGAGCTGATCTACATCCGTAACGGCTTCGGTGAAGTCGACGATATCGATCACCTGGGCAACCGTCGTATCCGCTGCGTCGGCGAGATGGCCGAGAACCAGTTCCGCGTGGGTCTGGTGCGCGTCGAGCGTGCGGTCAAGGAACGTCTCTCCATGGCCGAGAGCGAAGGCCTGATGCCGCAGGACCTGATCAACGCCAAGCCGGTGGCGGCGGCGGTCAAGGAGTTCTTCGGTTCCAGCCAGCTGTCGCAGTTCATGGACCAGAACAACCCGCTCTCCGAGGTCACCCACAAACGCCGCGTCTCCGCGCTTGGGCCGGGCGGTCTGACCCGCGAGCGGGCCGGCTTCGAGGTGCGCGACGTTCACGCCACCCACTACGGTCGCCTGTGTCCGATCGAGACGCCGGAAGGTCCGAACATCGGCCTGATCAACTCGCTGGCCACCTACAGCCATACCAACAGCTACGGCTTCCTCGAGACACCGTACCGCAAGGTGGTGGATCGTCAGGTGACCGACGAGGTGGTGCACCTCTCGGCCATCGAGGAAGGGGATTTCATCATCGCCCAGGCCTCGGCCACCGTCGATGAGAGCGGCAAGCTGGTCGACGACCTGGTGCAGGTGCGCCACAAGGGCGAGACCACCTTCATGCGCCCCGAGCAGGTCACCCTGATGGACGTCTCGCCGCGTCAGGTGGTCTCCGTGGCCGCAGCGCTGATCCCGTTCCTCGAGCACGACGACGCCAACCGCGCTCTGATGGGCTCGAACATGCAGCGTCAGGCGGTGCCGACCCTGCGCGCCGAGAAGCCGCTGGTGGGTACCGGCATGGAGCGCTTCGTCGCCCGTGACTCCGGCGTCTGTGCCGTGGCGCGGCGCGGCGGGGTGATCGACTCGGTCGACGCCAAGCGCATCGTGGTACGCATCAACGAGGACGAGATCATCGGCGGCGAAGCCGGCGTCGACATCTACAACCTCACCAAGTACGTGCGCTCCAACCAGAACACCTGCATGAACCAGCGCCCGATCGTGCGTCCCGGCGACGTGGTCGAGCGTGGCGACATCCTGGCCGACGGTCCCTCCGTCGACATGGGCGACCTGGCCCTGGGTCAGAACATGCGCATCGCCTTCATGCCCTGGAACGGCTACAACTTCGAGGACTCGATTCTGCTCTCGGAGCGCGTGGTGCAGGAGGATCGCTTCACCACCATCCACATCCAGGAGCTGACCTGCGTCTCCCGCGACACCAAGCTGGGGCCGGAGGAGATCACCTCGGATATCCCCAACGTGGGTGAGTCGGCGCTCTCCAAGCTGGACGAGGCCGGTGTGGTCTACATCGGCGCCGAAGTCGGCCCGGGCGACATCCTGGTGGGCAAGGTCACGCCCAAGGGCGAGACCCAGCTGACTCCGGAAGAGAAGCTGCTGCGGGCGATCTTCGGTGAGAAGGCCTCCGACGTGAAGGACACCTCGCTGCGTGCCCCCACCGGCATGCGCGGTACCGTGATCGACGTGCAGGTGTTCACCCGCGACGGCGTGGAGAAGGACTCCCGGGCGCTGGCCATCGAGCAGATGCAGCTCGACGAGGTGCGCAAGGACCTGCAGGAGACCTACCGTATCGCCGAGGACGCCACCTTCGAGCGTCTCAAGCGCACGCTCTCCGGCCAGCCGGTCAATGGCGGTCCCAAGCTGAAGAAGGGCGACGTGCTCTCCGACAGCTATCTCGACGAGCTGCCGCGTCAGCAGTGGTTCAAGCTGCGTCTGCAGGACGAGTCGCTCAACGAGCTGCTGGCCCAGGCCGACGAGCAGCTGGAGAGCCGTCGCAAGGAGATGGAGGAGCGCTTCGAGGACAAGAAGCGCAAGCTGACCCAGGGCGACGACCTGGCGCCGGGCGTGCTCAAGATCGTCAAGGTCTACATGGCGGTCAAGCGTCGCATCCAGCCGGGCGACAAGATGGCCGGCCGTCACGGTAACAAGGGTGTCATCTCGGCGATCATGCCGGTGGAGGACATGCCCTTCGACGACAACGGCGTACCGGTGGACATCGTCCTCAACCCGCTGGGCGTACCGTCGCGGATGAACGTCGGTCAGATCCTCGAGACCCACCTGGGTCTGGCGGCTCACGGCCTCGGCGTCAAGATCGATGCCCTGCTGCGCGATGCACGCGCCCAGCAGGTAAGCGAGATCCGTGAGTTCCTGGGCAAGGTGTACAACTCCACCGAGGGTACGCGGATCGAGGATATCGACTCGCTCACCGACGATGAGGTGATCGCCCTGGCCAAGAACCTGCGCGGCGGCGTGCCGATGGCCTCGCCGGTGTTCGACGGCGCGGCGGAAGGCGAGATCAAGCATCTGCTGCGCCTGGCGGATCTGCCGGATTCCGGCCAGATGGCGCTGTACGACGGGCGTACCGGTGACGCCTTCGACCGCCCGGTGACAGTGGGCTATATGTACATGCTCAAGCTCAACCACCTGGTGGACGACAAGATGCACGCCCGTTCCACTGGCTCCTACTCGCTCGTCACCCAGCAGCCGCTGGGCGGCAAGGCGCAGTTCGGCGGTCAGCGTTTCGGTGAGATGGAGGTGTGGGCGCTGGAAGCCTACGGCGCCGCCTACACCCTCCAGGAGATGCTCACGGTGAAGTCCGACGACGTGGAAGGTCGCACCAAGATGTACAAGAGCATCGTCGACGGCGACCACACCATGCATGCCGGCATGCCGGAGTCCTTCAACGTACTGGTGAAGGAAATCCGTTCGCTGGGCATCGATATCGAGTTAGAGAGCTAGGAGCCGACTCCATGAAAGATTTGGTGAAAGTCCTCAAATCGCAATCACAGTCCGAAGAGTTCGACGCGATCAAGATCTCGCTCGCCTCGCCGGACATGATTCGCTCCTGGTCCTATGGCGAGGTCAAGAAGCCCGAGACCATCAACTACCGCACCTTCAAGCCGGAGCGGGACGGGCTGTTCTGCGCCAAGATCTTCGGTCCGGTGAAGGACTATGAGTGCCTGTGCGGCAAGTACAAGCGCATGAAGCACCGCGGCATCATCTGCGAGAAGTGCGGCGTCGAGGTGACCAAGGCCGCCGTGCGCCGCGAGCGCATGGGCCACATCGAGCTGGCCAGCCCCGTTGCGCACATCTGGTTCCTCAAGTCGCTGCCGTCGCGTATCGGCATGTTCCTCGACATGACCCTGCGCGACATCGAGCGGGTGCTCTATTTCGAGAGCTTCGTGGTCATCGACCCGGGCATGACCACGCTGGAGCGCGGCCAGCTGCTCAACGACGAGCAGTACTTCGAGGCTCTCGAGGAGTTCGGTGACGACTTCGACGCCCGCATGGGCGCCGAGGCCATCCAGGCGCTGCTCAAGGACATCGACCTCTCCGAGGAGGTCGACCGTCTGCGCGAGGAGATCCCGCAGACCAACTCCGAGACCAAGATCAAGAAGCTCTCCAAGCGGCTCAAGCTGCTCGAGGCCTTCCTCAACTCCGGCAACGATCCGGCGTGGATGGTCATGGAAGTGCTGCCGGTACTGCCGCCGGACCTGCGTCCGCTGGTGCCGCTGGATGGCGGTCGCTTCGCCACCTCCGACCTCAACGACCTGTACCGTCGGGTGATCAACCGTAACAACCGCCTGAAGCGGCTGCTCGACCTCAATGCGCCGGACATCATCGTGCGCAACGAGAAGCGCATGCTGCAGGAAGCGGTCGATGCGCTGCTCGACAACGGCCGTCGCGGCCGTGCCATCACCGGCTCCAACAAGCGTCCGCTGAAGTCGCTGGCCGACATGATCAAGGGCAAGCAGGGCCGTTTCCGTCAGAACCTGCTGGGCAAGCGCGTCGACTACTCCGGTCGTTCGGTCATCACCGTCGGCCCGACCCTGCGTCTGCATCAGTGCGGCCTGCCCAAGAAGATGGCGCTCGAGCTGTTCAAGCCGTTCATCTATTCCAAGCTGCAGGCCTTGGGTCACGCCTCCACCATCAAGGCCGCCAAGAAGATGGTCGAGCGCGAGCTGCCCGAGGTGTGGGACATCCTCGCCGACGTCATCCGCGAACACCCGGTGCTGCTCAACCGCGCCCCGACCCTGCACCGCCTCGGCATTCAGGCCTTCGAGCCGCTGCTGATCGAAGGCAAGGCGATCCAGCTGCACCCGCTGGTGTGTGCCGCCTACAACGCCGACTTCGACGGTGACCAGATGGCGGTGCACGTGCCGCTGACGCTGGAAGCCCAGCTCGAGGCGCGGGCGCTGATGATGGCCACCAACAACGTGCTGTCGCCGGCCAACGGTGATCCGATCATCGTGCCGTCTCAGGACGTGGTGCTGGGTCTGTACTACATGACCCGCGAGAAGATCAACGCCAAGGGCGAGGGCATGGTGTTCTCCGACCTCAAAGAGGTGGAGCGTGCCTTCGGTACCCAGAGCGTGTCGCTGCATGCCCGGGTCAAGGTGCGTCTCACCGAGGTGATCATCGACGAGGAGAGCGGCGAGCGCAGCACCGCCCGCACCCTCTATGACACCACCGTGGGTCGTGCGCTGCTGTTCCGTATCCTGCCCGACGGCGTGCCCTTCGAGCTGGTCGATCAGCCGATGAAGAAGAAGGCGATCTCCAAGCTGCTCAACGAGGTGTATCGTCGCGCCGGCCTCAAGCCGACGGTGATCTTCGCCGACCAGCTGATGTACACCGGCTTCCGCATGGCGACCTGGTCCGGCGCGTCCATCGGTGTCAACGACTTCGTCATTCCCGACGCCAAGAGCGAGATCGTCGAAGCCGCCGAGGCCGAGGTCAAGGAGATCGAAGACCAGTTCTCCTCCGGTCTCGTCACCGCCGGCGAGAAGTACAACAAGGTCATCGACATCTGGTCCAAGGCCAACGACAAGGTGGCCAAGGCGATGATGGCGGGTATCTCCAAGGAGACCGTGATCGACCGCGACGGCAACGAGGTGGAGCAGGACTCGTTCAACAGCGTGTTTATCATGGCCGACTCCGGTGCCCGGGGTAGCGCGGCTCAGATCCGTCAGCTGGCGGGCATGCGCGGCCTGATGGCCAAGCCGGACGGCTCGATCATCGAGACGCCCATCGTGGCCAACTTCCGCGAGGGTCTGAACGTACTGCAGTACTTCATCTCGACCCACGGTGCGCGGAAAGGTCTGGCGGATACCGCCCTCAAGACCGCCAACTCCGGTTACCTGACCCGTCGTCTGGTCGACGTGGCCCAGGACATGGTGATCACCGAGACCGACTGCGGCACCGAGCAGGGCCTGACCCTGCATCCGGTCATCGAGGGCGGCGACATCATCGTCTCCCTGGCCCAGCGCGTACTGGGTCGCGTGGTGGCCCAGGACGTCATCGACCCCAGCACAGAAGAAGTGCTGATCGAGAAGGGTACCCTGCTCGACGAGGCCTGGTGCGAGCGTCTCGACACCATGGGCGTCGACGAGATCGTGGTGCGCAGCGCCATCACCTGCGAATCGACCCACGGGGTCTGTTCGTCCTGTTATGGCCGCGACCTGGCTCGCGGGCATCAGGTCAACATCGGCGAGGCCGTCGGCGTCATCGCCGCCCAGTCGATCGGTGAGCCGGGTACCCAGCTGACCATGCGGACCTTCCACATCGGCGGTGCGGCATCGCGTGCCTCGGCGGTGGACAGCGTGCAGGTCAAGCACGGCGGCAAGGTGCGTCTGCACAACATGAAGTTCGTCGAGCGCACCGACGGCAAGCTGGTGGTGGTGTCCCGCTCCAGCGCCCTGGCGGTGGCCGACGAGCACGGCCGCGAGCGTGAGTACTACAAGCTGCCCTACGGTGCCGAGCTGTCGGTCAAGGATGGCGATGCGGTCGACGCCGGCCAGATGGTCGCCAAGTGGGACCCGCACACCCACCCGATCATCGCCGAGGTCGAGGGCAAGGTGCAGTACGTCGACATGGTCGAGGGCGTCACCATCCACCGCAGCGTGGACGAGATGACCGGCCTGTCGTCCATCGAGGTGATCGAGTCGGCGGCACGCCCGCAGGCCGGCCGCGACAGCCGACCGATGATCCTGCTCACCGACGAGAGCGGCGAGCCGATCAGCGTGACGGGCTCCAACACCCCGGTACAGTACCTGCTGCCCGGCAAGGCCATCGTCTCGGTCGACAACGGAGCCAAGATCGGCATCGGCGAAATCGTCGCGCGTATCCCGGTGGAGGCATCCGGCAACAAGGACATTACCGGGGGTCTGCCCCGCGTGGCCGACCTGTTCGAGGCGCGCAAGCCGAAGGAGCCGGCCATCCTCGCCGAGATCAGCGGTACGATCAGCTTCGGCAAGGAGACCAAGGGCAAGCGTCGCCTGACGATCACACCGGACGACGGTGGCGATCCGTTCGAGATGCTGATCCCGAAATGGCGCCAGATCGCGGTCTTCGAAGGCGAGACCGTGGAGAAGGGCGAGGTGATCTCCGACGGCCCGAGCAACCCCCACGACATCCTGCGCCTGCTGGGTGTGGCGGAGCTGGCCAAGTACATCACCGCCGAGATCCAGGAGGTCTATCGCCTCCAGGGCGTGGGCATCAACGACAAGCACATCGAAGTGATCGTGCGTCAGATGCTGCGCAAGGTGGAGATCACCGACTCGGGCGACTCGGAGTTCATCCCGGGCGACCAGGTCGAACTGGTGAAGGTGCTCGAGCAGAATGCGCTGCTGGAGCAGGCCGAGAAGTTCCCGGCCCGCTACCAGCGTGTGCTGTTGGGCATCACCAAGGCCAGCCTGGCCACCGAGTCGTTCATTTCCGCGGCCTCCTTCCAGGAGACCACGCGGGTGCTGACCGAGGCGGCGGTAACCGGCAAGCGCGACTATCTGCGCGGCCTCAAGGAGAACGTGGTGGTCGGTCGCCTGATTCCGGCAGGTACCGGGTTGGCCCATCACCAGGAGCGTCGCCGCAAGCGGGAAGACACCGAGCGTCTGCTCCACCCGTCGGCCTTCGACGTCGAGCAGGAGCTGGGTGCCCAGCTCACCGCCCTCGACTCGGACGACGACGAGCTGTAGGCGAGGTGGGCGTCAAGCGTCGGGAAGCTCTTGTCGCTTGACGCCTCACCCCGTTAGACCTTAGAATGCGCAGCCTTTAACAGTGGGGTGGGTGCGCCCGCGTCCGCTGAAAAGGCAAGGCAACCATTGGAGTCAGCTACACAACATGGCAACGATCAACCAGCTCGTGCGCAAGCCGCGCAAGCGCCCCGCCGCCAAGAGCGACGTGCCGGCGCTGCAGGCCTGTCCGCAGAAGCGCGGTGTCTGCACCCGCGTTTACACCACTACCCCGAAGAAGCCGAACTCGGCCCTGCGTAAGGTCTGCCGTGTGCGCCTGACCAACGGGTTCGAGGTTTCGTCCTACATCGGCGGTGAAGGCCACAACCTTCAGGAACACTCTGTCGTGCTGATCCGCGGCGGCCGTGTCAAGGACTTGCCGGGTGTGCGTTACCACACCGTGCGCGGTGCTCTCGACACCTCCGGCGTGCAGAACCGTAAGCAGGGCCGTTCCAAGTACGGTACCAAGCGTCCCAAGTCCTGATCGGGCTCGGTGCGTCAATAGAATCAATTTCGGTCTGATAAGAGTAAGGTCGGGCGTCGCGGGTTCGAGTCGAGCGTGCGGGAGTTCCGGGTTTGCCTGAAAGACCCTTCGATAGAGGGCTTGTCATGCCTAGAAGAAGAGTTGTCGCCAAGCGCGAGATCCTGCCGGATCCCAAGTTCGGAAGCGAGCGCCTGGCCAAGTTCATGAACCACCTGATGGTCAGCGGCAAGAAGTCCACAGCTGAGCGTATCGTCTACGGTGCGCTGGACACGGTTGCCGAACGTAGTAAGGAAGAGCCGCTGGAGATCTTCGATCGCGCGCTGGAAGCCATTCAGCCGATGGTCGAGGTCAAGTCCCGCCGCGTTGGCGGTGCGACCTATCAGGTGCCCGTGGAAGTTCGTCCCTCGCGTCGCCAGGCGCTGGCCATGCGCTGGCTGGTGGATGCGGCGCGCAAGCGCGGTGAGAAGACCATGGTGCAGCGCCTCGCCGGCGAAATGCTCGATGCCGCCGAAGGCAAGGGCTCCGCAGTCAAGAAGCGTGAAGACGTGCATCGCATGGCCGAGGCCAACAAGGCGTTCTCGCACTACCGTTTCTAAGCGCAGCGCCTCTCAACGCATCGCCAACCAACGGGGAGTTTCACCGTGGCACGCAAGACACCTCTCAACCGCTATCGCAACATCGGGATCTGTGCCCACGTCGACGCGGGCAAGACCACCACTACCGAGCGTGTGCTGTTCTACACCGGTCTGTCTCACAAGCTCGGTGAGGTGCACGATGGTGCGGCGACCACCGACTGGATGGAGCAGGAGCAGGAGCGCGGTATCACCATTACCTCCGCTGCTGTGACGACCTTCTGGAAGGGCATGAACCAGCAGTTCGACGAGCACCGCATCAACATCATCGACACTCCTGGGCACGTCGACTTCACCATCGAAGTCGAGCGCTCCCTGCGCGTGCTCGATGGCGCCGTCGTGGTGCTGTGCGGCAGCTCCGGCGTTCAGCCTCAGACCGAGACCGTCTGGCGCCAGGCCAACAAGTACGAAGTGCCGCGCATGGTGTTCGTCAACAAGATGGACCGCACCGGTGCCGACTTCTTCATGGTGGTCAAGCAGCTCAAGGAGCGCCTGAACGCCAACGCCGTGCCGATCCAGATCAACTGGGGCACCGAGGACGAGTTCAAGGGCGTCATCGATCTCATCGAGATGAAGGCGATCCTGTGGAACGAAGCCGACCAGGGCATGAGCTACGAGCTCGTCGACATTCCCGCCGAGCTCCAGGAGACGGCCGAGGAGTACCGCGAGCAGATGGTCGAGGCCGCTGCTGAAGCCTCTGAAGAGCTGATGGACAAGTACCTCGAAGAGGGCGAGCTCTCCACCGAGGAGATCAAGGCCGGTCTGCGTCGTCGCACGCTGGACAACGAGATCGTGCTGGTCACCTGCGGCTCCGCGTTCAAGAACAAGGGCGTGCAGGCGGTGCTCGACGCCGTGATCGAGTACATGCCGTCTCCGGCCGAGGTCAAGGCCATCGAGGGTGAGCTGGACGACAAGGACGGCACCATTGCCACGCGTGAGGCGGACGACAACGCGCCTTTCGCTGCCCTGGCGTTCAAGATCGCCACCGACCCCTTCGTCGGTACCCTGACCTTCATCCGCGTATATTCCGGCGTGGTCAACTCCGGCGACAGCGTCTACAACTCCGTCAAGGAGCGTAAGGAGCGCATCGGTCGTCTGGTTCAGATGCACGCCAACTCCCGCGAGGAGATCAAGGAAGTGCGCGCCGGCGACATCGCCGCCTGCATCGGCTTGAAGGACGTCACCACCGGTGACACCCTGTGCGATCTGGAGAACAAGATCGTTCTCGAGCGGATGGAATTCCCCGAGCCGGTCATCTCGGTTGCCGTGGAGCCGAAGTCCAAGGCCGACCAGGAGAAGATGGGCGTGGCGCTGGGCAAGCTGGCCCAGGAAGATCCGTCATTCCGCGTCAAGACCGACGAAGAGACCGGTCAGACCATCATCTCCGGCATGGGCGAGCTGCACCTCGACATCATCGTCGACCGCATGCGTCGCGAGTTCAAGGTCGAGGCCAACATCGGCAAGCCGCAGGTGGCTTACCGCGAAACCATTCGCGGCAAGGTCGAGCAGGAAGGCAAGTTCGTGCGTCAGTCCGGCGGTCGTGGCCAGTACGGTCATGTCTGGCTGCGCATCGAGCCGCTCACCGAGGCGGACAAGGAAGGCGACGAAGAAATGCACTTCAAGTTCGCCTCCGAGATCGTCGGCGGTGTGGTACCCAAGGAGTACGTGGGTGCCGTCGAGAAAGGGGCCTACGAGCAGCTGCAGAACGGTGTCATCGCGGGTTACCCGATGATTGACGTCAAGGTCACGCTGTACGATGGCTCCTACCATGACGTGGACTCGAACGAGAACGCGTTCAAGGTCGCCTCTTCCATGGCTGTCAAGGAAGGGGCCCGCAAGGCCAAGGCCGTGCTGCTGGAGCCGGTGATGAAGGTCGAAGTCGTGACTCCCGAGGATTTCATGGGTGACGTCATGGGCGACCTCAACCGTCGCCGCGGTCTGGTGCAGGGCATGGATGACTCTTCCTCCGGCAAGATCATCCGCGCGATGGTGCCTCTGGGCGAGATGTTCGGTTACGCAACCGATCTGCGTTCTCAGACCCAGGGTCGTGCGAGCTACACTATGGAGTTCGCGAAGTACGAAGAGGCGCCCTCCAGCATCGTTGAAGCCGTCATCAACCAGAAAGGCTAACCGCTAGCAAACGTAAAGAGGTTATCGAAGTGGCTAAGGAAAAATTCGAACGTTCCAAACCGCACGTCAACGTCGGCACCATCGGTCACGTCGACCACGGCAAGACCACTCTGACTGCGGCTCTGACTCGCGTTTCTGCTGAGGTCTTCGGCGGTGAATGGCGTCAGTTCGACTCCATCGACAATGCGCCGGAAGAGCGTGAGCGTGGCATCACCATCGCTACCTCGCACGTCGAGTACCAGTCCGAGGCGCGTCACTACGCCCACGTCGACTGCCCGGGGCACGCCGACTACGTCAAGAACATGATCACCGGTGCCGCTCAGATGGATGGCGCCATCCTGGTCTGTTCCGCTGCCGACGGCCCCATGCCGCAGACTCGCGAGCACATCCTGCTGTCGCGCCAGGTTGGCGTTCCGTACATCGTCGTGTTCCTGAACAAGGCCGACATGGTCGATGACGAGGAGCTGCTCGAGCTGGTCGAGATGGAAGTCCGCGAACTGCTCAACGAGTACGACTTCCCGGGCGACGACACGCCGATCATCACCGGTTCCGCCCTGATGGCGCTGAACGGTGAAGACGAGAACGGCATGGGCACCACCGCCGTTGCCAACCTGATCAAGGCCCTGGACGACTACATCCCGGAGCCGGAGCGTGCCATCGATCAGCCGTTCCTGATGCCGATCGAAGACGTATTCTCCATCTCCGGTCGCGGTACCGTGGTCACCGGTCGTATCGAGCGCGGCATCGTCAAGGCTGGCGAGGAAGTCGAGATCGTCGGTATCAGGGACACCACCAAGACCACCGTTACCGGTGTCGAGATGTTCCGCAAGCTGCTCGACGAAGGTCGTGCCGGTGAGAACGTCGGCGCCCTGCTGCGCGGCACCAAGCGTGACGAAGTCGAGCGTGGCCAGGTTCTGGCCAAGCCGGGCTCCATCAACCCGCACACCGTCTTCGAAGCCGAAGTCTACGTGCTGTCCAAGGAAGAGGGTGGTCGTCACACCCCGTTCTTCAAGGGCTACCGTCCGCAGTTCTACTTCCGTACCACTGACGTGACCGGTACCTGTGAGCTGCCGGAAGGCGTCGAGATGGTCATGCCGGGCGACAACGTCAAGATGGTCGTCACCCTGATCGCTCCGATCGCCATGGACGAAGGTCTGCGTTTCGCCATCCGTGAAGGCGGCCGTACCGTCGGCGCCGGCGTCGTGGCCAAGATCGTTCAGTAAGCCCTGGGCTGCTGACTGATCGAAGGGGGCTCCGCGAGGAGCCCCCTTTCTGCGCACCTGATGCGGAGTGTTTGACTCTCGCATCAGGCGTGCATATAATGCGCATCCTTTGAATGCGTGGGTAGGCGGCTCGCGCCGTCGACATCCATTGGAGTTTAGGGCAAATGCAGAACCAGAAGATTCGCATTCGGTTGAAGGCATTCGACCATCGCCTGATCGACCAGTCCGCCGCGGAGATCGTTGATACCGCCAAGCGTACTGGCGCCCAGGTGCGCGGTCCGATCCCGCTGCCGACCAATCGTGAGCGCTATACCGTGCTGATCTCGCCGCACGTCAACAAGGACGCGCGTGACCAGTACGAGATCCGCACTCACAAGCGTGTGCTCGATATCGTCGAGCCGACCGAAAAGACCGTCGATGCCCTGATGAAGCTCGACCTCGCCGCTGGCGTGGACGTTCAGATCAAGCTCGACTAACCACACTAGACACCCGCGGCCCAGCGCTCTTTCAAGCGAGTGAGAGCAGCAGCCGCCACGCCGTGATGGCGTCATACAACGTGCTAGTGGAATGCTCTGGAAAGGGCAGCCATAGCGGGTGATAGCCCCGTACACTAAAGGAGACTGAGAATGACTATCGGTTTGGTCGGTAGAAAGGCCGGTATGACCCGTGTCTTTACCGAAGATGGCGCTTCCGTGCCCGTAACCGTGATCGAGGTTGAACCGAATCGCGTCACCAGCGTGCGGACCGTCGAGTCCGACGGCTATGCGGCGATTCAGGTCACAACCGGCTCCCGCAAGGCCAAACACCTCACCAAGGCGCAGGCAGGTCAATACGCCAAGGCTGGTATCGAGGCCGGTCGTTCGCTGATGGAGTTCCGCCTCAATGAAGGTGAAGAGGCTCCGGAAGTGGGCGGCGAACTCACCGTATCCCTCTTTGAAGCTGGTCAGAAGGTCGACGTGACCGGCACCTCCAAGGGCAAGGGTTTCCAAGGCGCCGTCAAGCGCTGGAACTTCCGTACCCAGGATGCCACCCACGGTAACTCCCTGTCGCATCGTGCGCCGGGTTCCATCGGCATGTGTCAGACCCCGGGTCGTGTCTTCAAGGGCAAGAAGATGGCCGGTCAGATGGGCAACGTCCGCTGCACCGTCCAGAGCCTCGAAGTCGTGCGGGTCGATGCCGAGCGCAACCTGCTGCTGATCAAGGGTGCCGTGCCCGGTGCTACCGGCAGCGACGTCATCGTTCGCAGCGCCGTCAAAGCTGGCTGAAGGGGAGAGATCCGATGAATCTGAATCTTGCTGCAGGCGCAGGTACTGTCGAAGTCGCCGACGCCACCTTTGGCAAAGAATTCAACGAGGCGCTGGTTCACCAGGTCGTCACCGCCTATCTGGCCGGTGGTCGCCAGGGCACCCGTGCTCAGAAGACCCGTTCCGACGTGCGCGGCGGTGGCAAGAAGCCGTGGCGTCAGAAGGGCACCGGCCGCGCACGCGCCGGTACCATCCGTTCGCCGCTATGGCGCAGCGGTGGTGTGACCTTTGCGGCCCGTCCGCAGGACCATTCGCAGAAGGTCAACCGCAAGATGTATCGCGCCGCGATGCGTTCCATCCTGTCCGAGCTGGTACGCCAGGAGCGTCTGATCGCCATCGACGAGTTCACCGTCGATGCGCCCAAGACCAAGCAGCTGGTAGCCAAGCTCAACGAGCTGGGTCTGGAGAAGGCGCTGATCGTCACTGAGGAAGTCGACGAGAAGCTCTATCTGGCCGCCCGCAACATCCCCAACGTGGATGTGGTGGACGTGGCTGCCGCCGATCCGGTGAGCCTGATCGCCTTCGACAAGGTGCTGGTCACCGTCTCTGCTCTGCGTAAATTCGAGGAGAAGCTGGCATGAACCAGGAGCGCGTATTCAAGGTTCTGCTTGGTCCGCACGTGACCGAGAAGGCCGCTTTCGCCGCCGAGCGCAACCAGTATGTGTTCAAGGTGGCCAGCGACGCGACCAAGCCCGAAATCAAGCAGGCCGTTCAGGTGCTGTTTGGCAAGAAGGTCGACCGCGTCCAGGTGCTGAACATGAAGGGCAAGACCAAGCGCAGCGCGCACGGTCTGGGCCGCCGTCAGGGTTATCGCAAGGCTTACGTGACCCTGGCAGCTGGTGAAACGCTCGAAGACTTCACTGGCGCCGAATAAGGGCAGGAGTACGGATCATGGCAATCGTCAAGACTAAACCCACATCCGCCGGTCGTCGCCACGTCGTCAAGGTCGTCAGCGAAGACCTGCACAAGGGCAAGCCCTACGCGCCGCTGCTGGAAAAGCAGTCGCGCAGCGGCGGGCGTAACAACCACGGTCGTATCACCACCCGCCACGTGGGCGGTGGTCACCGTCAGCACTACCGGCTGATCGACTTCAAGCGCACCAAGGACGGCATTCCCGCCGTCGTCGAGCGCCTCGAGTACGATCCCAATCGCAGCGCCCACATCGCGCTGCTGAAGTACCTGGACGGCGAGCGTCGCTACATCATCGCGCCCAAGGGCGTGGCGGCCGGCGACAAGCTCGAGTCCGGCGTGAATGCAGCGATCAAGAAGGGTAACACCCTTCCGCTGCGTAACATCCCGCTGGGTTCCACCGTTCACTGCATTGAGCTCAAGCCCGGCAAGGGCGCCCAGATCGCTCGCAGTGCCGGTACCAGCGCCCAGCTGGTCGCCCGTGAAGGCAGCTATGCCACCCTGCGTCTGCGCTCCGGCGAGATGCGTAAGGTGCTGGCCGACTGCCGTGCGACCCTGGGTGAAGTGAGCAACTCTGAGCACAGCCTGCGTCAACTTGGCAAGGCCGGTGCAAAGCGCTGGAGAGGCGTGCGTCCGACCGTTCGCGGTGTCGCGATGAACCCGGTGGACCACCCGCACGGTGGCGGTGAAGGCCGCACCAGCGGTGGTCGTCATCCGGTTACGCCGTGGGGTGTGCCCACCAAGGGCCACAAGACCCGCAAGAACAAGCGCACTGACGCGCTGATCGTTCGCCGCCGCAAGGCCAAGTAACAGACACTAAGAGGTAACGGCTGTGCCACGTTCACTGAAGAAAGGTCCTTTTATCGACCTTCATCTGCTGAAGAAGGTTGAGGCTGCAGTGGAGAAGAACGACCGTAAACCGATCAAGACCTGGTCGCGTCGTTCCATGATCCTGCCGAACATGGTCGGGCTCACCATTGCTGTCCATAACGGTCGCCAACACGTCCCGGTGCACGTCTCCGAGGAAATGGTTGGCCACAAGCTGGGCGAATTCGCTGCCACCCGCACCTATCGCGGTCATGCGGCGGACAAGAAAGCCAAACGGTAAGCCAGAGAGGATTGAGAGATGGAAGTCACAGCTAAGCTGCGTGGCGCTCGTTTATCCGCCCAGAAGGCCCGTTTGGTGGCTGACCAGGTGCGCGGTAAGCCTGTCGCCGAGGCGCTCGACCTGCTGACCTTCTCACCGAAGAAGGCTGCCAAGCTGGTCAAGAAGGTGCTGCAGTCCGCCATCGCGAATGCGGAAGAAAACAACGGCATGGATATCGACGAGCTGCGTGTCTCGACCATCTGCGTCGATGAGGGCATGACGCTCAAGCGCATCAAGCCGCGGGCCAAGGGTCGCGCGGATCGCATCCTGAAGCGCACGTGCCACATCACCGTCAAGGTAGCCGAGAAGTAGGAGTCGACCAGATGGGTCAGAAAGTCAATCCGACAGGTATTCGGCTGGGTATCGTCAAGGATCACACCTCGGTGTGGTACGCCGAGCGCGGTGCTTATGCCGACAAGCTGAACAACGACCTCGAAGTGCGTCGCTTCCTCGAGGAGCGTCTGAAGAACGCTTCCGTGAGCAAGATCACTATCGAGCGTCCGGCCAACAACGCCCGTATCACCATTCACACTGCCCGTCCGGGCATCGTGATCGGCAAGAAGGGCGAGGACGTCGACAAGCTGCGTCGCGACGTCACTGCGATGATGGGCGTGCCCGTGCACGTCAACATCGAAGAGGTCCGCAAGCCGGAACTCGACGCCAAGCTCGTCGCGCAGAACATCGCCGGCCAGCTCGAGCGTCGCGTCATGTTCCGTCGTGCCATGAAGCGTTCCGTGCAGAACGCCATGCGCCTGGGTGCGGGTGGTATCAAGGTGATGCTGTCAGGTCGCCTGGGTGGTGCCGAGATCGCGCGTACCGAGTGGTACCGCGAAGGTCGCGTGCCGCTTCACACCCTGCGTGCGGACATCGATTACGCCACCTACGAAGCGAAAACCACCTACGGCATCATCGGTGTCAAGGTTTGGGTCTTCAAGGGTGAAATCCTCGGGGGCATCGAAGAGGTCCGCGCCAAGGCCAAGCAACAGCCGCAGGCCGCGCCCTCCAAGAAGAAAGGTTCCAGGTAAGGGGAGAGCGAATCGATGTTACAGCCCAAGCGCATGAAATTCCGCAAGATGATGAAAGGCCGCAACCGTGGCCTGGCGCATCGCGGAAGCAAGATCAGCTTCGGGGAATACGGCCTCAAGGCTACCGGTCGCGGCCGCATCACTGCGCGCCAGATCGAAGCCGGCCGTCGTGCGATCACCCGTCACGTCAAGCGTGGCGGCAAGATCTGGATCCGCGTCTTCCCTGACAAGCCGATTTCCAAGAAGCCACTCGAAGTCCGTATGGGTAAGGGTAAGGGCTCCGTCGAGTACTGGGTCGCACAGATCCAGCCGGGCCGGGTCCTGTATGAAATCGAAGGCGTGTCCGAGGAGCTGGCCCGTGAGGCCTTCACCCTGGCCGCTCAGAAGATGCCCGTGTCCACCACCTTTGTGAAACGGACGGTGATGTGATGAAAGCCCAGGAAATTCGTGAAAAGTCAGTCGAGCAGCTCAAGGAGCAGCTCTTCGAACTCCTCCGCGAGCAGTTCAACCTGCGCATGCAGAAGGCCACCGGCCAGCTCAGCCAGACTCATCTGCTCAAGCAGGTTCGTCGGGATATCGCCCGGGTGAAGACTGTGCTCAACGAGAAGGCAGGTGACTGAGATGGCCGAAGAAAAGAAAGCCCGTACGCTCACCGGCAAGGTGGTGAGCGACAAGATGGACAAGTCCATCGTCGTCATGATCGAGCGCCGCGAGCGGCATCCGATCTATGGCAAGTACGTCAAGCGCTCCACCAAACTGCACGCCCATGACGAGGCGAACCAGGCCAAGGCCGGCGACACGGTATCCATCCAGGAATGCCGTCCGCTGTCCAAGAAGAAGGCCTGGACGCTGGTCGAGGTGATCGAGCAGGCCAGGGGCTGAGCTCGGCGAGAGCAGTCAGATTAGGTTTGGAGAAAACCGATGATTCAGACTCAGACAATGCTGGATGTCGCCGACAACAGCGGAGCGCGCCGGGTGCAGTGCATCAAGGTGCTGGGCGGTTCGCACCGCCGCTACGCGCGGGTCGGTGACATCATCAAGGTCACGGTGAAGGAAGCCATTCCGCGTGGCAAGGTCAAGAAAGGCCAGGTCCTCAAGGCGGTGGTGGTTCGTACCCGCAGCGGCGTTCGTCGTTCCGACGGCTCGCTGATCCGCTTCGATGGAAATGCGGCAGTTCTGTTGAACAACACCAACGAACAGCCGATCGGCACCCGTATCTTCGGGCCGGTGACTCGTGAGCTTCGTACCGAGAAGTTCATGAAGATCATTTCCCTGGCGCCCGAAGTGCTGTAAGGAGCGAAGCGGACATGCAAAAGATCAAACGTGACGATGAAGTGATCGTCATCGCCGGCAAGGACAAGGGCAAGCGCGGCACCGTCAAGCGCGTCCTCAAGGACGAACGCTTCGTCGTGTCCGGTGTGAACATGATCAAGCGTCACACCAAGCCCAACCCTATGGCGGGCAATCAGGGCGGTATCGTCGAGCGCGAGGCTCCGATTCACGCGTCCAACGTGGCGATCTTCAACTCGGAGACCGGTAAGGCGGATCGCGTCGGCTTCCAGGTTAAGGAAGACGGTACCAAGGTACGTATCTACAAGTCGACGCAGACGCAGATCGACGCCTAACGCGAGTCGGGTAGCAAAATGGCGAACTTGAAAGAACGTTATCAGAACGAGGTGGTGGCTCAGCTCAAAGAGCAGTTCAGCTACGCCAACGTGATGCAGGTGCCGCGGATCACCAAGGTGACCCTCAACATGGGCATCGGTGACGCGACCAGCGACAAGAAGCTGATCGAGAATGCCATCGGCGACCTGGAGAAGCTCTCCGGTCAGAAGCCGTTGGTGACCAAGGCACGCAAGTCCATCGCGGGCTTCAAGGTGCGCGAAGGTTGGCCGATCGGCATCAAGGTGACCCTGCGCTCCGAGCGCATGTGGGAATTCCTCGATCGTCTGGTCAACATCGCGATCCCCCGCGTACGTGACTTCCGTGGTCTCAACCCGAAGTCCTTCGACGGTCGCGGCAACTACTCCATGGGTGTGCGTGAGCAGATCATCTTCCCGGAGATCGAATATGATAAGATCGACCGGATTCGTGGTCTGGATGTCACCATCACCACTACTGCCAACACCGACGAGGAAGGTCGTGCGCTGCTGAGCGCGCTGAACTTCCCGTTCAAGAAATAAGGGTGGGATCATGGCAAAGAAGAGCATGATTGAACGCGAGCTCAAGCGCACCAAGCTGGTCGAGAAGTATGCGGCCCGCCGTGCCGAGCTCAAGGCGATCATCCAGAGCGTGAATTCTTCCGACGAAGAGCGCTTCGAGGCGACGCTGAAACTGCAGCAGTTGCCGCGCGACTCCAGCCCGGTACGTCAGCGTAACCGCTGCCGCATCACTGGTCGCCCGCACGGCTACTACAACAAGTTCGGCCTCGGCCGTAACAAGCTGCGTGAAGCCGCCATGCGTGGCGAGGTCCCTGGACTGAAGAAGTCCAGCTGGTAAGCCGCCACGGAAACATCAGGAGCGCAACGTAAATGAGCATGCAAGATACTCTGGCGGATATGTTCACCCGTATCCGCAATGCGCAGATGGCCACCAAGGAGACGGTCACCATGCCGTCCTCCAAGCTCAAGGTCGAGGTGGCCCGCGTATTGAAGGAAGAGGGCTATATCAACGACTTCGCGGTCGCTGAAGGTACCAAGCCCGAGCTGACCGTGACCCTCAAGTACTTCGAGGGCAAGCCGGTCATCGAGCACCTGCAGCGGGTGTCCAAGCCGTCCCTGCGCCAGTACAAGGGCAAGAACGCACTGCCCAAGGTGGCGGATGGCATGGGTGTGGCGATCGTCACCACCTCCCAGGGCGTGATGACCGACCGTGCCGCTCGTCAGGCGGGCGTCGGTGGCGAAGTCATCTGCACCGTATTCTAGGAGTCTGGAATGTCCCGCGTAGCCAAATATCCGGTTAAAGTGCCCGCCGGCGTCGACGTCAAACTCGACGGCGACCAGCTGACCGCCAAGGGTGGTCAGGGCACGCTGTCGCTGACCGTTCACCCGGACGTGGTCATCGCTCAGGAAGAGGGTCAGCTGACCTTCAAGCCGAGCGAGAGCGCCAAGTCCTGGGCCATGGTCGGTACCACACGAGCTCTGGTCCAGAACCTGGTCACCGGCGTCTCCGAGGGCTTTACCAAGACCCTCGAAATCGTTGGCGTCGGCTATCGTGCCCAGGCAAGTGGCCAGACGCTGAATCTGTCACTGGGCTTCTCTCACCCGGTCGAGTACTCCCTGCCCAAGGGTGTTACGGCGGAAACGCCGAAGAACACCGTCATCGTGCTGAAGAGCGCGGACAAGCAGATGCTCGGTCAGGTGGCTGCGGAGATCCGCGCCTTCCGTCCGCCCGAGCCCTACAAGGGCAAGGGTGTGCGCTACGCCGACGAGCAGGTGCGTCGCAAAGAAGCCAAGAAGAAGTAAGGCAGGGTTATGAACGCGAAGAAAGAATCTCGTCTCCGTCGTGCCCGCCGCGCTCGTGCCAAGATGCGCGAGCTGGGCGTGTTTCGCCTGTGCGTCAACCGTACCCCGCGTCACATCTATGCGCAGATCATCTCGCCGGATGGTGGCAAGGTGCTGGCCAGCGCTTCCACGCTGGACAAGGACCTGCGTGCGGGTGCGACCGGTAACGCTGACGCCGCCGCCAAGGTGGGTGCGCTGATTGCCGAACGTGCCAAGCAGGCTGGCATCACCCAGGTGGCCTTCGATCGTGCCGGTTACAAGTACCACGGCCGCGTCAAGGCCCTGGCCGACGCCGCACGTGAAGGCGGCCTGGAATTCTAAAGGGTTTTACGATGGCGAAGAACGAACAGAACACCGGCGACCTGCAGGAAAAGCTCGTGCAGGTCAACCGTGTCGCCAAGGTGGTCAAGGGTGGCCGTATTTTCGGCTTCACCGCGCTGACCGTCGTTGGCGACGGCAATGGTCGTGTCGGCTTCGGTCGTGGCAAGGCGCGTGAAGTGCCGGTCGCGATCCAGAAGGCCATGGACCAGGCGCGCCGCAACATGGTCAAGGTGAGCCTCAAGGGCCACACCCTGCAGTACCCGGTCAAGGCCCGTCACGGCGCCTCCAAGGTGTACATGCAGCCGGCCTCCGAAGGTACCGGGATCATCGCCGGCGGCGCCATGCGCTCCGTGCTCGAGCTGGCCGGCGTCCATGACGTCCTGGCCAAGTGCTACGGCTCCACCAATCCGGTCAACGTGGTGCGCGCGACCGTCAAGGGTCTCGCCTCCATGCAGTCGCCGGAAGACATCGCCGCCAAGCGCGGTCTGTCTGTCGAAGCGATCACGGGGTAACTACCATGGCAGCCACACTCAAGGTAACCCAGATCCGTAGCACCATCGGCACCCTGCCCAAGCACAAGGCCACCATGAAGGGCCTGGGCCTGCGCCGCATCGGTCATACGGTCGAGCTGGAAGACACCCCTGCCGTGCGCGGCATGATCCACAAGGTCAACTACCTTGTGCGGGTAGAGGGAGAGTAATCCATGAAACTCAACACGCTGAGCCCGGCACCGGGCTCCAAGCACGCCGAGAAGCGCGTCGGCCGTGGTATCGGTTCCGGTCTGGGCAAGACCGGCGGCCGTGGCCACAAGGGTCAGAAGTCGCGCAGTGGCGGCACCGTGAAGCCCGGCTTCGAGGGCGGCCAGATGCCGCTGCAGCGGCGCCTGCCCAAGTTCGGCTTCACCTCCATGAAGTCGCTGGTCTCCGAAGAGGTGCGCCTGAGCGAACTGGCCAAGGTCGAGGGTGACGAAGTCACTCTGGAGACCCTGAAGCAGGCCAACGTTCTCAAGGACGCCACTCTGCACGCGAAGATCATTCTTTCCGGCGACGTCAACAAGGCGGTCACCGTTCGCGGCGTCAAGGTCACCAAGGGTGCCCGTGCCGCGATCGAAGCTGCCGGCGGCAAGGTAGAGGACTAAATGGCCAAGTCAGGAAACATGCCGGCGATGGGCAGCGGTCTGAGTGAACTGTGGGCGCGTCTGCGCTTCGTGCTCCTCGCCATCGTGGTGTACCGTATCGGTGCCCATATTCCCGTTCCCGGTATCAATCCTGACCAGCTTGCTGCCTTGTTCAGGGAGCAGCAGGGCACCATCCTGGGCATGTTCAACATGTTCTCGGGTGGCGCCCTGGAGCGCATGAGCATCATGGCGCTGGGCATCATGCCCTACATCTCCGCGTCGATCATCATGCAGCTGCTGACCGCCGTCTCGCCCCACCTCGAGCAGTTGAAGAAGGAGGGCGAGGCCGGTCGCCGCAAGATCAGCCAGTACACCCGCTACGGTACCGTGCTGCTGGCGTTCGTCCAGGCCACCGGCATGTCGGTGGGCCTGGCCAGCCAGGGCATCGCCTACAGCGCTGACTTCAGCTTCTATTTCACTGCCATCGTCACCTTCGTGTCGGGTGCAGTGTTCCTGATGTGGCTGGGCGAGCAGATCACCGAAAAGGGTATCGGCAACGGTATCTCGCTGCTGATCTTCGCCGGTATCGTCGCTGGCCTGCCGGGTGCGGTAGGGCAGGCGTTCGAGCTGGCCCGCAACGAAGGCGCGTGGAACGTGCTGCCGCTGCTGGCCCTCTCCGTGCTGGGCGTGGCGACCGTGGCCTTCGTGGTCTTCATCGAACGCGGCCAGCGCCGTATCACGGTGAACTATCCGCGGCGCCAGGTCGGCAACAAGATGTATGCCGGGCAGAGCAGCTATCTGCCGCTGAAGGTGAACATGGCGGGCGTGATTCCGCCGATCTTCGCTTCCAGCATCCTGCTGTTCCCTGCCTCCATCGGCCAGTGGGTCGGAGCGGGCGACGGCATGGAGTGGTTGCAGCGTGCTTCCCAGGCCCTGGGCCCGGGGCAGCCGCTCTACATCTTGCTTTTCGGCGCGGCGGTGATATTCTTCTGCTTCTTTTACACAGCACTGGTCTTCAATCCCAAGGATGTCGCTGACAACCTCAAGAAGTCAGGGGCCTTCCTCCCGGGTATTCGTCCTGGTGAGCAGACCGCTCGCTATGTCGACAAGGTCATGACCCGTCTGACCCTGTGCGGCGCCCTGTACATCACTGCGGTTTCCCTGATGCCCCAGTTCCTGATCGTGGCGTGGAACGTGCCGTTCTTCTTCGGCGGTACCGCGCTGTTGATCATCGTGGTGGTCATCATGGACTTCATGGCCCAGGTGCAGTCGCATCTCATGTCGCACCAGTACGAGTCGGTGATGAAGAAGTCCAACCTGAAAGGCTATGGCAGCGGCGGCATCATGCGCTGAGTGGCGCTGCCGGTGACAAGGCGCGCCGCGCCGATTTTGGAGAAGGAACGATGAAAGTTCGAGCTTCCGTCAAGAAGATGTGCCGTAACTGCAAGATCATTCGGCGCAATGGCGCGGTTCGCGTCATCTGTGTCGAGCCGCGGCACAAGCAGCGCCAGGGTTGATTCTGGCGTTTGTGGATAAGTGGTGCCGGCATGCCCCTTGCCCTGAGAAGGGTAAAGGGGTATGCTGTTGCGCCTTTTGTAGTAACTAATCGAGCAAGCCGCTCAAATTTCGGAGAAAGCTGATGGCCCGTATTGCAGGCGTCAATATCCCGGACAACAAGCATGCGGCGATCTCGCTGACCTATATCTTCGGGATTGGCCGTACGCGCGCGCAGGACATCTGCGCCGCTGCCGGCATCGCGCCGACCACCAAGATCCAGGACCTCTCTTCTGAAGAAGTGGATGCCCTGCGTACCGAGGTTGGCAAGTACACCGTGGAAGGTGACCTTCGTCGTGATGTGACGCTGAACATCAAGCGTCTCATGGACCTGGGTTGCTATCGTGGTCTGCGTCATCGTCGTAGTCTTCCGCTGCGTGGTCAGCGGACCAAGACTAACGCGCGCACCCGCAAGGGCCCGCGTAAGCCGATCCGCAAGTAACACGCACGTTCTGGCGTAAAGACAGGAATAGACATCAACATGGCTAACCCGCGTAGCAACCGTAAAAAGGTTAAAAAGCAGGTAGTGGACGCCGTTGCGCACATCCATGCCTCTTTTAACAACACGATCGTGACGATCACAGACCGCCAGGGCAATGCTCTCTCCTGGGCAACTGCCGGTGGTTCGGGTTTTCGTGGTTCTCGCAAGAGCACCCCGTTCGCTGCTCAAGTGGCAAGCGAACGTGCAGCGACCGCTGCAGCCGAGTATGGTGTGAAAAACGTCGACGTGCTGGTCAAGGGCCCCGGTCCTGGCCGTGAATCCGCCGTGCGCGCTCTGAGCGCCGCCGGCTTCCGCGTGCAGAGCATCACTGACGCGACGCCCATTCCCCACAATGGCTGCCGTCCGCCGAAGAAACGCCGCGTTTAAGGAGACAGATTCATGGCTCGTTATATTGGACCGAAGTGCAAACTGTCTCGTCGTGAAGGCACCGACCTCTTCCTCAAGAGCGGTGTGACTCCCTTCGAGAAGAAGTGCAAATCCGAGCAGATTCCGGGTGTGCACGGCCAGCGCCGTCAGCGTCTTTCCGACTACGGCTTGCAGCTTCGCGAGAAGCAGAAAGTGCGTCGTATCTACGGCGTACTCGAAAAGCAGTTCCGCAGCTACTACAAGGAGGCCGCCCGTCGCTCCGGCGCCACCGGCGAAGTCCTGCTGCAGCTGCTCGAATCCCGACTGGACAACGTCGTCTACCGCATGGGCTTCGGCTCCACTCGTTCCGAGGCACGCCAGCTGGTGAGCCACAAGGCGATCGCGGTCAACGGCCGCACCGTCAACGTGGCTTCCTATCAGGTCAAGCCCGGTGACGTGGTTTCCGTTCGCGAGAAGGCGAAGAACCAGGCGCGCATCCAGAGTGCTCTCTCCATCGCTGCCAATCGTGGCGACGTCGCCTGGATCGAGGTCGACGCGAAGAAGATGGAAGGCACCTTCAAGGCTATCCCGGAGCGCGGCGATCTGTCGGCCGACATCAACGAAAACCTGATCGTCGAGCTGTACTCGAAGTAAGCGTCGCTGACCGCGTCGCGCCGGCCCTTCGGGGCCGGCAGCGAGTACCGAGTAACCGTTAGGCAGCCTCAAAGGTGTAGTTATGCAGCGTTCAGTGACAGAGTTTCTCCGTCCGCGCGATATCAAGGTCGAAGAGATCAGCGCGCATCACGCGAAGATCGTGCTCGAGCCGTTCGAGCGTGGCTTTGGCCATACCCTGGGCAATGCGCTGCGTCGCATCCTGCTCTCGTCCATGCCCGGCTGCGCCGTGGTGGAAGTCGAGATCGCGGGTGTCGAGCATGAGTACAGCGCGATCGAGGGTGTTCAGGAAGATGTCATCGAGATTCTCCTGAACCTCAAGGACGTGGCCATCCGCATGCACAGTCGCGACGAGGCAGTGCTCTCGCTGAACAAGCAGGGCCCGGCCGTGGTGACCGCGGGCGACATCGTCCTCGATCACGACGTCGAGATCGTCAATCCGGAGCACGTCATCGCTCACGTCAACGAGGGTGCCGAGCTCAAGATGCAGCTCAAGATCGCTCGTGGCCGTGGCTATGAGCCGGCGGATGCCCGTGTCGGCGCCGACGACGAGTCGCGTGCCATCGGCCGCCTGCAGCTGGATGCCACCTTCAGCCCCGTGCGTCGCGTCTCGTACGCCGTCGATGCCGCGCGTGTCGAGCAGCGTACCGATCTGGACAAGCTGATCATCGACCTGGAAACCGACGGCACCCTGGATCCGGAAGAGGCCATCCGTCGCAGCGCCACCATCCTGCAGGAGCAGCTGGCAGCGTTCGTCGACCTGGAAGCCGACAAGGAGCAGGAGATCGAGGAGGAAGAGGATCACGTCGATCCGATCCTGCTGCGCCCCGTAGACGATCTCGAGTTGACCGTCCGCAGTGCCAACTGCCTGAAGGCCGAGAACATCTACTACATCGGCGACTTGATTCAGCGCACCGAAGTCGAGCTGCTCAAGACGCCGAACCTCGGCAAGAAGTCTTTGAACGAAATCAAGGACGTGTTGGCTGCTCGCGGTCTTTCCCTCGGCATGCGGCTGGAGAACTGGCCGCCGGCGAGCCTGAAGGACGACAAGGCCTCTGCGTGAGCGTCGACTCGAGTCCCAGTTTGGTAAGGAATTGCAACCATGCGTCATCGTAAGAGTGGTCGTCATCTAAATCGCACCAGCTCGCATCGTCAGGCCATGTTCAAGAACATGAGCGTGTCGCTGATCGAGCACGAAGTGATCAAGACAACCCTGCCCAAGGCCAAGGAGCTGCGTCGCGTCATCGAGCCGCTGATCACCCTGGCCAAGCAGGACAGCGTCGCCAACCGTCGTCTGGCCTTCAGCCGCACCCGCTCCAAGGAAGCGGTCGGCAAGCTCTTCAACGAGCTGGGTCCGCGTTACGCCGAGCGTCCGGGCGGTTACGTCCGTATCCTCAAGTGCGGTTTCCGCACCGGCGACAACGCCCCCATGGCCTTCGTCGAACTCGTCGACCGTCCGGTCGTCGAGGAGGTCGAGGAAGCCGCCGCCGAGGAGTGATCCCCGGCAGCGGGCCCGGCCCGGCAGCGCTGTAGCGGTAGCAACGAAAAACCCGGCTTCTCACGAAGCCGGGTTTTTTTGTGGCAGGCAGCGGCGCTATTTGGCTGCAGCCAGCTCGGCCTGCTGGCTCCTGGCTCGCTCCAGCAGCGGCTTGAGGAAGCGCCCGGTGTGCGAGACTTCCATCTCGGCGACCTGCTCCGGGGTGCCCTCGGCGATGATGCGCCCGCCGCCGGAGCCGCCCTCGGGGCCGAGATCGACGATCCAGTCGGCAGTCTTGATCACATCGAGGTTGTGCTCGATCACCACGATGGTGTTGCCGTGGTCGCGCAGGCGGTGGAGCACGGCGAGCAGCTGGCGAATGTCCTCGAAGTGCAGCCCGGTGGTGGGTTCGTCGAGGATGTAGAGCGTCTTGCCGGTGTCGCGTTTGGCCAGCTCGCGGGCCAGCTTGACGCGCTGGGCCTCGCCGCCGGAGAGGGTGGTGGCGCTCTGCCCCAGGCGGATGTAGGAGAGCCCCACGTCGAGCAGCGTCTGCAGGCGGCGGGCGATGGCCGGCACCGGGCTGAAGAATTCCAGCGCTTCCTCCACGGTCATCTCGAGCACCTCGTCGATGCTCTTGCCCTTGTAGGCGATCTCCAGCGTCTCGCGGTTGTAGCGCTTGCCCTTGCACACGTCGCAGGGCACGTAGATGTCGGGCAGGAAGTGCATCTCGACCTTGATCATGCCCTCGCCCTGGCACGCCTCGCAGCGCCCGCCCTTGACGTTGAATGAGAAGCGCCCAGGCTTGTAGCCGCGTGAGCGCGCCTCCTGGGTGCCGGCGAAGAGCTCGCGGATCGGCGTGAAGATGCCGGTGTAGGTGGCCGGGTTGGAGCGCGGCGTACGACCGATGGGGCTCTGGTCGATGTCGATCACCTTGTCGAGCTGATCGAGCCCTTCGATGTGCTCGTAGGGCGCCGGGGTCAGCGTGGTGGCGTGATTGAGCTCGCGGGCGGCAATCGGCATCAGCGTGGAGTTGATCAGCGTCGACTTGCCCGAGCCGGAGACCCCGGTGACGCAGATGAACAGCCCCAGCGGCAGGGTCAGTTCGACGTTGCGCAGGTTGTTGCCGTGGGCGCCGGTCAGCCGCAGCTGCTTCTCCGGGTTGCCGGGGATGCGCCACTTGGGCACCTCGATGCGGCGCTTGCCCGACAGGTACTGGCCGGTGAGCGAGTGGTCGCTGGCCATCACCGCTTCCGGCGTGCCCTGGGCGACGATGCGCCCGCCGTGAACGCCGGCACCGGGGCCGATGTCGAGCACGTGGTCGGCGGCACGGATGGCGTCCTCGTCGTGTTCCACCACGATCACGGTGTTGCCCAGGTCGCGCAGATGGATCAGCGTCTTGAGCAGGCGGTCGTTGTCACGCTGGTGCAGGCCGATGGAGGGCTCGTCGAGGATGTACATCACACCCACCAGGCCGGCGCCGATCTGGCTCGCCAGGCGAATGCGCTGAGCCTCGCCGCCGGAGAGGGTCTCGGCGCTGCGCTCCAGGTTGAGGTAGTCGAGGCCGACGTTGACCAGGAACTCGAGTCGGGCGTGGATCTCGTTGATCACCTTCTGGGCGATCTCGCCCTTGCGCCCCGGCAGGGTCAGGCGCTGGAAGTAGTCCCAGGCCTCGCCGATGGGCAGCTGCACGATCTGCGGCAGGGTATGCTCGTCGACGAAGACGTGGCGGGATTCCTTGCGCAGGCGTGAGCCATGACAGCTGGGGCAGGGGCGGTCGGCGATGTAGCGCGCCAGCTCCTCACGTACCATGCTCGATTCGGTTTCGCGGTAGCGCCGCTGCATGTTGGGCAGTACGCCCTCGAAGGGGTGCTCGCGGGTCACGCGGCGGCCGCGGTCGTTGACGTAGCTGAAGGCGATCTCGTCGTCGCCGCTGCCGTAGAGCACGATGTCCTTCTCGTGGCGGGCCAGGTCCTGCCATGGCGTCTCGAGGGTGAAGCGGTAGTGCTCGGCGACCGCCTGCAGCTGGCTGAAGTAGTAGACGCTGCGCCGGTCCCAGCCCTTGATCACACCTTCGGCCAGGGACAGCTCCGGGTGGCTGATCAGCTTGTCGGGGTCGAACACCTGCTGCACGCCCAGGCCGTCGCAGGTGGGGCAGGCGCCGGCCGGGTTGTTGAACGAGAACATGCGCGGTTCGAGCTCGGCGATGGCGTAGCCGCACACCGGGCAGGCGAAGCGCGCCGAGAAGGTGATGTCCTCGGCCTCGCCATCCATGAAGTGCACCACGGCGATGCCGTCGGCCAGGTTGAGCGCGGTCTCGAACGACTCCGCCAGGCGCTGCTGGAGCCCCTCGCGCACCTTGATGCGATCCACCACCACGCTGATGTCGTGCTTCTTGTTCTTGTCCAGCGGCGCGATGTCGTCGAGCTCCAGCGCCTGGCCGTCGACCATCACCCGGACGAAGCCCTGAGCGCGCAGCTCGGCGAGCAGCTGTAGATGCTCGCCCTTGCGGCCCTTGACCACCGGGGCCAGCAGCATCAGCTTGCTGCCCTCGGGCAGGGCCAGCACCTGATCGACCATCTGCGAGATGGTGCTGGCCTCGAGGTCCTCACCGTGTTCGGGACAGCGAGGCGTGCCGGCACGAGCGAACAGCAGGCGCAGGTAGTCGTAGATCTCGGTGATGGTGCCGACCGTGGAGCGCGGGTTGTGGGAGGTGGACTTCTGCTCGATGGAGATCGCCGGCGACAGCCCCTCGATGTGATCGACGTCGGGCTTCTCCATCATCGACAGGAACTGTCGGGCGTAGGTGGAGAGCGACTCCACGTAGCGCCGTTGGCCCTCGGCGTAGAGCGTGTCGAAGGCCAGCGACGACTTGCCCGAACCCGAAAGCCCGGTGACCACGATCAGGCTGTCGCGGGGCAGCTCGACGTCGATCTGCTTGAGGTTGTGGGTGCGTGCACCCCTGACCACGATCCTGTCCATTCCCACCTCATGGTGCGCTGGCAAAACCTCGATTATACGCCTGCGACGCAATGCGCGCCAAAGCGCCGCTGGTCGGAACGTTTCCTGTGCGGGCCGGAATCGTTAGAATAGTCGGCTCATCTTGAGGGCTGCGGCCCGCCTACCCATGGAATCGTCTGACTCCCTATGCGCAAGCTCTCTGGACTGCTGCTAGCCTCCGAACGGCGAGCCATCACCGGCCTGGCCAGCCTGTATGCCACGCGCATGTTGGGGCTGTTCATGGTACTGCCGGTTCTGGCGCTGTACGCCGACGAGCTGGTCGGTGCCACGCCGCTGCTGGTGGGGCTGGCGCTGGGCGCGTACGGCTTGACCCAGGCGCTGCTGCAGATCCCCTTCGGCCTGCTCTCCGACCGCCTGGGCCGCAAGCCGGTGATCGCGGCCGGGCTGCTGCTGTTCGTGATCGGCAGCGTGGTGGCGGCCAATGCCGATACCATCGGCGGGGTGATCCTGGGGCGCTGCCTACAGGGCAGCGGGGCGGTGGCGGCGGCGATCATGGCGCTGCTGGCCGATCAGACCCGCGAGCAGGTGCGCACCGCGGCCATGGCCACCATCGGTCTCTCCATCGGCGTGGCGTTTGCCGTGGCCATGGTGCTGGGCCCCTGGCTGGCCGCGACGTTCGGCCTCTCGTCGGTGTTCTGGTTCACTGCCCTGCTGGCCGCATTGGGGCTGGTGGTATTGTGGAAACTGGTGCCCCCGGCGCCACGTCGGCTGCGCCATCGCGATGTGGGCATCGATCGCCGTCAGCTGGCCACCATGCTCACTCGCGCCGATCTGTGGCGGCTGGACCTGTCGATCTTTGCCCTGCACCTGGTGTTGATGGCGATTTTCGTTGCCGTACCCTTTCGTCTGGTCGAGGCGGGCATCGAGGCCGAGCGTCATGGCCTGACCTATCTCGGTATCATGGCGCTGGCCTTCGTCGGCATGGTGCCGCTGGTGGTCGTCGCCGAGAAGCGTCAGCGCATGCGCGGCATGAGTCTGGCGGCGATCGCCGCGATCTGTACAAGTCTGGTCGGGCTGGCCGCTTTCGCCACTGGCTGGTCGCTGTTCGCCTGGCTGCTGCTGTTCTTCGTCGCGTTCAATCTGCTGGAGGCGATGCTGCCTTCGATGTTGAGCAAGCTGGCGCCGGCCGGGGCCAAGGGCACGGCGATGGGCGTCTATTCCACCAGCCAGTTCCTGGGCGCCTTCTGCGGCGGCGTGCTGGGGGGCTTTCTGGCTCAGCAGTGGGGACTGTCAGCGGTGTTCGCCGGCAGCGCCGCGCTGGTCGGCATCTGGTGGCTGCTGATGCTGGGCATGCCCGCCGTGCCGCATCTGTCCAGCGAGGTGGTGGCCCTAGACGACGACCAGCACGGCGATGCCCTCGACACGCTGATGGCGAGTTTCGCCGAGGTGGCCGGCGTTGAGGACGTGATGGTCGTTCCCGAGGAGCGAGTGGCGTATCTTAAGGTAGATCGGCGTCGCCTCGACGAGGATGCCCTGGCGCGCCTGATCCGTTCGAGTCGCAACCGGGGCGGCTAGTCTGCCGCTTGGGCGTAGCTCCGGTCGGCCGTTTCATTACAATGCACATTCATTTGATAGAGGGAGTCCAGCATGGCCCGTGGCGTCAACAAGGTCATACTCATCGGCAACCTGGGGCAGGATCCCGAGGTGCGTTTCATGCCGTCCGGCAGTCCCGTCGCCAACCTGCGCGTCGCCACTACCGACACTTGGACCGACAAGCAGAGCGGCCAGCGCCAGGAGCGCACCGAGTGGCACTCGGTGGTGCTGTTCAACCGCCTGGCCGAGATCGCCCAGCAGTATCTGAAGAAGGGCTCTCGGGTCTATCTCGAGGGGCGTCTGCAGACGCGCAAGTGGCAGGGGCAGGACGGTCAGGATCGCTATACCACCGAGATCGTCTGCAACGACATGCAGATGCTCGATACCCGTAGCGGCGACTTCGGCGGCCAGGCGGGTGCCGGCATGCCGCAGCAGCAGGCTGGCTACGGGGCGCCTCAGGGCGCACCCATGCAGCAGCAGGGTGGCTATGGTGCTCCGCCGCCTGCTCAAGGTGCCGGCTTCGGCGGCGCCCCCCAACAGGGCGGCTATGGCGGTGGCCAACCCCAGCAGCAGCGCCCGGTGCAGGGCGGCCAGCCTCAGCAGGGCGGTCAGCCTCAGCAGGGCGGCCAGAAGCAGAACAACTACGGTGCGCCCGATCCCGGCAGCTTCGACGATTTCGACGACGAGATCCCGTTCTGACGCTGCTCGTCCCAGGCTGCCGGAGGCTATCGTGAAGCTGTTGGTACTGGATGCCGGCCACTGCCTCAACCTGGCGTTGGCCAGGCTGGCGCATCGGCGTAGTGACACCGAACTCGTCATCAGGCCCGGTTTGAACATCGATGCCGCGCTGCTGCGTGAGGTGGCGCCGGCTGCGGTGATCATTCCGCCGCTCTCGGCGCCGATGGAGATCGAGCCGGCCGCCGTGGTGGCGCATGGCGAGGGGGTGGACGCCTGCCTGGCAGCGTGCCGCGAGACCGATACGCCGCTGGTCTGGTGCGTCTCCGACCAGCTCTACCAGGACGGCTTCGAAACGCCCATCGACGAGCACGTGATTCCGGCGCCCCGCGACGAGAGCCTGCGTCGTCTGATCGCCATCGGCGACCGCATCCGTGCCGGCCATCCGCGCCATCTGATCGTGCGGCTGGGCCCGCTGTTCGCCCTGGAGGGCGGGCATGCCTGGCTCAGCGGGGTGATCGACAGCCTGGTTACCGGGGAAGAGGTGCGCGCGGCGCAGGATGTGGTCTTCTGTCCCACCGCCGCCGACGCCGTGGCCATGGCCCTGGTCGGCATGCTGCATCAGCTGGCCTGCGGCTCGAACGCCTGGGGTGCCTACCACCTGGCAGGCACGGAGCCGGTCAGCGCCTACACCTTCACCACTATGGTGCGCACCCAGCTTTCGACCCGGCTCGAGGGCCTGGGCGAGCAGATCGAGCTGGGCGAGGTCAAGCCGCTCAAGCATCACCATGACCAGCCGCTGCGCCGGGTGCTGAACTGTCGACGGGTGCTGGAGGCGTTCGGCGTGCACCAGAAGCCCTGGCGTCTGGAGGTGGGGCGTCTGCTCGACGAGTGGTGCCAGGCGCGCCGCACCAGCCGGCTCGATGAAGAGGGCGGCACGACCTCATGAATGTGTTGCGCAGCCTGCTGTTCTATTTCGGCTATTTTTTCGCCATCCTGGTCTGTGGCGTGCTGTTCCTGCCCATTGCACCGCTGCTGGGGCTGTCGGCACGCTATCGCCTGCTCAATCTCTACAACCATTTCATCACCGCCTGGTTCCGCTGGACCTGCGGCGTGACCTATCGGGTCCGCGGCAGAGAGCGGCTGCCGGCCGGGCCCTGCGTGATCCTGGCCAATCACCAGTGCGAGTGGGAAACCCTCTTCCTGCAGATCCTCAAGCCGCCGGTGTGCACGGTGCTCAAGCAGGAGCTGCTGCGTATCCCGATCTTCGGCTGGGGGCTCAGGCTGCTGCACCCCATCGGACTCGATCGCTCGAAGCCGGCGCGGGCCATGCGCCAGGTGTTGAGCCAGGGGGTGGCGCGCCTGCAGGAGGGGCTTTCGGTGTTGATCTTTCCCGAGGGCACTCGGGTGGATCCGGGCCAGCGCCGGCGGTACAACAAGAGCGGTGCCGTCATCGCCTGTCGTGCCGGTGTGCCGGTGGTGCCGGTGGCGCACAATGCCGGCGAGCGCTGGCCGGGGCGTCAGTGGGTGAAGAATCCGGGAGTGCTCAACGTGGTGGTGGGCGAGCCCATCGCGACCGAAGGGCGAACGCCCGAGGAAGTGCTGGTGGAAGTCGAGGCCTGGATCGAGGCGCGCCTGGCCGAGATTTCCGAAGTGCCGCGCCCGGCTGATGCCAAGCCAGCCGTGGGAGCCGGTATCGGCTGACCCATGCTGTTGGCCGGCTGACGTATGATGCAAGAGGCCATATGACGCAAAAGGCGCCCTGCGAGGGGCGCCTTTTGCGTTGGCGTGGGTCGTCTGCCTGGATCAGTCGCGGTAGCGCTGCAGTACCAGGCAGGCATTGGTGCCGCCGAAGCCGAAGCTGTTGGAGAGCACGCGATCCACACTGACGCCGTCGCGCAGACGGGTCACGATATCGAAGCCGGCCGCCTGATCGTCGAGCTCTTCCACGTTCGCCGAGGCGGCAATGAAGCCGTGCTCCATCATCAGCAGGGAATAGATGGTCTCCTGCACGCCGGTGGCACCCAGGGAGTGGCCGGTCAACGACTTGGTGGAGCTCATGGGCGGGGTGGAGTCGCCAAAGACCTCGCGAATGGCCTTGAGTTCGGCCACATCGCCCACCGGCGTCGAGGTGCCGTGGGTATTGATGTAGTCGATGGCGCCGTCGACGCCGGCCATGGCCTGACGCATGCAGCGTACCGCGCCCTCGCCGGAAGGGGCGACCATGTCGTGGCCGTCGGAGGTAGCACCGTAGCCGACCAGCTCGGCGTAGATCTTGGCCCCGCGTGCCTTGGCGTGTTCGAGTTCCTCGAGCACCAGCATGCCGCCGCCGCCGGCGATGACGAAGCCGTCGCGGGCCTTGTCATAGGGGCGCGAGGCCTTTTCCGGTGTGTCGTTGTATTGGGTCGAGAGCGCGCCCATGGCGTCGAACAGGCACGACAGCGTCCAGTGCTCCTCCTCGCCGCCGCCGGCGAAGACGATGTCCTGCTTGCCCAGTTGGATCTGCTCCATGGCGTTGCCGATGCAGTGGGCCGAGGTGGCGCAGGCGGAGGAGATCGAGTAGTTGACCCCCTTGATCTTGAACGGCGTGGCGAGACACGCCGAGACGGTGCTGCCCATGGTACGGGTGACCCGGTAGGGGCCGACCCGGCGCAGGCCCTTCTCGCGCATGACGTCGGCCGCTTCGACCTGGTTGGCGCTCGAGGCGCCGCCTGAGCCGGCGATGAGTCCTGTGCGCTCGTTCGATACCTGCTCGGGGGAGAGCCCGGCGTCCTCGATGGCCTGTGCCATGCTGACATAGGCGTAGGCCGCGGCATCACCCATGAAGCGGCGTAGCTTGCGGTCGATCAGGGCGTCGAGATCGATGTCCACGACCCCGGCGACATGGCTGCGAAAGCCAAGTTCAGCGTACTCCTCCTTGAAGCGAATGCCCGAGCGCCCATTCCGGAGCGCCTCGACGACCGCCTGCGGGTCGTTGCCCAGGCAGGATACGATGCCCAGGCCGGTGACTACCACTCGTCGCATGGAAGCCTCCTGTATCAGAAATTCGCGGTAGAGGTGAACAGACCGACGCGCAGATCGGTGGCCTGGTAGATATCGCGGCCATCGACCGACACGGTGCCATCGGCGATGCCGAGAATAAGACGCCGGGTGATGATGCGCTTGATGTCGATCTTGTAGGTGACCTTCTTGGCGTCGGGCAGGATCTGGCCGGTGAACTTCACCTCCCCACAGCCCAAGGCGCGGCCGCGTCCGGGATTGCCCAACCAGCCCAGGTAGAAGCCGACCAGTTGCCACATGGCATCGAGCCCCAGGCAGCCAGGCATGACCGGGTCGCCGGGAAAATGGCAGTCGAAGAACCACAGGTCGGGATGGATATCCAGCTCGGCGATCAGCTCGCCCTTGCCGAAGTCACCACCGTCCTCGTAGATGCGGGTGATGCGATCGAGCATCAACATGTTGGGCGCCGGCAGCTGGGCGTTGCCGGGGCCGAAAAGCTCGCCGCGGCTACATGCCAGCAGTTCTTCGCGTTCGAAAGAGTGTTGCTTGGTCACTGAGTCGTTCCGAGTCACAGTTGTAATGGGCCTTTCCGCATGCAGTGCAGCGGCGGCTTGGCGCAGAGCCGACCCGCCCGGGCGGCCCTGCCTAGTCTACTGGCCGTGGCCCTCGATTGCACGTCAGGCATGACGCGACCTTCACCACGGATTAAAGTGTCGGCGTCAAGTGTCGATACTGAATGCAGGGTCGATGCATTGCATGGGCGCACTTTACTCTCACCACCGTCATTGCGGGATCACACATGCGGCCATCCTCCGCCTTCAATCGACCGCTGCTCTGGGCTGCCATGGTAGCGCTGCCGGCCTGCATCTGGCTGCCCGACCCCGGTTTGCGGACGGTGGCGGTCGGTATCGTGGCTACCGGTCTGTGGGTGGCTTGGCGTCAGATCAAGCGCGATCGCCAGCACGCCGACCTGATGCAGCAGGCGCTGATGCTTTCCGAAGAGGGCGTGCAGATCACCGATGCCGACAATCGCATCCTCGCCGTCAATCCCGCCTTTACCCGGATCACCGGCTTCACCGAAGACGAGATTCGCGGGCTCAATGCCGCCAGCCTGGCGGCGGCGCGTCATGATGCGGCCTTCTTCAAGCGTTTCTGGCAGACCCTGCACAGCAAGGGGCGCTGGGAGGGTGAAATCTGGAATCGGCGCAAGCAGGGGGACGAATTCCCCGAGTGGCTGCGGGTCAAGGCGGTGACCGACGGCCGCGGTCGCATCACTCATTATGTCGGTACCTTTACCGACATCTCGGTGCACAAGGCCCGTGAGCAGGACCTGCGGCGCATCGGCTTCGAGGATCCCCTCACCGGGCTACCCAACCGCCGCCGCCTGCACGACCTGATGACCTCGCGTCTGCGCCATCTGCGCGCCGGCGAAAGCCTCGACATGGCGATCATCGACATCGACGGTTTCAAGTCGGTCAACGACAGCCTGGGCGTGGAGCAGGGCGACCGCTTGCTGGCCCGCTTCGGCCAGCGTCTGGCGCACCATGTAGCGGGCGGTGTCGTGGGGCGTCTGGGCGGCGACGAATTCCTGGCCATTCGCACCACCACCTTCGACGATCACGACAATTGGATCGCCGGCCTGCGTGACCACCTGGGAGAGCCGTTCGAGGTCGGCAGCAAGACCCTGCGTCTGGGACTCTCCATCGGCAGCTGTCGAGCACCGGAGGATGGCAAGGAGTCCGGCGTGCTGTTTCAGCGCCTGGAGTCGGCGCTCTATTCCGCCAAGCGCCATGGGCGCAACGTCAGTCGGCGCTTTCGTCCGGCCCTCGACGTGCAGGACTCACCGCAGATGGCGCTGGTCTACAGCCTGCGCGACGCCCTGGCCAACGGCGAACAGCTCGAGCTCCACTACCAGACCCAGCATCGCGTGATGGACGGGGCCGTGGTCGGCATGGAGGCGCTGCTGCGCTGGCGGCACCCGGAGCACGGCATGGTCTCGCCCGGCGACTTCATCCCGTTGGCCGAACGCCACGGGCTGATGGGGCCGCTGGGCAACTGGGTGATCGACGAGGCGCTGGCGCAAATGGCGCGCTGGCGCGAGATGGGGCTCCCGCAGCTGCCGGTATGGATCAATATCTCGGCGATCCAGATGTTTCAGGGCGAACTGGAAGCGGCACTCGCCTCTGGCCTGGCCCGGCATGGCATCGAGCCCGCCCAACTGGGGCTGGAGCTCACGGAGTCGGTGCTGCTCGACGAGCGCGCCGGCGACATCGTGCCGCGGCTGGAAGCGCTGCGCGCCAAGGGGCATCGCATCGCCATCGACGACTTCGGTATGGGCTATTCATCGCTGAGCTATCTGAAGAACCTGCCGCTGGACAAGCTCAAGCTCGATCGCGCCTTCATCCACTCGCTGCCCGACGATCCCGCCGATGCCGCCATCGTCAGCGCGGTGCTGGCCATGGCGCGTGGTCTGGCACTCGACGTGGTGGCCGAGGGCGTGGAAACCCGCGGGCAGCTCGACTTTCTGCAGCGGGCCGGCTGCCGCCTGGTGCAGGGGTATCTCTACTCCCGGCCGGGGCCGGCGGAGGTGATCGAGGCCCAGTGGCAGGCGCTCAAGACCGATTCGGCGGGGCTGATGCTACGCGCCGAGCCCACTGCATAGCGCCGAGCTAGCTGCATGGCGCTGGGCTCACTTCAGGGTGCCATGCCAGGACCACGCCGTGGGGCGCGCGCCGGGTTTGGCCAGCAGCAGCTGGCTGGTGCCGATGGTACGTTCGGTGAACCCCGCTTCGCAGTAGCACAGGTAGTAGCGCCACAGGCGAATGAAGCGCTCGTCGTAGCCCAGCCGCTGCACGGTATCCAGGTTGGCGTCGAAGCGGTGACGCCACTCGCGCAGCGTGCGGGCGTAGTGGGAGCCGATCTCCTGCAGGGCCACCAAGTTGAGCGAGGTGCGCCGGGTCAGGCCGTCGAGTATGGCGCGGTGCGAAGGAAGAAAGCCGCCGGGGAAGACGTGGCGCTTGATGAAGTCCACCTCCCGCCTGGCCGCCTCGTAGCGCTGGTCGCGAATGGTGATGGCCTGCAGCATGGCCATGCCGTCGTCCGCCAGCAGTCGATCCAGCGTGGCCAGGTAGGTGTCCAGGTACTGATGGCCGACGGCCTCGATCATCTCCACCGAGATCAGGCGGTCATAGCGGCCTTCGAGTTCGCGGTAGTCCCGTTGCAGCACCTCGACCCGGGACTCCAGGCCCGCTTCGCGCACGCGCTGCCGCGCATGCCGATATTGCTCGCCGGAAATGGTCGTGGTGGTGACCCGGCAGCCGCGGGTCAGAGCGGCATGGATGGCCAGGCCGCCCCAGCCGGTGCCGATCTCCAGCAGATGATGCTGCGGCTGCACGTCGAGTTGGGTCAGCAGCAGGTCGAGCTTGTGGGTCGAGGCCGCCTCCAGGCTGGCTTCCGGATGCGGGAAGACGGCGCTCGAATACATCCAATGACGCTGATCGAGGAACAGGGCGAAAAGCTCGTTGCCGATGTCGTAGTGAGCGGCAATGTTGCGCCGGGCGCGGCTTCGCGTGTTGCCCAGCAGTCGTTGGCCCAGGCTGGCCAGCCAGATGCCTGCCCGCGCCACTCGCGAGCCCACATCGCCGTCGAGCTGCTCCATGTTGATGGCACATAGCCGAATCAGGCTGACCAGGTCGTCGACGTCCCAGTCGCCGTCGACGTAGGCTTCGGCTGCGCCGAGGCTGCCCCCCAGCGCCAGCCGCCGCCATGCCCTCGCCCGACGCACCACCAGCGTGACCTGCAGCGGGCCACCCTGTCCCAATCGGTGACACTGGCTGCCCTCGATCAATGTGATGGTGCCGCCCTCCAGGCTGCCGAGCTGAGCCAGCATGCGCGGCCGGAGCCAGCGTATCAGGGCCGATTCGGATTCGGGCAGCGGCCGCTCGGGGTGAGTGCGGAGCATGTTCACGGCGTGGTCTCCTTGCGCTGTGGGTGGTCGTGGACGGGTACCCCCTTGGCCCAGAGCCTGAGTGCCTCGTAGTGGATGGCAGCGAGGGTCTTGAGATTCATCCAGGGCTGGCGTGCCAGGGCGGCGAGCAGCGCCGAGCGCGTCGCGGGGCGCATCGTCAGGGTCAGACTGGCATCGAAGTGACGCTCTCCCTGACGCCAGGTCTCCATGTGCAGGGCCAGCGTCTCGCCCGGGGTGACGAAGCGCCAGCGGTAGGTCATGTCCAGCGGCATGAAGGGCGAGACATGCAGGCTCTTGGTGAACTCGGCGGCGTGGGCATGCCGCCCCGGCTCCACGGCACAGGCATAGCGAGTTCGCTCCCGCCATGGCGTGTTGGTCACCTCGCCCAGCACGGCGCCCAGGGCGCCGCCCTCCTCCTCGCGGTGATAGAGGTAGTAGAGCGAGATGGGGTTGAAGCCCGAGCCCAGCGTGCGCAGTTGGGTGAGCAGGCAGACCCGCCCTTGGGGCGCCTGGCCGAGCTGGCGGTACACCTCGGCCCGTGCCACCTCGGCCAGGGGTGGGGCGAACGGCGTCAGATAGTCCTCGCGACGAAAGCGGGCCAGGGCCGGGCGGCGGGCGCTGAAGCCCGGCACGCCGTCGAACAGCTCGGGAAGCTCGTCGAGGTCGAGCCACATCATCCACACCGCATATTCGAAGCGATGACGGCGGGGCAGGTGGCGACGATGCCGCAGCCTGCCATGGCAGACACGCGAGCGCGGATGGGCCGTCATGGGCTGAGCGCTGCCATGCTGGGCGTGCCCAAGGCGCGCGTGCCGTTTTCGTCGCAGCCCAGCGCGTGGGCCACCCGCAGCGCGCTCCACACCCCGTCTTCGTGAAAGCCGTTGCGCCAGTAGGCGCCGCAGTAGTGGGTACGTAGTGGGCAGCTCGAGATCTCGCCATGCCGGGCCTGGGCGTGCTGACCGGCCAGGCTGAACTGAGGGTGGGCGTAGCGAAAGCGCCCCAGCACTTTGCCAGGGTCGATGGCGCCGGTGTCGTTGAGGGTGACGCAGAAGGTGTGCGGCGCCTCGAGCCGCTGCAGGATGTTCATGTTGTAGGTCACCGAAGCGCGAGCATCGTCGCCGCGACCGTCCAGGCGGTAGTTCCAGCTGGCCCACGCGCGTGGGCGCCGCGGCAGCAGACGGGTGTCGGTGTGCAGTACCACTTCGTTGTCGGCGTAGGGCAGTGCGCCCAGCACCTCTCGCTCGGCCAGGCTGGCATCCTCGAGCAACCGCAGCGCCTCGTCGGCGTGGCAGGCCAGCACCACCTGATCGAACCCTTCCTGGCCCCGCGAGGTGGTCAGCACGACGCCGTTGGGGCGGCGGCGAATGCCTCGTACCGGCGTGGCGAGCCGGATCCGCTCGGCGTAGGGCGCCGTCAGGCCGGGGATGTAGGTGCGTGAACCGCCGACCAGGGTGTACCACTGGGGGCGCTGGCGCAGCGACAGCAGGCCGTGATGATGGAAGAAGCGAACGAAGAACAGCGCCGGCATGCGGCGCATCTCCCCCAGGCTTGCCGACCAGATGGCCGCGCCCATGGGCAGCAGGTAGCGGCGCTGGAAGTCGCTGCCGAAGCTCCAGGTGTCGAGATACTCGGCCAGGGTCAGCGCCGCCGGCAGCCGCTCGTACCTGAGGTCGTCGCTGGCCTGGCGATTGAAGCGCAAAATGTCGGCCAGCAGGCGGTAAAAGCGCGGGCTGGTGAGGTGGCGACGCTGCGCGAACAGCGAGCCGAGGGTATGGCCGTTGTATTCGAAGTCCCGCTGCGTCTCGTGCACGGAAAAGCTCATCTCGGTGGGCTGCACGGCCACGTCGAGCTGTGTGAGCAGGCGCTGGAAGTGCGGGTAGGTACGGTCGTTGAAGACGATGAAACCGGTGTCGATGGCGTAGTGGCGCCGGTCGAGTTCGACGTCCACGGTGGCGGTATGTCCGCCCAGCCGCTCCGCCGCCTCGAACAGGGTGACCTGATGACGGGAGCTGAGGTACCAGGCAGCGGCCATGCCGCTGATGCCGCTGCCCACCACGGCGATGCGCTGGTTGGGAGCGGCCGGGCCGGGCTGAAACGAGGCGGTCATGGGTCAGGTCTCCATGGCGGGATGACACACCAGCCGTTTGCCCAGGCGATAACGCAGCGGCGGCGGCAGCAAGCCGAGCAGGCGGAGGCCGTAGGTGAAGCGGCGGGGAAAGTGAATGTCGAGGCGACGCTTCTCCAGGCCGGTGACGATGGCCTGGGCCGCCGCTTCGGCCGAAATTCGCATGGGCATGGCGAAGTCGTTGCGCGCGGTCAGCGGCGTGGCGACGAAGCCGGGATGTATCACGCTGACGTCGATGCCCTCATGGGCCAGGTCCAGGCGCAGCGACTCGAGATAGTGGCTCAGGGCGGCCTTCGAGGCGCCGTAGGCTTCGGCCCGCGGCAGCGCCAGGTAGGCCGCGGCGCTCGAGGTCGCCGCCAGCTGAGGGCGCCTGCCGGTCTGACGAGCCTGGCGCAGCAGCGGCAGCGCGGCGCTGATGCAATACACTGCACCGAAGAAGTTGACCGCAAAGACGCGCTCGACGAGAGCGCTGTCCAGGTGTGGCGCATCGAGGTATTCGCAGGTGCCGGCGTTTAGCACCGCCAGGTCGAGGCGACCGAAGAGATCGCCCAGGTGGCGACCGGCCGCTTCGACGGCGCCACGGTCGGTCACGTCGAGGGGCAGCGGCAAGGCATTGTTTCGACCCTCGCACAGCGCCTTGAGCGCCGGCTCGCTGCGGCCGCTCAGCGCGACCAGGTGGCCCCGGTCGAGCAGGCGCAGCGCCACGGCACGACCGATGCCCGAGGTGGCGCCGGTTAGCCAGATCCGCCGTGTTTCGTTGGGAGACGTCATGCCTGCTCCTCGCTGCGTGAGCCCGTGCGCTAGTTCGCCATCCGTCGCTTCAGCCAGCGCACCATGCCGCCGAGGACGGGCAACTGCTCGTAGAGCATCACGCCGGCGTCGAAGTAGTCGCGATGGCGACTGACGCGCCCGGGATGACGGGTCGAGAAGGTCAGCTGCGAGCAGCCTTCCACGGCGACGGAGTTGCCCCCGGCCAGGCGCGGATGTCTCAACTGCATGGTCCAGGTGACATAGGCCTGTTGCTCCACCCTCACGCTGTCGTGAAAGACGAAGCGGCACTCTGTCACGTTGTCGTACAGCTTGAGGAAGTGCGCCTCGAGCGCTTCTACCCCCTCGATCCGATGGAATGGATCGATGAAGGTCACATCGCGAGTATATAACTCGTACAATAATTCTGTACAGTTTTTGTCTAGTTTGTTGAAAGCGGCGCAGAAGGCCGCCAGGGGGTCGTCCCGGTGCATGGCGATATCTCCGTGGTCGAGGGTAATGCGTGTGGTCAGGTGCCGGGTGGCAGCGACTTGAAAGCCTCCAGCGCGCGAGCGCGTGCCGCCTTGTGATCGACGATGGGGCGGGGATATCCCACCTGCTTGCACTGTGCGACGCTGGGGGAGTGGCGATCCCGGGGCGGCAGTTCCGCCAGTTCGGGCACGTACTCGGCGATGAAGCGGGCGTCCGCATCGAAGCGGCGCGATTGGGTGGTGGGATTGAAGATGCGAAAGTAGGGCGCCGCATCGGTGCCGGTAGAGGCAGCCCACTGCCAGCCGCCGTTGTTGGCACAGAACTCGCCGTCCACCAGATGCTGCAGGAAGAACGCTTCGCCTCGTCGCCAGTCGATCAACAGATGCTTGCTCAGGAACATCGCCGCGATCATGCGCAGGCGATTGTGCATCCAGCCGGTGCGTACCAACTGGCGCATGGCAGCGTCGACGATGGGGTAGCCGGTACGCCCCTCGCACCAGGCATGGAAGCCGGCTTCGTCAACCTGCCAGGCCAACGCCTCGGTGTGGCGCTGGAACGCCCGGTGGCGGCAGACCCGGGGGAAGCCCGTCGCCACGTGGTGGTAGAACTCACGCCACACCAGTTCGTTGACCCAGCTGACGATGCCGGCATCGCCTTCCGCCAGACTGCCGTCGTTTTCGCTCAGCGCCGCCTGCAGGCACTGACGATGCGAGATCATGCCCAAGGCCAGGTAGGGGGATAGTTCGCTGGTCCCGGCCAGGCCCGGAAAGTCACGCTGGGTGGCGTAGTGGCGGGCCCGGAAGCGCAGGAAGCGCTCCAGGCGGTCGGCCGCCGCGGCCTCGCCCGCGGGCCAGCGCTCGGCATCGACGGGGGGCGCGGGCAGCGTGGGCGGTTCGACCCGCTCGGCGGCGATACCCGGGGATGGCTGCGGCGCCGGTGTCTCCCGCAGCGCCAGACGCTCGGGCGTCAGCTGGCGCTGCCAGGCCCGCGCGAAGGGGGTGAATACGCCATAGAAGTCGCCCTTGCCGGTCAGCAGTTCGCCTGGGGCGAAGGCCACGCTGTCGTGGTGGCCCCTGGCCGTGAGGCCGGCGTCGGCAAAGGCCCTTGCCACGGCCCGGTCGCGACGCTGCTCGTCCAGCGGGTACTCAAGGTTGAAGTGCAGCTCGTCGGCGCCGATCTCGCGCGCGATCTGCAGCAGCGCGGCAGGGGCGTCGTCGAAGCCGGCAATGTCCCGGTGCAGCAGCGGGATGCCGAGGCCGGCCAAGCCTTCCTTCAGGGCGACGACGCCGCGATGCCAGAAGTCGAGCTTGTTGGCGCCGTGCCCATGGCGCTGCCAGTGCGGCAGGCTGCGCAGAAAGACGGCGACCACCGGGCCGCGCCGCGTTGCGGCTGCCAGCGCCGTGTTGTCATGAATGCGCAGGTCGCTGCGAAACCATACCAATGCGCGGGTCATGGCGGTCGCCTCGCCGAGGGTCAGGCGTCCTGGATCAACGACCGCAGGCGCGCCATGGCCTGAGGCAGGTCGTCGCCCAGCAGTTCCACCAGGCTGTCGGCCAGGTCGCCGTCACGGATGCGCGCCACGGGGCCGCACAGGCCCAACGGGGCGTCGAGCTGCTCGGCCAGCCGTGGCAGCTGGCGGCGAATCAGGTCGGCCCGCTCGGCCCGGCCGCTGACCAGCAACACTGCCGCTGCCTGCAAGCGCTCGACGGCCAGGGGAAGTTCGCTGAAGGGCAAGGCGCTGTCGAGCAGTTGGATACGATAGCCGGCATCGCTGGCGGCCAGGGCGGCCAGCAGCAGCCACAGCGTCCCCGGGTCGTCGGGCAGCGGTACGATCAGCAGTAACGGCCCTCTGGCGAGCTGGTTGGCGTGGTAGAGGCGTATGCCGATGCGGGTGCGCAGGAAGGACTCCAGGCAGCGGCGCTGCAGGCTGGCGCCGAGCTGGTCGCGCCAGCGCTCCTCGAGCTCGCGTGTCACCGGCTGCCACAGCTCCGTCAGGCAAGTGGTCACGGGGTAGAGCGCCAGGCTCTGGGTGAACAGGGTCTCCATCTGGCCGCGATCGAGTGCCTCGACCGCGGCGACCAGCTGGCGCTGCTGGCTGGGCCAGTCGCCCGAGGCGGGTTCGGGGGTCGGCGCAGAGGCGGGCTGGTCGATGAGCTCCTTGACCTGGCTGACCGGTACGCCACGGCTCAGCCATTGCAGAATGCGCTCGACCCTTTCGATGTCCTCGCGAGCGTAGAGACGGTGCCCCTTGGGGGTGCGCTGGGGGCGGATCAGGCCGTAGCGTCGCTCCCAGGCGCGCAGGGTCACCGAGTTGACGCCGGTGATTCGGGACACCTCGCGAATCGGGTAGAGCGGTGTGTCGGCCGGGTGGCCCCCCTTTGCGGTCATGCGTGCCTCTGCTCGTTTGTTGTGTGGACCTTGCCATCCCTGGATTCGTCTGCCTGGCTGGCCGTCGTTACGGGTGGCAGCAGAGAATATTGTACACTACTCGAACGGTGTACAACTGATGACGGTCATGGTCAAGTCGGCAGTGCTTCCCCCGCCTGCTCGGCGATCACGGCGGCCAGGGCCTCGACGAAGGCCGGATGCTCGCCCACCGGGGGCAGCAACTGCAGATCGACGCTGGGGTGAGCGGAGCGCAGCGCCTCGACCTGGGCCGGCACATCCTTGCGCAGGTGACGCCCGGCGGCGAAGAATAGTGGCAGGATCTCGGCCCGCTGGATGCCCGAGGCGGCAAGTTCAGCCACGGTACTTTCCAGTGAGGGTTCGCTAAGCTCCATGTAGGCGAGCTTCAAATTCGCCTCCATGCGGGCGGCGAGCGCCTCATGAAGGCGTTCGAACGGGGCCCGCCACTTGGCGTCGCTAGAGCCGTGGGCGAGAAGGATCAGGCTGTAGGACATGGTTGTCTCCCGAAAGCAGGCAGGATGCTGGCAGGTCGGCGCCCCGGCGCTACCAGGGCTCTTGCAATTGTCGCCAGCATAGCAGAGGTGTACAACGGCTGTATAACGAAAGGCAGCGGTGCGGAGGGGTTGCGATGCGGGTACTGATCACGGGTGGCAGCGGTTTCGTCGGGCAGCGTCTGTGCCTGCGCTTGAAGCAGGCCGGGCATCGCCTGCAGGTGGTGTCGCGCGATCCGGACGCGGCCAGGAGCAAGCTGCCCCAAGGCGCCGACATAAGGCGCTCGGTGCTCGACTTCGTCGAGTCGCCCCCGGATGCCATCGTCAACCTGGCGGGCGAGCCGATCGCCGCCCGGCGCTGGAGCGACGAGCAGAAGAACCGGCTGATCGACTCACGGGTCAACGTCACCCGCGATCTGGTGATCCTCTGCGAGCAGCTCAAGCAGGCCAACGGCAAGGCGCCCGGCGTCATGGTCTCGGGCTCGGCCATGGGCTATTACGGCGATCAGGGTGAAGTGGAGGTCACCGAACAGACCCCACCCCACGATGAGTTCGCGCATCGCCTGTGCAAGCGCTGGGAGGATACCGCCAGAGAGGCGGCGGATTTCGGCACGCGGGTGGCGCTGCTGCGCACCGGGCTGGTGCTGGATACGGGCGGAGGCAGCCTGGAGAAGATGCTGACGCCCTTCAAGCTGGGCTTCGGGGGACGCTTCGGCAGCGGTCGCCAGTTCATGCCCTGGATCCATCGAGAAGATCTGGTGCGCAGCATCCTGTTCCTGCTCGAGCGCGACGATCTCGAGGGGCCGTTCAATGGCAGCGCACCGCATCCCGTCACCAACGCCGAGTTCACACGTACCCTGGCCAGGCAGCTGCATCGCCCGGCCGTCATGCCGGTGCCGGCCATCGTGCTGGAGACCGCCTTCGGCGAGATGGCGCGGCTGTTGCTGACCGGTGCCGACATGCGCCCGGCACGCCTGCTCGAGGCTGGGTTCGAGTTTCACTTCCCGACCCTCGAGCAGGCGCTGGCCGATATCCTCGGCAAGTCCTGACGCTTACCGCCGCGAGGCTCAGCGGCCCTCGTCGCCCACCGTGACGATGACCCGCACGGCGTCCAGCCGCAGCCGCGTGCCTTCGATGGCGCCGTCGAGTTCGCCACGTTCGCGGCGCAGCGCCTCGAGCTCCGCTTCGCGCACCGCCGGGTTGAGTCGTGCCAGTGCCTCCAGCCGGGCCAGCTCGCCGTCGAGCTCCCGGCGCATGCGGACCTGAGCCGCTTCGACGATGCTCGGCAGCTCGCGCTCGGCCTCCTGCTCGCCCTGTGTCAGCAGTTCGCGCAGCTGGTCGTGGCGGCTGCGAATCAGGTCCCGGGCCATGGCCTTCTTGACCTTCTGCAGGTTCTTGGAAAGCCCGGTGAAGGAAACCTTGTCGCTGAGCACGGCGCCGGACTCGTCGAGCAGCACGCGTACCGCGGTCGGCGGCAGGAAGCGATTGACGTGCAGACGCTTCGGCGCCGGGCAGTAGGTGCGGAACACCAGCTCCGCCATCAGCCTGCCGGCGGGAATCGCCGGGTGCTTGAGCAGGGCGAGCGCGGTGTTGCCCATGGTGCCGTCGAGGATGCGCGCCATCATTTCGCGCAACAGCGGGTGCTCCCAGGAGAGCCGCTGCACGTCGTCGCGGGCCAGGGCGCGAGCGCGCGACAGGGTGGCGGTGAACCCCTCCTCGCCCTTGGCCAGGCCGGGCAGGCCGTCGAGCATCTGCGGGCTGGGCTGCAGGTGCAGCAGGCCGCCGCCGAGCTCCTGGCTGTCGACGCCGAAGATGTCCAGCGCCTGGTCGAGGTAGCGCGACAGCGCCGGGTCATGGTCGAGTTCGCGGATCGCCGTGGCGACCGCCTCGGCCCGATCCGGACGGCAGGCATTGAGTTCCAGCAGACGGTTGCGCCCGGCGTCGCGCTGGGCCAGGCGGTTCTCGAACAGGGCGCGGGTCTCGGCGATGACGTCGTCGAGGGCCTCGTCGTCGAGCAGCGCCTCGGCGAGGGCGTCACCGAAGGCGTCGAACAGCTCGCTGCCGACCCCGTGGGGAGCGTCGAAAGCGTCCATCCCCTCGCGAAACCAGCGCAGCAGACGCGCCCCGGGGCTGGCCTCGAACAGCGGCACGTGGATCTCGATGGCGTGACGCTGGCCGATACGATCGAGCCGGCCGATGCGCTGCTCGAGTTGATCGGGATGTTGGGGCAGGTCGAACATCACCAGATGGCGGCAGAACTGGAAGTTGCGTCCCTCGGAGCCGATCTCGGAACAGACCAGCACCTGGCTGCCCTCCTCCTCGTCGGCGAAGGCGGCCGCCGCACGGTCGCGTTCCACCAGCGTCAGTCCCTCATGGAACACCGGCGCATGAATGCCGCCCAGCACCCGCAGCGCTTCGGCCAGGTCCTGGGCGGTCTCGCGGCTGTGCGCGATCACCAGCACCTTGTCGTTGGCGAAGCCCTGTTCGCCGTCGTCGGCGAGGCGCTCCAGCAGCCAGTTCACCCGTGGGTCGATCTGCCACCACGGCTCGGCGTTGAGCGGATCGTCGGAAAGCGCGCGGTAGGTGGCGTCGGGGTAGATCAGCACGTCGGGATGGTCGAGCCCGGTCTCGATCAGCAGTTCGTCGAGATGGTCCTCGTCGCGCTCGAGCTTGCGCAGTACCCGGCGGTAGGCCGAGGGCAGTGGCAGTTCGGCCAGGTGCAGGTGACGCTCGGGAAAGCCGCCCACATGGCGACGGCTGTTGCGGAACATCACCCGGCCGGTGCCGTGCCGGTCGAGCAACTGCTCGCGCAGCTGGTCTCGTGCGCTCTGCTGTTGCTGCGGGCCGCTCTCGGGGTTGGCCAGGGTGTCGAGCAGGGCCAGGCTGTCATGCTCCTCGATCACCGTGGCCACGACGGCACGGTCGCGTTCGCCGCCGGCCGGCAGGCGTTCCAGGGCGTCGATGGCCTGGGCCACTTCCACGTAGTGCTGCTCCTCTTCGCGAAACGCTTCCAGGCTGTGGTAGCGGTCCGGGTCGAGCAGGCGCAGGCGGGCGAAGTGGCTCTCCAGGCCCATCTGCTCCGGCGTGGCGGTGAGCAGCAGCACCCCCGGCACGCGCTTGGCCAGACGCTCGACGCAGGCGTAGCCGGCGCCGACCTGCTCGGCGCTCCAGTCGAGGTGGTGCGCCTCGTCGACGATCAGCAGGTCCCAGTCGCAGGCGGCCGCCTGTTCCTGGCGCTGGGGGTTGGCGAACAGCCACGCCTGGCTGGCCAGAATCAACTGGCCGGACTCGAAGGGGTTGGCTTCGGCCTGGGCCAGGCTCTGCTGCTCGTCGAGCAGGGTCACCTCGAGGGCGAAGCGGCGCAGCAGTTCCACCAGCCATTGGTGCATGAGGCTCGGCGGCACCAGGATCAGGGCGCGCTCGGCGCGGCCGGTGAGCAGCATGCGGTGCAGGATCAGACCGGCCTCGATGGTCTTGCCCAGGCCCACCTCGTCGGCCAGCAGTACCCGCGGCGCATGGCGCCGGGCCACTTCGTCGGCGATGTAGAGCTGATGGGGAATCAGGTCGATGCGCGGGCCGGCCAGGCCCAGCGCCGGATTCTGCTCGATGCGATGATGGTGGTGCAGGGTACGAAAGCGCAGGTCGAACCAGTCGTTGCGGTCGACCTGGCCGGTGAGCAGGCGATCGCGAGCCTGGTCGAACTGCATGCTGTCGGCCAGACGCGCCTCGGGCAGCTCGCGCAGCTGGCCCTGGTCGTCTTCGCCGATGTAGACGATCAGACCGTCGACTTCCTTGCTGTCGTCGACGGTCAGGCTCCAGCCCTCGGCGGACTGGATGCGGTCGCCGCTGCCGAAGGCCACACGGGTCAGCGGTGCCTGGCGGCTGCTGTAGGTACGGGTTTCCTGGCTGGCGCCGAACAGCACGGTAACGCTACGGTGGTCGCAACTCAGGATGGTGCCCAGGCCCAGGTCGGCCTCGCCGTCGCTGATCCAGCGTTGGCCGGGTGAAAAGTCGCTCATGATGCCTCGGTCGATGCTGAACACGGTGCGCACGCTGCCGCCGCAGCATGGCTTCGGCGGACAGGGCGGGCGATTCTATCGCAAAGCCCGCGCTGGCTTAAGGCTGGTGGAGACGAGCGGGAAATGGTAGGGAGCGGCTGTTACCGGTGGTAATCAGTGGCGTCCCAGCCAGGTATCGAGCTGCGCCCGCGACAGTTCGCCCACGTGGCGCTCCACCGCGCGACCTTCGCGGTCGAACAGCACCGTGGTGGGAAGCCCCGGCGATTCCATGCTGCGGATCATCTGCTGGTTTGGATCGAGCAGCGGATAGCGGAACGCGAGCTCCTGCTCGTCGAGGTAGCGCGCCACCTGGAGCAACTCCTCGCCTTGGTTGATCACCACCGCGGTAACGCCGTCGCGGGTGTCGGCCTCGGCCAGCAGCGGCATTTCGCGCAGGCAGGGCGGGCACCAGGTGGCCCACAGATTGACCACCACCAGCTCGCCCTGAAGCTGCTGCAGGTTGACCGGCTCGCCGTCGAGGTTCTCCAGGGTGATGTCGGGTAGCTCGCGCAGCGGCATGTCACCGCCGAAGGGGGCCAGGGTGACCAGCACCAGCCACAGCGCCGAGGCGCCGACGGTGAGTCCCATGGCGCCGATCATCGACAGCAGCCGGTCGCGCAGTGCCCAGCCGGTCCAGATCAGCGCGGCGAGCAGCCCCCACAGGCCGTGATAGCCGGGCTGCCAGAGCCTCAACACGTCCAGCGGAGCGGCGGCATAGGCGTCGAAGTTCAGCGCCACGTGCCCCAGGCGGGCGCCTACCAGCCAGGCCAGCAGCAGGCCGTTGAACCAGCGCGACCGCGCCGAGGGCGAGAGCCCCAGCAGCAGCCAGGCGGCGAGCAGCAGCAGCAGGGCACAGCCAATGGCATAGAGGCGCGGTACGGATATCAGCACGGGGCCCAGGGCAAAGGCGTCCATTGGCTCGGCTCCAGCATTTAGGGTCGGCGCAAGCGCCATGACCGGGTAAAATCACTCACTTGCATAAAGTAACGCGTCAGGCAGAGCAAGCCTACTGCCCCAGGACGGCGCTGTCACCGGCGGGAGCCTACATGGCACACAAGACCTTCGATACCCTGCGCGCCCTGGCCATCGGTAGCCAGGCGCTGGGCTTCATCCTGATCATCACGCTGGAAACGGTCATGGGGGGCGAGGCCGCCCGGCCCTGGCAGGGAGTGACCCTGGGCGCCATGGTGGCCTTTGCCCTGGCGCTGGCCGTGGCGCGGCTCTATCGGCGCAACAAGGCGCGCAAGGCCATGGCTCGCCGTCTGGCAGAGCACGATGACGAACCCTGATCCGGACGCCAGGCGCCGCACCCGCGGTTGGCTGCTGGTGCTGTGTGGCGTACTGCTCCTGCTGCTGCAAGGTTGTGCCGGCAACGCGGCGGTGCGCGAACATGGCGTACCGTTGACCCCGGCCGAACGCGAGGCCACCTGGCTGGGCCAGTGGGCGCGCCTGAGCGGCTCCGCGCATCCGGGCAAGAGCGGCTTCGCGCTGCTCTCCAGCGGCCAGGATGCCTTCAGCCTGCGCGTGCTGCTCAGCGAGCAGGCCGACCGCAGGCTCGATATCCAGACCTACCTGATGGGCGACGGACAGACCACCCGGGCCTTGCTGCACCGGCTGCTGGGGGCCGCCGAGCGCGGCGTCGAGGTGCGTCTGCTGATCGATGACATCGGTGCGGTGGGCCAGGGTCGGCAGCTGGCCGCGCTCGACAGCCACCCCAACGTCCAGGTGCGCGTCTACAACGCCTTGAGCGTCGGCCGGGGCACGCTGACAGGTCGTGTGCTGGCCTCGGCGCCCCAGGCGGCGCGTCAGCATCGGCGCATGCACAACAAGCTGTGGATCGCCGACGACGCGCTGGCCATCGTCGGCGGTCGCAACCTGGGCGACGAGTACTACAGCGCCAGTGAACCGCGCAATTTCACCGACCTCGACCTGTTGGCCCTGGGGCCGGTGGTGGACGCGTTGTCGCAAAGCTTCCATCTGTACTGGAACCACGGCCTGGCGCAGCCCATCGGCCGCTATCACCAGGTCGATGAGGGCGCCTGGCAAGCGTTGCTGGCGTCGCTCGCCGAGTGGTTCGAAACCAGTATCGACTCGCCCTATTTCGCCGACCTGCGCCAGCGCTATGCCGACATCGAGCAGGGGCCGCTGGTCGGCAAGCTGCACTGGGGCGAGGGAGTGGCGCTGTGGGACCCGCCGGGCAAGCCCGCCTGGCGGGGGCGACCGGCCTTCGGGCGCACCATGGCCGGCGCGCTGCTCGACCAGGTGGGGGAGCCGAGCGAGCGGCTGACCCTCGTGTCCGCCTACTTCGTGCCCGGCAGACAGGGAACCCGGCTGCTGACGGAACTGGCCGAGGCCGGCGTGGAGGTCGAGATATTCACCAATGCCCTGGAGGCTACCGATGTACCGGTGGTGCACGGTGCCTACCAGGCCAGGCGGGAGGCATTGCTCGATAGCGGGGTCGCACTCTATGAGATGCGTGCCGAGCACGAGCCGGATGCGGATATCGGCTTCAGTGTGGGGTCTTCGGCCTCTGCCCTGCACATCAAGGCGCTGGGCATCGACGCCGATCGTGTCTTCGTGGGGTCGCCCAACGCCGACCCGCGCTCGGTGTGGTGGAATACCGAGGTGGGCGTACTGGTGACCAGTCAGGGCCTGGCCAACGAGTTTCAGCGCCTGACCGAGATCGGCAAGTCGCCGGCGCTCAGCTACCGGGTCGGGCGTACGCCGTCGGGGCGGCTCTACTGGCAGGCCCTCGTGCAGGGAGAGTCGGTCGAACTGCTGCGCGAGCCCGGCAGCCTGTGGCGGCATGGTGGGGCCGGGGTGAGTCGGCTGCTGCGGCTCGAACCGCTGCTGTAACGCGCGGCGGCATCACTCCTGGGTGTCGGCGATGCCCACCCGGTTGCGCCCCGAGCGTTTGGCGCGATACAGCGCGCTGTCGGCGCGTGCCAGTATCGCCTCGGGGTCGTCGCCCCGGCGATATTCCGCGATTCCCAGGCTGATGGTCACGGCCAGGCCGTGCAAGCGGGTCTCTGCCACCTGCTGGCGCAGCCGCTCGGCGAAGATGGAGGCCCCCTGCGCCGTGGTGTCCTGCAGCAGGATGGCGAACTCCTCGCCGCCCCAGCGGGCGAGCAGATCGGTGCTGCGCAGGGTCTGGCCGACCAGGGTGGCCAGACGCTTGAGGATGATGTCGCCCGTGTCGTGACCGTGCTGGTCGTTGATCGACTTGAAGTGGTCGATGTCGAACAGCAGCAGCGAGAAGGTGTTGTCGCTGCGCTCGGCCTGACGCACCGCCTTGCGCATGGCGACATCGAAGGCGCGGCGGTTTTGGGTGCCGGTCAGGTGGTCGCGGGTGGCCTGCTGCTCCAGCTCCTCTTCCAGGCGCTTGCGTTCGGCGATGTTGTGGAAGACGGCAATGAAGTGGCGGATCCTGCCGCTGTCGTCGTAGACGGCAGTGATCGCCTGCCACAGCGGATAGATGTCGCCGTACTTGTTGCGATTCCAGATCTCGCCCTGCCAGTGGCCGGTTTCCAGCACCGCCTGCCACAGCTGAGCGTAGAAGTGCTTGTCGTGGCGACCCGACTTGAACAGTCGAGGGGTCTCGCCTATCACCTCTTCCGGCAGGTAGCCGGTAATGTCGGTGAAGGCCTGGTTGACCCGTTCGATGCGCATCTCCGGATCGGTGATCAGCGTGGCCTGGCCGGTCTGGAACACGCTGGCGAGCAGTCGCAGCTCCTCCTCCTGGCGCTTGCGCTCGGTGATGTCCTCCTTCACCGCCACGAAACGTACGATCCGGCCGCTGTCGTCGCGTACCGGGGTGATGGTCTCGGCTTCCCAGTAGAGCTCACCGCTTTTCTTGCGGTTCTGCAGCTCGCCGCGCCACACCCGGCCGCTGCGCAGGGTCTGCCACAGCTCGCGGTAGACGTGGTCGGGAGTCATGCCCGACTGGATCATAGCCGGCGTCTTGCCGATCAGCTCCTCGCGCGAGTAGCCGGTCACTTCGAGAAAGCGTCGGTTGACGTACTCGATGCGCCCCTCGGTGTCGGTGATCGCCGTCGCTGCCGGGCTCTGTTCCACGGCAATGTAAAGCTGATAGAACTTGACCCGCAGCGTGTCGAGATCGACGTCGGGCCAGTAAGGGTGGAACATGGCGCGCTCGCTTTCGCTGCCGCCATGCACTGCTTCATGCTCGCCGTTCTTCACGAGCACCTCCGTGCGAGTAGAACTTGTTCTAGCGCAAGTCTCTTATGGTTTTGCTTGTATTCCCTGGCTTGTAACGTTCGTCCAACGGGCGTCTGGCGACCCGGTCGCGCAGCATAGCGCCTTTTTACGGTGCATTCACGTCGATGTTGACCCGCTCGAAAGGCGTTGAGGCGGCGAGACGAAAAAAGGCCTCGCAATCGCTTGCAAGGCCTTCGTAATTCTTTGGTCGGAGTAGCAGGATTCGAACCTACGACCTCTGCCTCCCGAAGGCAGCGCTCTACCAAGCTGAGCTATACTCCGTTACTTCTATTGCTTCCTTTTCGAGCCGCTTTCGGGCGATGCTCGACGTCGGCTCCGGGGGCCGACGGATGGGCATTATACGCAAAAGCCATGGCCTTGCAAGCCCCGCTGCGGCGCCTTCAGTGCTGGCGCTCCACCGCGAGCCGGGCCAGGTCGGCCATACTGTCGCGGTAGCGGCTGGGGGGCAGGAAATCGAGCTGCTCCAGCGCCTTGGCCGACATCTCTTCTGCGCGTGCCCGTGTGTAGTCCAGCGCGCCGGTATCGCGCACGATGGCCAGCACCTCGTCGAGCCGTTCGAGACCGCCCTGGCGAATGGCCTGGCGGATCGTCCTGGCCTGGTCCGGGGTGCCGGCAGCCATGGCCTGGATCAGTGGCAGGGTCGGCTTGCCCTCGGCCAGGTCGTCGCCCACGTTCTTGCCCATCGCCTTGGCGTCGCCCTGGTAGTCGAGCAGGTCGTCGACGAGCTGGAACGCCAGCCCCAGGTAGCGGCCATAAAGCTGCAGCGCCGCTTCCTGCTGCGGGTCGGCTTCGGCCAGCACTGCGCCGCTGTGGGTGGCGGCCTCGAACAGCATGGCGGTCTTGCCCTGGATGGTCTCGAAGTAGACGGTTTCATCGACGTCCGGATTGCCCACGTTGGTCAGCTGCTGCACCTCACCCTCGGCAATGATGCAGGTGGCGCCGGAAAGTATGCCCATGATCTTGAGCGAGCCGATCTCGACCATCATCTGGAAGGAGCGGGAATAGAGGTAGTCGCCTACCAGCACGGAGGGGGCGTTGCCCCAGGCGTCGTTGGCGGTGGCGCGGCCACGGCGCATGTGCGATTCGTCGACCACGTCGTCGTGCAGCAGGGTCGAGGTGTGCATGAATTCGATCAGCGTGGCCAGCGAGATGTGCTTGTCGCCCTGATAGCCCAGGGCGCGGGCGGCAAGCAGCACCAGCAGCGGACGCAGCCGCTTGCCGCCGCTGGCGATGATGTACTGACCGATGGTCTCGACCAGCGGCACCCGCGATGCCAGCTGCTCCTTGATGGTGCGGTTGACCGCGGCAAAGTCGTCGGCGACTGCCGCATGCAGTGACGAAGAGGCGGTGTTGCTGTCAGACGAACGGGGTGAGGCGTTGGCTGGCATGAGGCAGTGTCATCGGGCTGTTGGGCCGGCATGCCGGACATGGCAGTGGCCTTGGGCTGCGGCTCATGCTATGGCCCACCCATGTGGGCGTCAAGCTACGCCGCGGTGCGTGCCTGCGGCGATGCCTCGGTCGGCGTGAGCAGTGCTTGAACGCCCTGCGGGGCGCGGTTATAATGCGCGGCCCACTCATCATGCTCCCTGTCAGATGGCTGCCGAAAGGGGCGCCACTCGAAGCAGGCCGACGAAGAGCCAACCCCGATGAGTTCTGGAGAGAGACACATGTACGCTGTTATCAAGAGCGGTGGCAAGCAGTACCGCGTTCAGGAAGGCCAAACCCTCAAGCTCGAGAAGCTGGAAATCCCCACCGGCGAAACCATCGAGTTCGATGAGGTGCTGCTGGTTGCCAACGGCGACGACGTGACCGTCGGCGCTCCGCTGGTCGCGGGCGCCAAGGTGGCTGCCGAGATCGTTTCCCACGGCCGTGGCGAGAAGATCCGCATCATCAAGTTCCGTCGTCGCAAGCATCACATGAAGCGTCAGGGCCACCGTCAGTGGTTCACTGAAGTCAAGATCACCGGGATTTCCGCCTAAGCGGCTTCCCCTTAACGAGCGAGGACTTTGCAATGGCTCATAAGAAGGCAGCCGGCTCTACCCGTAACGGCCGCGATTCAGAATCCAAACGCCTTGGTGTCAAGCTGTTCGGCGGTCAGGCCGTCACCGCTGGCAACATCATCGTGCGTCAGCGCGGCACCCGCTTCCACGCCGGTACCGGCGTCGGCGTCGGCCGCGACCACACCCTGTTCGCCCTGAGCGACGGTGTGATCAAGTTCGAGACCAAGGGTCCGAAGAACCGCAAGTTCGTCAGCGTCGTCTCTGCCTGAGAACGCACGAACCGGTAGATGGAAGGCCCCGCTCAGGCGGGGCCTTCTTGTATCATGACGGTAGATACCGTCGGGAGAGTCACAATGCAGTTCGTCGACGAAGCCTCGATCATCGTGGAAGCGGGCAGGGGAGGTAACGGCTGCCTGAGCTTTCGCCGCGAGAAATACGTGCCCAAGGGTGGTCCCGATGGCGGCGACGGCGGGCATGGCGGCAGCGTCTACCTGGTGGGCGACGATGCCCTCAATACGCTGATCGACTTCAAGTACCAGCGCTTCTATCAGGCCGAGAGCGGTCGCCCCGGCCAGGGGCGCCAGATGAGCGGTCGCGCCGGCAGCGACCTGGTGGTCAAGGTGCCGGTGGGCACCACCGTGATCGACGAGGACACCCTCGAGGTGATCGCCGACATCACCGAGATCGGCCAGCAGGTGCTGGTGGCCCAGGGCGGTCGCCGCGGGCTCGGCAACATTCATTTCAAGTCGTCGACCAACCGGGCGCCGCGCAAGACCACGCCGGGTACCGACGGCGAGCGGCGCAACCTGCGCCTGGAGATGAAGGTGATGGCCGACGTCGGCCTGCTGGGCATGCCCAATGCCGGCAAGTCGACCCTGATCCGCTCGGTTTCCGCAGCCAAGCCCAAGGTGGCCGACTACCCCTTCACGACGCTGGTGCCCAACCTCGGCGTGGTCAAGCTGGGCATGCACGAGCACTTCGTGATGGCCGACGTGCCGGGGCTGATCGAGGGTGCCTCGGACGGTGCCGGGCTGGGGCTGCGTTTCCTCAAGCACCTGACCCGTACCCGCCTGCTCTTCCACGTGGTCGACGTGGCGCCGTTCGACGAGTCCGACCCGGTCGAGGTGGCCCGGGCCATCGCACACGAACTCGAGCAGTTCTCGCCGACCCTGGCCGAGCGTCCGCGCTGGCTGGTACTCAACAAGCTCGACCTGGTGCCCGCCGAGGAGCGCGAGGTGCGGGTGGCTGCCATCGTCGAGGGGCTGGGCTGGACGGGCCCCGTGTTCCGCATCTCGGCGATCAGCGGCGAGGGCACCGATGCCCTGGTGCAGGCGGCGCATCGCTGGCTCACCGAGCAGCGCCGGCTGGAGAACGAAGACGAGGAGGCCGCCGAGCGCGAGCGCGAGATGCGCGAGCGCATGGAGGCCGAGGCGGTGGCGCGCACCGAGGCGCGTCTGGGTCGCCGGCGCAAGCGCCGCGATCAGGACGACGATGACGATGACTTCGACGATGATGATTACGATGTCGAGGTCGAATACGCCCCCTAGGTGGAACACTGGCTGCGCTCGGCCATACGTCGTTAAACCTTGGCTCAAGATGCTCATTTGCAACAGCAAACTCCGCTCTTTCGCCAAGGTTTGCCTAGTCTGGCCATCGCTCGCGCAGTGTCTCAAGGTTGGGGAATCGCAGCAGCCTTGTTGGAGAGTGAACAGGTGAGCAACGAGCGGGTTCCGGGTCGCGATGCGCTGCGTGGCGCTCGCCGGGTGGTGGTGAAGATCGGCAGTGCGCTGCTGACCAACGATGGGCGCGGCCTCGACGAGGCGGCGATCGGCGGCTGGGTCGACCAGATCGCTGCGCTGCATCGTCAGGGGCTCGAGGTGGTGCTGGTGTCGTCGGGCGCCGTGGCGGCCGGCATGGTGCGGCTGGGCTGGCAGGCCCGACCTTCGGCGGTGCATGAGCTGCAGGCCGCCGCCGCGGTGGGCCAGAACGGCCTGACTCAGTGCTACGAGCACCACTTTGCACGCCATGGGCTGCTCACTGCCCAGGTGCTGCTGACCCACGACGACCTCTCCAATCGCAAGCGCTACCTCAACGCGCGCTCGGCGCTGCGCACCCTGGTCGACCTGCGCGTGATCCCGGTGATCAACGAGAACGATACCGTGGTCACCGACGAGATCCGCTTCGGCGACAACGACACCCTGGGCGCGCTGGTGGCCAACCTGCTCGAGGCCGAGGCGCTGGTGATCCTCACCGACCAGGAGGGGTTGTTCGACGCCGATCCGCGCCACAATCCCGAGGCCTCTCTCATCAGCGAAGGGCGGGCCGACGACCCGGCGCTGGCCGCCATGGCCGGCGGCGGCGGTGCGCTGGGGCGCGGCGGGATGACCACCAAGATCCAGGCGGCTCGCCTGGCGGCGCGCTCCGGTACCGTCACGGTGATCGCCAGCGGGCGTCAGCCCGATGTGCTGACCCGGCTGGCCGAAGGGGAGCCGCTGGGCACGCTGCTGCGTCCGGAAGAGGCCCCCATGGCGGCGCGCAAGCGCTGGCTGGCCGGGCAACTGCAGGTGCGCGGCAGCCTCACGCTGGACGCCGGGGCGGTGAAGGTGCTGCGTGGCAGTGGCTCGAGCCTGCTGGCGGTGGGGGTCAAGGCGCTGTCGGGCGACTTCGTGCGTGGCGACATGGTGCTGTGCGTCGACGAACAGGGCCAGCGTATCGCCAAGGGGCTGGTCAACTACGGTGCCGACGAGGCGCGCCGCATTCTCGGTCAGCCGAGCCATCAGATCGAGGCGATTCTCGGCTACATGGAAGCGCCGGAGCTGATCCATCGCGACAACCTGGTGGTGCTGTGACGCAGTGTTTGCGCGGCCTGTAGCATGACGCCGCGCACCTGTGGTAGTATGCGCCATCCTCTCAGACACGGCCCGTCGACAACCTTCGCGTTGGCGAGATGGCCAGGCCGGCAGGAAAGCGAAATTTCCAAGCCGGACAAATCGTTATCGATGCCGCCCCAGACCGGGCGGCGTCAAAGTTTTCCAGGAGATAGTCAGTGGCAAACAGCAAGCAAGCCCGCAAGCGTGCCCGTCAGGCGGAAGGCCGTCGTGTTCTGAAGGCGAGCCAGCGCGCCATGGTGCGTACCTATGTGAAGCGCGTCATCAAGGCCATCAACGGCGGCGACCACGCCACCGCCATGGCCGAGTTCCAGAAGGCGCAGCCGGTCATCGACCGCATCGCCGACAAGGACGTGCTCTCCAAGAAGAAGGCTGCGCGCCTGAAGAGCCGCCTGAACAAGCGAATTAAGGCGCTGGCTGCGTAAAGCCGGTCGCCTGGAGACGTCGCGAACCCATGCCCTCGGGCCACGTTGGCGACGCTCGTGAAAAACCGGCTGCGGCCGGTTTTTTTGTGCCTGTGCATTTGCCAAGGCTGAATGGTCGAGGATGGGAGCGGTGACGGAACCCGAGAAGTTGCCCGATTCAGCAAAGTCGAGCGCGCCCCTGGTGGCCGAGGACGACCGCGCCGTGGCGCCCAAGGCCGGTGGGCTGATGCGCTCCGGCCTGGTGGTGGGTGCCATGACCATGCTGTCGCGGGTCATGGGACTGGCGCGCGACGTGGTGGTGGCGACCCTGTTCGGCGCCGGCAACGGCGCCGACGCCTTCTTCGTGGCGTTCAAGATTCCCAATTTCATGCGCCGCCTGTTTGCCGAGGGCGCCTTCAACCAGGCCTTCGTGCCGGTGCTCTCCGAGTATGCCACCCGCGGCAGCAAGCGCGAGGTGCGCGAGCTGCTCGACGCCGTGGCCGGCAGCCTCACGGCGGTGCTGGCGTTGATCACCGCCCTGGCCATGCTCGCCGCGCCCTGGCTGGTGTGGGTTTTCGCTCCCGGCTTCGGCCGCGACCCGGCCAAGCTGGCGCTCACCGCCGACATGCTGCGGCTGACTTTTCCCTATCTGCTGCTGGTCTCGCTCACTGCCTTCGCCGGCAGCGTGCTCAACACCTGGAACCGTTTTGCCGTGCCGGCCTTCACGCCGGTGCTGCTCAATCTTTCGCTGATCGGGGCCGCCGTGCTGCTCACGCCCTTGATGAGCGAGCCGGCCATGGCGCTGGCCTGGGGCGTGCTGATCGCCGGCGTTGCTCAGCTCGCCTTCCAGGTGCCGTTCCTTGCCCGCCTGGGGCTGATGCCGCGGCCCTGGCCCAACTTCGCCCACAGCGGGGTGAAACGCATCCTGATATTGATGGCGCCGGCGCTGTTCGGCGTCTCGGTGTCGCAGATCAACCTGCTGCTGGACACCGTGCTGGCCTCGCTGCTCACTCCCGGCAGCGTTTCCTGGCTCTACTACTCCGACCGTCTGGTGGAGCTGCCGCTGGGGGTGTTCGGCATCGCCATCGGCACGGTGATCCTGCCGGCGCTCTCCAAGCGTCATGCCGAGCAGTCGGGCGAGCATTTCGCCGCGATGCTCGACTGGGCGGTGCGCGCCGTGCTGCTGCTGGGCCTGCCGGCGGCGCTGGCCCTGGCGATCCTGGCCGAGCCGCTGCTGATCTCGCTGTTCCACTACGGCGCCATGACCGAGCACGACATCGTCATGGCGGCCATGAGTCTGCGCGCCTATGCCTTCGGCCTGGTCGCCTTCATGCTGATCAAGGTGCTGGCACCGGGCTTCTTCGCCCGCCAGAACACCAAGACCCCGGTCAAGGTCGGCATCATCGCCATGGTCGCCAACATGGTGTTCAACCTGATCCTGATCTGGCCGCTGGCCCACGCCGGCCTGGCCCTGGCCACGGCGCTGTCGGCCTTCCTCAACGCCGGTCTGCTGGGCTGGCTGCTGCACAAGCAGGGCGTGCTGGTGTTCCAGCCGGGCTGGGGGCGCTATGCCGTGCAACTGGTGGGCGGCTGCGTGGTGATGAGCGTGGGCCTGGCCTGGCTGGCGCCGGAGTGGCAGCAGTGGCTCGAGTGGGGTGTGTCGGCGCGGGTGCAGTGGCTGGCCTTGTTGGTAGTGGTCGGCGCGGCGATCTACTTCGCCTGGCTGGCCGCCCTGGGCGTCAGGCCGCGGCATTTTCGTATGCGCGGGTAGGGCACCCCTCGGTGGGGGAGCCGGAAGCCTCGTGAAGCGGATCGCCGGCTGTCAAGGGAACTGGGGTTCGCTATAATCTTCCCCTTTGTTCGTTTTTCAACCAGAAGGCTTAGCGAAGACTGAATGGAAGTCATTCGAGGACTGCACAATCTGCGCGAGGAGCATCGCGGCTGCGTGGCCACCATCGGCAATTTCGATGGCGTGCACCGCGGCCACCAGGCGATTCTCGACCAGTGCCGGGAGCAGGCCTCGAAGCTGCGCCTGCCGGTCACGGTGGTGGTGTTCGAGCCCCAGCCGCGGGAGTTCTTCGCCGGCGACCAGGCGCCGCCACGGTTGACCCGCCTGCGCGAGAAGGTGCGTCTGCTGGGCGAGAGCGGGGTCGATTACGTGCTTTGCCTGCCGTTCAACGAGCGCCTGCGCAGCCTCACTGCGGTGGAATTCATCGACCGCGTGCTGGTCGAAGGACTGGGAGTACGCCACCTGGTGGTGGGCGACGACTTCCGCTTCGGCTGCGATCGCAGCGGCGATTTCAGCCTGCTGGCCGAAGAGGGCGAGCGGCGCGGTCGCGTAGGTTTCAGCGTCGAGCACACGCGCACCTTCGCGCTGGACGACGAGCGGGTTTCCAGCACCCGGGTGCGCACCCTGCTGGCCAGCGGCAACTTCGCCCAGGCGGCACGCATGCTGGGCCGCCCCTATCGCCTCGGCGGTCGCGTGGTCGCCGATCAGCAACTGGGGCGTACCATCGGCGTACCCACCGCCAACCTGCCGCTGCCGCGGCTGCCCCTGGCGCTGCGCGGCGTCTATGCGGTGGTGGTCGAGCTGCCCGGCGGGCACCGTTGCCCCGGCGTGGCCAACATCGGCTGGCGTCCCACGGTGGGCAGCGACCGACCGGTGCTGGAGGTACACCTGTTCGACTTCGACGGCGACCTCTACGGACAGCGGCTCACGGTGTTTCCCTGCGCCAGGTTGCGCGGCGAGGTGAAATTCGACGATTTCGCTGCCCTCAAGCAGCAGATCGCGGCCGACCAGGCCCGCGCCCGGCGCTATTTTTCCGATGAGTGCCAGGGGGCCAGGGAGCTTGGCCTGACAGACGACTCACTTCCATTGGCTTCGGCGCCGCTGGCGCGCGAGACCGTGAATTTCGAATCCTCGGCGGGACGTTCCGCCGACCACGACGACGGCTGACTCCCAGGATATGAGCGACTACAAGCACACACTGAACCTGCCCGAAACCGACTTCCCCATGCGCGGCAACCTGCCTCAGCGCGAGCCCGGTCGGGTGTCGCAGTGGCAGGACATGAAGCTCTACCAGCGCCTGCGTGAAGAGCGCCGCGGTCGCGAGACCTTCGTGCTGCACGACGGCCCTCCCTACGCCAACGGCAGCATCCACATCGGTCACGCCGTCAACAAGATCCTCAAGGACATCATCGTCAAGTCGAAGAACCTGGCCGGCTTCGATGCCCCCTACGTGCCCGGCTGGGACTGCCACGGCCTGCCCATCGAGCACAAGGTGGAGACCACCCACGGCAAGCACCTCGAGCCCGAACAGGCGCGGGCCCTGTGTCGCGAGTACGCCGCTTCGCAGATCCAGACCCAGCTCGCCGACTTCGTGCGCCTGGGCGTGATCGGCGATTGGGACCACCCCTACCGCACGATGGACTACGCCAACGAGGCGGGCGAGATCCGCGCCCTGGCCGACATGGTCGCCGCCGGCTACGTGTTCAAGGGGCTCAAGCCGGTCAACTGGTGCTTCGACTGCGGCTCGGCGCTGGCCGAGGCCGAGGTGGAGTACCAGGACAAGAAGTCCGATGCCATCGACGTGGCCTTCCCGGCCGCCGACGAGGGCAAGCTGGCGGCCGCCTTCGGCCTGGCGTCGCTGCCCAAGCCCGCCGCCATCGTGATCTGGACCACCACGCCCTGGACCGTGCCGGCCAACCAGGCGCTCAACGTGCATCCCGAGTTCAGCTACGCCCTGGTCGATACCGGCGAACGCCTGCTGGTGCTGGCCGAAGAGCTGGTGGAGTCGTGCCTGGAGCGCTACGAACTCAAGGGCGAGGTGATCGCCACCGCCAAGGGCGCGGCGCTCGACCTGATCGAGTTCCGTCATCCGTTCTACGACCGCCTCTCGCCGGTCTATCTGGCCGACTACGTCGAGTCCGAGGTGGGCAGCACCGGTATCGTCCACTCGGCACCGGCCTACGGCGTCGACGACTTCGTCACCTGCCGCGCCCACGGCATGGCGTTCGAGGAGATCAAGAGCCCGGTACAGGGCAACGGTGTCTACGCCGACGACCTGCCGTTCTTCGGCGGCCAGCTGATCTGGAAGGCCAATCCGCAGATCGTCGACAAGCTGCGTGAGGTCGGCGCCCTGCTGGCGCACAAGGTCATCACCCACAGCTACATGCACTGCTGGCGCCACAAGACCCCGGTGATCTATCGCGCCACGGCGCAGTGGTTCGTGGGCATGGACCTCCAAGGGAAAGATGGGCGCACCCTGCGCGAGCGGGCGCTGGAGGGCATCGAGGCGACCCAGTTCACCCCGGCCTGGGGCCAGGCGCGGCTGCACGCCATGATCGCCAACCGTCCCGACTGGTGCATCTCGCGCCAGCGCAACTGGGGCGTGCCGATCCCGTTCTTCCTGCACAAGGCCACCGGCGAGCTGCACCCGCGCACCGTCGAGCTGATGGAAGAGGCCGCCAAGCGCGTCGAGCGCGAGGGCATCGACGCCTGGTTCCGTCTCGACCCGGTCGAGCTGCTGGGCGACGAGGCGGCACAGTACGAGAAAGTCACCGACACTCTCGACGTGTGGTTCGACTCCGGCACCACCCACCGCCACGTGCTGCGCGGCTCGCATCCCCACGGCCATGAGGCCGGCCCCCGCGCCGACCTCTACCTGGAGGGCTCCGACCAGCACCGCGGCTGGTTCCACTCCTCGCTGCTGACCGGCTGCGCCATCGACGGCCACCCGCCGTACCGCGGCCTGCTGACTCATGGCTTCACCGTGGACGCCCAGGGCCGCAAGATGTCCAAGTCGATGGGCAACGTGGTGGCGCCGCAGGAGGTGATGGACAAGCTGGGCGCCGATATCCTGCGCCTGTGGGTCGCCTCCACCGACTATTCGGGCGAGATGGCGGTCTCCGACGAGATCCTCAAGCGCACCGCCGACGTCTACCGGCGCATCCGCAACACCGCGCGCTTCCTGCTGGCCAACCTCAACGGCTTCGATCCGGCCCGCGACAGCGTGGCCTTCGGCGACATGCTGGCACTGGACCAGTGGGTGGTGGACCGTGCTGCCCAGCTCCAGGCGCGCATCGAGAAGGCCTATGAGGAGTATCGCTTCCTCGACGTCTACCAGCAGGTGCATACCTTCTGTTCGCGGGAGCTCGGTGGCTTCTACCTCGACGTGATCAAGGACCGCCAGTACACCACTCAGGCCGACTCACTGGCCCGGCGCAGCTGTCAGACCGCGCTTTACCATGTGGTCCAGGCGCTGTCGCGCTGGGTGGCGCCGATTCTCAGCTTCACCGCCGAGGAGATCTACGAGAACATCCCCGGCGCCAAGGGCGACAGCGTGCTGCTGGAGACCTACTACGACGGCCTCGCTACCCTGGCCCCGGACGCCGAGATGGGACGTGAGTTCTGGGAGCAGGTGCTCGAGGTCAAGCAGGCGGTCAACAAGTGCCTGGAGGATGCGCGTAACGCCAAGGTGATCAAGGGCAGTCTGGCCGCCGAGGTGACCCTGTTCGTCGACGAGACGCTCGGCTCGACCCTGGCCAAGCTGGGCGAGGAGCTTCGCTTCGTGATGCTCACCAGCGAAGTGCGGCTGGCGCCGCTGGCCGAGGGCCAGAATGTGGAAGATGCCGAGGCCACCGAACTGGCGGGCCTGAAGGTGGCGGTGGCCGCCAGCCCGCACCAGAAGTGCGAGCGCTGCTGGCACCATCGCGAGGACGTGGGCAGCCACGCCGAGCACGAAGACCTGTGCGGCCGCTGTATCAGCAATTTACCGGAGGGGCCGGGTGAGACTCGCCACTATGCGTAACAAGCAGGATGACAGCGGCACTTCGGTGCCGCCGATGAGCAAGCCGCTGCGCTGGCTGTGGCTGGCCGCCGCCGTGGTCGTGCTGGACCTCGGCACCAAGGCACTGATGTCCAGCGTGCTGAGCTACGGCCAGCCGGTGGAGGTGCTGCCGTTCTTCAACCTCACGCTGCTGCACAACACCGGGGCGGCGTTCAGCTTCCTGGCCGGCCATCCCGGCTGGCAGCGCTGGTTCTTCGCCATCATCGCGGTGGGCGCCACGGTGGGCCTGACGATCTGGATGAGCCGGCTCAAGGCCGACGAGAAGCTGCTCGGCGCCTCGCTGGCGCTGATCATCGGCGGTGCCCTGGGCAACCTCTACGATCGCCTGGTGCACGGCTACGTGGTCGATTTTCTCTCCTTCCACGTGGCCGGCTGGTACTACCCGGCCTTCAACGTGGCGGACATCGGCATCACCCTTGGGGCCATCGGCCTGATCTGGGAATCCGTCTTCGAGGGCCGCAAGCAGGCCCGGCGGCGCGGCTGAGCCCAACTGCTATGCTGCTTGGCAAGCCCCGACCAAACGTGCACGAGCGAACGCGTACGACCGACTGAGCGAGAGCAACGATGAGCGAATTTCGCATCGACGAGGGCATGGAAGTGACGCTGCACTTCACCCTCAAGCTGGAGGACGGCACCGTGGTCGACTCCACCCGTGACAAGCAGCCGGCCACCTTCCAGGTGGGCGACGGCAACCTGCCGCCGGGGTTCGAACGCCCACTGAAAGGATTGGTAGGGGGCGAGAGCGGCAGCTTCGAGATTGCTCCCGAGCATGGTTTCGGTCAGCGCAATCCGCAGAACGTGCAGATGCTCAGCCGCGACGACTTCGAGGAGATCGAGCCCGAGGTGGGCACGGTGATGTCGTTTGCCGACCCCGCCGGCGGTGAACTGCCCGGCGTGATCATCGCTGCCGACGAGCGCAACGTGGAAGTGGACTTCAACCATCCGCTGGCCGGGCGTACCCTGACCTTCGAGGTCGAAGTGTTGGATGTCAGGCCCGCGCAGACACACTGATCGTTAGCTCGAGGATCGACTGCCGGAAGGGCTCCGAGACAGCCCTGACTTGAATACATTTTCGGATGCCCCCGACGCATCAAGGCGACGTAACCATGCAAGCTAATCCCGTGCGAATCCGACTGGCCAATCCCCGCGGCTTCTGTGCCGGCGTCGATCGCGCCATCGAGATCGTCAATCGTGCGCTGGACGTCTTCGGCCCGCCCATCTACGTACGCCACGAGGTGGTGCACAACCGCTTCGTGGTCGACACCCTGCGCGAACGCGGCGCCGTCTTCGTCGAGGAGCTCGACGAGGTGCCCGACGACGTCATCGTGATCTTCTCCGCCCACGGCGTTTCCCGGGCGGTGCAGGAGGATGCCGAGCGGCGCGGTCTCAAGGTGTTCGACGCCACCTGCCCGCTGGTCACCAAGGTGCACATGGAGGTGCTGCGCTACGCCAAGCGGGGCCAGGAGTGCATTCTGATCGGTCATGCCGGGCATCCCGAAGTCGAAGGCACCATGGGGCGCTACGATACCGCCCACGGCGGGGCCATCTACCTGGTTGAGGACGAGGAAGACGTCGCGCGCCTCGAGGTGAAGGACCCCGCGCGGCTTGCCTTCGTCACCCAGACCACGCTCTCCATGGACGACACCGCGCGGGTGATCGACGCCCTGCGCGCCAAGTTTCCCGAGATTCAGGGGCCGCGCAAGGACGACATCTGCTACGCCACCCAGAACCGGCAGGATGCGGTGCGCGAGCTTGCCGCCGGCTGCGAGCTGCTGCTGGTGGTGGGCAGCCCCAACAGCTCCAACTCAAACCGCCTGCGCGAGCTGGCCGAGCGGGTCGGCACGCCGGCCTATCTGATCGACGACGCCAGCCAGATCGACCCGGCCTGGCTGCAGGGCGTCAACGCCATCGGTATCACCGCCGGGGCCAGCGCGCCGGAAGTGCTGGTCAAGGGCGTGATCGAGCGGCTGCAGGGAATGGGGGCTCAAGCGCCGGAAGAACTGGCCGGCCGTGAGGAAACCATCACCTTCTCGATGCCGCGCGAGCTGCGTGAGCGCGTGATCGCCAGCGATTCACTATCCTGAGCAGGCGCGATGCAAGGATCTCAACCCCGGCACATGAGCTGGCTCATGCTGCACGAGGCGACCTAGCCGGGCTTGGCCCGGCTTTTTTCATGACACGCCTAGCAGGTGGCGTTGTCATGATACATACTGAAACCAAGTGTAACCGAACGCGGAGGAGCGCCGAGTGACTTGCTACGCCAGCCACGCTCGACGGCATGTCCCGCTCAGGGCGCAGCGCGGCTTCACCCTGATCGAACTGATGATCGCGGTGGCCGTGATTGCCATTCTGGCCTCGATTGCGGTGCCCAGCTATCGGGGCTATGTCGAAAGGGCGAGAGTCAGCGACGGTCAAACGGGACTGATGCAAGCTGCCTCCGAAATGGAGCGGTGTTATACCGTGTCGAATACCTACCCTGCCAGCGGGTGCTTACAGACGACCGAGTCTCCTGATGGGGTTTACGGCACGATAGAGCTTACTGTTAATGGTTCGTCTTACCGACTTGAAGCCAAAAGCCCGACACGGAATGTTAGGGCCGGCTGTGAAACTTTATGGGTAGAAAGCAATGGGACTCGTGGGCCGGGTGCGTGTTGGGGACAGTGAGGCCAAGACTCAATTTGGTTTCACGCTGATTGAGCTGTTGGTAACAATCGCGGTGATAGCCATCGTCGCGACGATTGCCGTACCGGGCTTCCAGGGCATGATGGCCAGCAATCGCCTTGCCAGCGATTACAACGAGATTTTATCAGGGCTCAATCTTGCCAGAAGTGAGGCGATAAAGCGGCGTGAAAGCGTTGAGTTTGAAATTACGTCTCCGACACCGTGGGCTTACGAAATATCGGTTGGCTCAGATACGTTGAGAATAAGAAGTGGCACAGGCGGAACATTATCTGTATCTGGCTCTACAAGTATCGTTTTCAATAGCCTGGGGAGGGCGCCTAGTTGCAGCGGCGGATGCACCATAACTCTCACGCATGCTGCTGGAAGTCGCGACATCCTGGTCAATTCCTTTGGCCGCATCGGGCGAGGCTGAAGCCGTGAGGACTAGAACGCAGCAGACCGGTTTCACTCTTGTCGAGGCACTTATCGCCTTGCTGGTATTGTCTATCGGCCTGTTGGGGGTGGCGGCGATGCAGCTCAGAGCCTTGCAGAGTGCCCATATGGGCTATCAGCGGGCGGTGGTGAGCCTGGCCGCCATCGACGCTCAAGAACGGGCATGGGCGGGACTGGCAAGCAACGGTGCCTGTCCGGCAGCTGGCGACATTCAGGGGGACTGGTTGGGTCAATGGTTCGGCACGGGGCGAGTTCTGCTCAACGACGGAAGCAGCCTCACCAACGGCTCCTCGGCCTGTGAATACACCGTGTCGCTAGAGTGGCTGGAGGAACGCTACTCCATCGGCGAAAGCGGGGATGCCTTCGTTTACCAGTTCCGGTTGCCAGAACTATGACCAGAACCCTGAAACGGCCAATAGCCGCTGGTAAAAGGGAGGCGCGTCGTCAGACGGGCTTCACCCTGGTCGAGCTGATGGTGGCGCTGGTGATCGGGCTGATCATCATCCTGGGGGCCGGGCAGCTGTTTCTCATGGGCTTCCAGACCTTTCGCCAGATCGAGCTGCTGAGCAACAAGCAGGCAGCACTGACCTTTGCCACGGAAACGTTGATTCGCGATATTCGCAGGGCGGATGACACCCTTTATGATCCCAGCAGCAACGAACTGACGGTCCGGTTTCCTAACAATGGCGATATGGCAAGCTGTAGTGGAACGGTGGTTCGCGTCTACCGCCTCAGTCAGGCGGCAATCAGTGCCAACGAAGGCTGGTCCCTCAATATGGGGCAGGATTGCGAGAGCGCCCCGTCCAATGCTGCATTCGAGCCGTTGGTGACCTCCTTCAACGAAGACGGCTTCTTTGCCGAAGAGATCGATGATGGCGTCTGGGAGATCAGCTTCCAACTGATGGCGGGGCGGAATGGCGAGACGGATTCGTTCACGTTCAACGCCGTCAATCGAAACCAGGCCATAGAATAAAAAAATGCCTGCACGGGCGCGGGGGAAGTATGAAAAAGCAACGAGGTGCAGCACTGGTGGTGGTTCTCTCGCTGCTGGCGATGTCGCTCATGCTGGGAATTTCCGGCATGCAGTCGTCGCAGATCGATGAGCGCCTTGCTGGTAACTATCGGTCAAGCTCTCTGGCGATGATGGCTGCGGAGTATGGCGCATCAACGGCTTTGCAAAGTGAGAATCGTTTCAGCGCGCCAGTTTGCGGCGTTGAGTCAGTGGTAACTGCCACGCTAAGTGCTCATGTCCAATACCAATATACAATATGCCAAATGGGGTCTGGTAATCTTTTTCGCCTTATAAGTGATGGATATACGCTGGCTGGTCAAGATATCATTTCAGAAAGAAATGTTGAAGTTTTTTACCATAAGTTGGGCGGCTTGCTAAGCTTGTCACCGATTACTTTGCCAGGGCATATAAATTCTTTCGATTCACCTAATTCAAATTCCTTTGGAGTAGAAGGGGAAACGGTTTTAGGTGTCACCAGTCCTGCCATTTCCACAGCAGGTTACAAAGGTTTTATAGAAGATAATATTAGCAAGAATAGAATATCTAATTATAAAGGTGGTATATCTGATGAGATTGGAGTGGATCTTCTTAAAGACGCTAATGAATTTCATCGGTTTATGAGTGCTTTGTGGGGGGTGGCCGTTAAAGAGAGTCGAGTTTTTTCTCCTGGCGATACAATAGACTTTGGAGCTAAGACCGGAGAGGTTGAGGATGCCAGGTTAACTTTCGTTAATGGAGATTTTACATCTTCTGGAAACTTCTCTGGAAGCGGTGTTCTTGTTGTTAACGGTGATGTTGATTTTTCGGGCACTCCTTCCTTTGATGGGATTATTATTGTGTTGGGGGGCTATAAGGTTAGTGGTGGTGGGGGAGGTCAAGGGGAGTTTAATGGTTCGATATTGATCTCTCCTTATTCAAAAGTAAACTCCTCTAATGGAGAGGTGTTTTACGATAATATAAGCAATGTTAATGGGGCATTTGAAGTCGGTGAGGGGGAGTATTCTTTTTCTCAACCAGGTGCTAATATTTCTTTTTCTGGTGGCGGCAATGCGCTCTATAACTACGATTTTAGGTCAATTGATAATGCTTGTTTGGTGATGGGGGGCGCTTGCGATTTTTTCAATGAAGCTCAGGGAGTTGTTTCTGAGATTAAAGTTCTCTCGTGGGGCGGTGGTTTTTAACTATGCCAAAGGGGGATGTCGATTGATATTGTGAAGGTTTCGAGTGTGGTTTTATGCGGGACTGGTTAATTTGTCGATATGCTGAATTCCATCTACCCTGACAAGGGCTAGGAAAGTTGACAGTCCGGAAGCCAGGATAGGCACCCGGAGGCTATGTCCGATGTCCTTGCCAGGGAGGCATGCATGCACCAGCAGCACGGTGCCGCGCTCATCATCGTTCTGTCGCTACTCTCCATTACCTTGATGCTGGGCCTGTCGGGCTACCAGTCCGCTCTCGTGAACGAGCGCCTTGCCGGCAACCATCGTGCTGCCAGTCTGGCTCAGATGGGCGCCGAGGAGGCCGTTTCCTACGCCTGGGGCGAGGGCGGCGAACACCTCACTGCGGGCGATTTCGTCACCATCGCCGCTCTGGAAGCAGTGACGGCCCAGGGCTGGGCGTCGTTCTATCCCGGCAGCCGCGCCGGGCCTTGCCGCGGCAACCTGCGCTGCCCCTTTCGCTACGTGAGAGTCGGCGGTCAGTACTTCATCGTCGCCATGGGGGCAATTCGGGAGGGTGACCACACCGTGGCCAGTAGCATGCCCGTGGTCGCGCGAGTGGAGTTCAGAGAAATTCCCGACCCGGCCTTTACCCGGGGCCTGTTGAGTGCAGGGTATATCACCGTGACAGGCAATTCCTCGCTGACGCCGGCACGGCGGGCCGACGGCAGTATCGACCCCAACGTCGTGCATGCCAACAGCATCGTCAGCATCAGCGTGCCCGAGGCGCAGAGGGCTTACATCACTTCGGGGGCCGATAGGATGGTAGAGGTGCCGCTGCCGGGGGAGCGCCCGCCCCACGAAAGCCTGGCCGACTGCACCCGCGGCGATCCACCGACCCACTGTTACAAGCGCTACGAGCCCGCCATCTTCGACGAGTACCGCAACCGGCCCGGCGTGGTTCGCAGCTGCAACGTCAATCTCAATGCGCTGGCCAGCGGCACCACGGTGTTCTGCGAGGGCAACCTCTCCGTGGGGAGCGGCAGCGTGGAAGGCCGGCAGATCACCCTGGTGGCTACCGGCAGCGTTTCCATGAGCGGTTCCACGACGACGTCACCGCCCGAACGGGCAGAGATCGGCCTGTTCGTGGTCGCGGGAGGCAATATCGAGTTTTCGGGCAGGACCGACAACTACGGGGTGTTCTGGGCCGGTGGTCACGTGCGCCAGAGCGGGACTTCGAGGCTCTACGGCTCCATCGTGGCGGGGAGCTTCATTCAGAGCAGCGGCGGCATCGTCTTCACCAGCATCAACAACGTGACCAACCGCGATGCGTATATCGAGGCGGAGCCGCGTATCGTTGCCTGGCAGTGAGAGGGCCTCGTCGAGAGGCCCTGGAGATCATTGCCCGTTGGGCTTGCGGTAGTGACCCGGCACGGTCACCTTTTCGCCATCGGGAAGACGACGCACGTGAGTGGGAACGTAGATGCGTCTGATGACGCTCTTGCGTGACTTGTCGTCCATCCTGCTGCCTCCCGTTTAGTTGATGATGAAACTACTTTAGGGCAGGTCGGGCGTGTCGCGCAATAGCGGCCGTGGTCGGCTGCTCGGTTTACGTCTGGGGCACGGTTGCCTAGGTTATGAGTAGCCGGGCAAGGAGCCGAAGGAGTTGGCATGGAGCAGCTGAACGTCGCTCTCGCCGTCGTGGGAGGGCTGGTACTGGTCGTGGGCCTGCTGTCGAGCCCGCTGGATCGCTCCTGGCTTTCCGCCCCGCTGTTCGCCTTCCTCTTCGGTGTGGCGCTGGGCCCCCACGGATTGAACGTGCTCGATCCGATGGCGTGGGGCGATGGTAAGCAGATGCTCGAGCAGACGGCTCGCCTGACGCTGGGCATCAGCCTGATGGGCATCGCGCTGCGCCTGCCGCCCAGCTATCCCTTCGTACACTGGCGTTCGCTGCTGGTGCTTCTGGCCGCGGGCATGCCGGCCATGTTTTTGATCAGCTCGCTGCTCACCCATTGGGTCATGGGCTGGCCGCTGCTCATGGCGCTGCTGGTGGGCGGGGCCATCTGCGCCACGGATCCGGTGGTGGCCTCTTCGATCGTGACCGGCGGTGTGGCCAAGGAGAACCTGCCCGAGAGCTTCCGCCATCTGCTTTCCAGCGAATCCGGCGCCAACGATGGCTTGGCATATCCGCTGGTGCTGCTGCCGGTGCTGCTGCTGACCCTGCCCGCAGGCGATGCCTGGTTCGACTGGTTCGTCACGATCTGGCTGTGGGAGGTCGGCGGTGGGATATTGATCGGGGTGGCTCTCGGTTGGGCGACAGGACGGGCACTGCAGTGGTCGGAGGAGCGCGGCTATCTCGATCAGCCCTCCTTTCTTTCGATCACCCTGGCCTTGACGCTGCTGGTGCTGGGCTTGGGTGAGCTGCTGGGCACCAACAGCATTCTCGGGGTCTTTGCGGCGGGTCTGGCCTTCGATCAGGAAGTGGGGGGCAAGGAGCGCAGTGAAGAGGACAACGTGCAGGAAGCGGTCAACATTCTGCTGACCATGCCGATCTTCGTGCTGTTCGGCTTGATCGCTCCATGGGCCGAGTGGCGGGCGCTGGGCCCGCAGGGGGTGTTGTTGGCACTGCTGATACTGCTGCTGCGCCGTCTGCCGGCGATGCTATTGCTCAAACCCTGGCTGCCTGCGATGCGCGACCTGCCGATCACCCTGATCATGGGCTGGTTCGGCCCCATCGGGGTATCGGCGCTCTACTACGCCACCTTCATATCGAGTCGAACCGGCTACGACCTGGCCTGGACGGTGGGCACCCTGATCGTGGTGGCGTCCATGCTCGCCCACGGCATGACCGCGGCGCCGCTGGCCTATCGCTATGGGCGCTGGCGGCGTGGCAAGGGTTAACGCACTTCGCGGAAGTGTTCTCTCAGCCGCTCCAGCTCTGCTTCGCTCCACCCGTTCGGCTCGGTGAGTGCCACCCAGGCATCGAAGTAGTGCTCGGCGGCGATGGTGTGCCCGTAGCCGGGCGGTGCGCGACCCACGGCCAGGTCGCCGAGCAGCTGCAGCATGGTCACCACCGGGTACCAGCGCAGTTCGGGCAGCACGTCGGGGGCTCGTGGTTCGCGCAGCCACTCCGGCTCGCGATAGAGAATGCGCGGCTCGAAGAAGGTGATCGGGTCGCTGCCGTACTGCAGGTAGGCGATGCGGAAATCGCCCCAGTCGCCATTCGCGGCGTCCAGTCCCTGGTACTGATTCATGAAGCGCACCACGGCACCGTCGCGGAAGGTGGGCAGCCACGAGGGCGAGCCGCCATCGCGTTCCCGGGTAACCGTGCGCCAGGTGTCGCTGCGGAAGGGTGGCCCGCTCCACAAGGCACCGTGGAAGGGGTCGTCGATGATGTCGTAGAAGTCGAACGACAGATCCGAGTTGAGCGAGCCGAGGCTGAGGCCGTGCAGATAGAGCCGGGGGCGCTCGTCTTCGGGCAGTCCGCTCCAGTATTCATAGACGGTGGTGAACAGGGCGCGGGCGTTTTCGGCGCCGTAATCCCCTTCGACCAGCAGCGCCAGATGGCTGGGCAGGTAGGAGTACTGCATGGTGGCCGTGGCGATGTCGCCGCGGTGTAGATACTCCACCGTGTTCAGTGCCGCCGGATCGACCCAGCCTCTTCCGGTGGGGGTGGCCAGCACCATCACCGAGCGCTCGAAGGCGCCGACCCGCTGGAGTTCCTGCAGTGCCAGCTGGGCGCGCTCCGCGGGCGTATCCGCTGCACTCAGGCCCACATAGACCCGCACCGGATCCATGGCCACGGCCTCTGCGTCCAGGAAGGCACCTATGTCGTCGGCAGAAGGGCCCTGGGTCACGAAACGCCTGCCGCGTCCGCCGAGCGCTTCCCAACTGATCAAGGAGTGCTCGCTGCCGGTCTTCATCGGATCGGTGGGCGGTGGCAGGTCATCCAATATCAGCTCGTCGATCTGCTGAAAGGAGTTGTCGGCGGCGCGCAGGGCCAGGGTGAAGATGACCCCGTCGATGACCGACCAGAACAGCGCCGCGGCGGCGATCACGCCCAGCAGGTTCGAGATCCGATGCGGCACGAAGCGGCGCATCTTGTGGGCGAGAAAGCGAAAGGTCAGCCGGAACAGCTTGACCAGCAGCCACAGCAGCACGAAGAGCAGCAGGGCGATCACGGCGATGCTGATCGGGCGGATGCCGCTGACCTCCTCCAGTCCCATCAGGTCGCGGATGCGGTTCTGCCAGGCCGAGGCCTGCCACAGGAAGGCCACGGCGATGAGCGTACAGAGGCCGGCCGCCGTCAGCTTGATGACCCGCTCGATACGCGAGCGGGGGCGCGGCAGCTGCAGATAGTCCCACAGCCAGTGGGCGATGAAGCCCAGCGCATAGCCAGCCGAAAAGGAGAGCCCCGAGACGATGCCCTGGGCGTAGGTGGGCCGTGGCAGCAGGCTGGGAGTGAGCGAAAAGGCGAACAGCAGCGTGCCGAGCAGAAGGCCGGCCGTGGAAAAGTGCCTGAGAGCGCTGCGGATTCTCGGGTGCATGGGCATCATCTATTGAGAAAAATGGGCAAATCTTAACGCAACCCTGCCAGCCAGGTGCTGATGAGGGCGGCGAAGCGCTCGCGATAGCGCTGCGCACTGGAACGCTGGGACCACTCTGCCAGGCGTACCGGCTTGCTGTCGCCCATATGGCTTTCGAACAGTTCGGTCAGCTCGGCGGCGAAGCCGGGATGCTCCACTTCCACGTTGGCTTCGAGATTCCAATGCAGACTCCAGTGATCGAAATTGCACGAGCCCACGGTAACCCAGTCGTCGACGAGGCAGAACTTGGCGTGGGTGAAGCGAGGTTGATACTCGTAGATATGAATGCCGGCGTCCAGTAGCTCGCCGAAGTGGCGCTGGCCGGCATAGCGCACGCTGGGGTGGTCGTGCCCCTTGCCGGCCACCAGCAGGCGCACGTCCACGCCGCGTCGGGCGATGTCGCCGATCAGCTTGCGCAGCTGCCGTGACGGCAGGAAATAGGGGGTGTACATCCACAGCCGTTGCCTGGCCGTGCCCATGCGTTGATGCAGCGAATGGCGAATCGACATGTCGCTCGGCCCCTCGTTGTGCACCAGGCGGGCCGGCATCTCCCATTCCCGAGCGGAAGCGGAGGCGGCGGGGCGCTCCCGGTCGATGGCGCCCTTGTCGCCCCGGGTACGGGAGGATTCCCACAGATCGGCGAAGAGCCGGATCCAATCTTCCACCACCGGGCCCTCGGCACGCACCACCACGTCGAACCAGTCGCCCAGGTAGTCGTCGGTGAGGCAGTAACCGCCGGTATAGGCGACACGGCGATCGACCAGCAGCAGCTTGCGATGGTTGCGATTCAGATTGCGCCGCAGGCGCCGCATCATGAAGGGGTTGTAGTGGCGCAGGGCCACGCCTGCCGAGGAGAGCCGCTCACGGTCACGCTGCCCGAGGCTCACCGCGCCGAAACTGTCGAGCACCACATGCACCGCGACGCCACGCTGCGCGGCGCGCTCCATGGCATCGAAGAAACGGCGCGTCACTCGGCCGGACTCGATCAGGTACTGCTCGAACCAAACCGACTCCTCGGCCTTGTCGATGGCCCCCAGCAGCTCGGGGATGAAGCGCTCGCTGTCGGGTATCAGGGTGATACGGTTGCCCTGCTTCCAGGTGGGCTCCATTGCGGCTCTCCTTGCCGTTACCATGCTCCTTGTCCCGAGGGTAGGGGGATAAGCCGATCACGACAATGAGAGATGAGTCGGGCGATAGATGAGACGTCTGGCCAAAGGCAATACGTGGTCGCGTGTCAGCGCTGCAAGAGGCAGGCGGTATGCTTGCTCCAGAGTCACCCAACGCAACTCGGCAATCTCCGCGGCTGCCGCTACAGGAGACGGCAGCTTGGCAAGGAACAGATGAGCATGAACCAGATACCCCGGCTCGTTGGCAGCAGGCGCGGTGCACTCACCCAGGCAGTGCAATTCGGTTGGCTTCTGGCCGAGTTCCTCATGTAGCTCTCTGCGCAGTGCTGCCTCAGCAGGCTCGCCGGGCTCAAGCTTGCCACCTGCTTGCATGAAACGCTCGGTACCACGCTTGCGTACCAGCAGCAGACGCCCTTCGACATCGAGGATCAGTGCAGCGGCAATATGCAGAATGAACGGGTTAGCCTGGTTCATGCTCGTCATTCCTCAATGATAACGACTGGGCAGGCGCGTGAAGCGCACCGGTGGGCTGTACTTCTCTCCTGCGGGCGCCCGCTCGGGCGCCGGGCGCACCCGCCAGCCACGTGAATTCGCCCACTCCTTGAGCTCGTGGTAGTCGAGCAGCGGATACTCGCGGGTATAGGGGTTGGGCGATGACGAGGGAAAGGCGAAGGCCACGTGGGGGTAGAGGGCCAGGGCGTTGGGGCCGCCGTGGGCGGTCAGTGCCTGGTCGAGGGCCGATTGCCAGGCGCTGGCGTCGAGCGGGAGCTGAGCTGCGGTGGGCAGTGCATGGTCTTGCAGAGAGTGACTTGCCATGACATTTACCTCACTTGGAATCGATAGTGGGTCTTGGTTGGCTACATAAAGGCCGGTGGCTCCTGGGTCCTGCTTGGTTAAGCGCCCCACTCGTCAGCGAGTGGGGCGTGAGAACGAGTGGGGCTCAATCCCAGCTCAGCGCACCGCCCACCTGATACTCGGTGACGCGGGTCTCGAAGAAGTTCTTCTCCTTGCGCAGGTCGATGATCTCGCTCATCCACGGGAAGGGGTTCTGCGCCCCTGGGAATTGCTCCTTCAGGCCGATCTGGGCCAGGCGGCGGTTGCAGATGAAGTGCAGGTACTCCTCCATGATCGCCGCGTTCATGCCCAGCACGCCGCGGGGCATGGTGTCGCGGGCGTAGGCGATCTCGAGCTCGGTGCCCTCGAGGATCATCTGGGTCACTTCGTCCTGGAACTCGGGCGTCCACAGGTGCGGGTTCTCGATCTTGATCTGGTTGATCATGTCGACCCCGAAGTTCAGGTGCATCGACTCGTCGCGCAGGATGTACTGGAACTGCTCTGCAACGCCGGTCATCTTGTTGCGCCGACCCATGGAGAGGATCTGGCTGAAGCCGCAGTAGAAGAAGATGCCTTCGGTCACGCAGTAGAAGGCCACCAGGTTACGCAGCAGCTCCTGGTCGGTCTCCGGTGTGCCGGTATTGAAGTCCGGGCGCGCCAGCGACTGGGTGTGCTTGAGGCTCCAGGCCGACTTGGCGGCCACCGACGGCACCTCGCGGTACATGTTGAAGACCTCGCCTTCATCCATGCCCAGCGACTCCACGCAGTACTGGTAGGCGTGGGTGTGGATCGCCTCCTCGAAGGCCTGGCGCAGCAGGTACTGGCGGCACTCGGGGTTGGTGATCAGGCGATAGAGTGCCAGCACCAGGTTGTTGGCCACCAGCGAGTCGGCGGTGGAGAAGTAGCCCAGGCTGCGCTCGACGATGCGCCGCTCGTCCGGTGTCAGGCCGTCCTGGCTCTTCCACAGGGCGATATCGGCGTTCATGTTCACTTCCTGGGGCATCCAGTGGTTGGCGCTGCCGTCCAGGTATTTCTGCCACGCCCACTCGTACTTGAAGGGCACGAGCTGGTTGAGGTCGGCGCGAGCGTTGATCATCTGCTTGTCGTCGACCTGAATGCGTGCCGCGCCCATCTCCAGCTCCTCGAGACCGGCGGCCACGTCGAGCTCTTCCAATGACTTGCGTGCCCGTGCCAGGCGGTCGCTGTCGGCCACCCGGTAGTTGCCGCCGGACTCCTTGACCTCGTCGGCCGGTGCGGGCTGTGGCTTGGCGGCAGGCGCCGGCGCGGCCTTGGCCGGCTGCTCGGCGACGGTGGTTTCGTCCTCGTGGAACTCGTCCCAGTTCAGCATGGCTTCACCTTTATTTGGCTCGATCCGATATCGTTCGGATCAGGAATAATCTCGTTGCGGATGAAGCTGAGCGAGCGATGGCCAGACAAGGCGGAAATTGGTAAGGAAGCGGAGTTTACGTGTTTGTAAATGAGCATTCCGAACCAATTTCCAACGCCGTATGGCCGAGCGCAGCCAGCTTGTTAACCTACTGGCAGGCCTCGCAGCCCAGGTCGTCTATTTCCGCAGCACTGGGCGCTCGAGAGCCGCTGCCCGCCTTGCCGGTGAGGAAGTCCTCCACCCCGCGCGGCTCGCTGGCCGGTGTCGCGGAAGCTGCCGGGGCCACCGGGGGCGCCTGGTTGCTCACCGCGTTGAGATTGCCGCGGTCCACGGTGGACTTCTCCACCGAGGTGGCGCCCAGGGCGCGCAGGTAGTAGGTGGTCTTGAGGCCGCGGAACCACGCCATGCGGTAGGTCACGTCGAGCTTCTTGCCGGAAACGCCCTTGATGTAGAGGTTCAGCGACTGGGCCTGGTCGATCCACTTCTGGCGCCGTGAGGCGGCTTCCACCAGCCACTTCGGTTCCACCTCGAAGGCGGTGGCGTACTTGGCCTTGAGGTCCTCCGGGATGCGCTCGATGGGCTGGGCCGAGCCGTCGTAGTACTTGAGGTCGTTGATCATCACCTCGTCCCACAGGCCGCGCGCCTTGAGGTCGTGCACCAGGTAGGCGTTGACCACGGTGAACTCGCCGGAGAGGTTCGACTTCACGTAGAGGTTCTGATACGTGGGCTCGATCGACTGCGACACGCCGCAGATGTTGGAGATCGTCGCGGTAGGGGCGATGGCCATCACGTTGGAGTTGCGCATGCCCTGCTCGGCGATCTTCTTGCGGATGCGGTCCCAGTCCTGGGTGGCGCTGGTGTCCACCTCGATGTACTTCTCGCCGCGCTCCGTCACCAGCTTGTCGATGGAGTCGATGGGCAGAATGCCCTGGCTCCACAGCGAGCCCTCGAAGCTCTCGTAGCGGCCACGCTCGGCGGCCAGGTCGCTGGACGCCTCGATGGCGTGATAGCTGACCAGCTCCATGGAGCGGTCGGCGAACTCCACTGCCGCCTCGGAGGCGTAGGCGATGTCCTGGGCGTAGAGGGCATCCTGGAAGCCCATGATGCCGAGCCCCACCGGGCGATGCTTGAGGTTGGAGTTCCGCGCCTGGGGCACCGCGTAGTAGTTGATGTCGATGACGTTGTCGAGCATGCGCACGGCGGTACGCACGGTCTTTTTGAGCTTGGCGTCGTCGAGCTTGCCGTCGACCACGTGCTGCGCCAGGTTGATCGAGCCCAGGTTGCACACCGCGATCTCGTCGACGCTGGTGTTCAGGGTGATCTCGGTGCACAGGTTGGAGGAGTGCACCACGCCGGCGTGCTGCTGCGGGCTGCGCAGGTTGCACGGGTCCTTGAAGGTGATCCACGGGTGGCCGGTCTCGAACAGCATCGAGAGCATCTTGCGCCACAGGTCCTTGGCGCGCACGCGCTTGAACAGCTTGAGCTGGCCCGAGCGGGTCATCGCCTCGTACTCCTCGTAGCGCTGCTCGAAGGCGGCGCCGTAGAGGTCGTGCAGGTCGGGACAGGTGGCGGGCGAGAACAGCGTCCACTCCTTGTCGTCGAAGACCCGCTTCATGAACAGGTCGGGCACCCAGTTGGCGGTGTTCATGTCGTGGGTACGGCGGCGGTCGTCGCCGGTGTTCTTGCGCAGCTCGAGGAACTCCTCGACGTCCAGGTGCCAGGTCTCCAGGTAGGCGCACACCGCCCCCTTGCGCTTGCCGCCCTGGTTCACCGCCACGGCGGTGTCGTTGACCACCTTGAGGAACGGCACCACGCCCTGGCTCTTGCCGTTGGTGCCCTTGATGTAGGAGCCCAGGGCGCGCACCGGGGTCCAGTCGTTGCCCAGGCCTCCGGCCCACTTGGAGAGCAGGGCGTTGTCGCGGATGGCGCTGTAGATGGCATCGAGATCGTCGGGCACGGTGGTCAAGTAGCAGCTGGAGAGCTGGCTGCGCATGGTGCCGGAGTTGAACAGGGTCGGGGTCGAGGCCATGTAGTCGAAGCTGGAGAGCAGCTCGTAGAACTCGATGGCGCGCGCCTCGCGGTCGTCCTCGTTCAGCGCCAGGCCCATGGCCACGCGCATGAACATCACCTGGGGCAGCTCGTAGCGCACGTCATCCTTGTGGATGAAGTAGCGGTCGTAGAGGGTCTGCAGGCCCAGATAGGTGAAGGCGTTGTCGCGGGTGTGGTCCAGCGCCTCGCCGAGGCGCTCGAGATCGAACTCGGCGAGTTTGGGGTCGAGCTGTTCGAACTCGATGCCGCGAGCGACATAGGCCTGGAAGGTGGGCTTGTAGAGCTCGGCCATCTCGCCGAAGGTCGCCTCTTCGGCCACGCCGAGGAAGGAGAGCGCCTCGCGACGCAGGCTGTCCTGCAGCAGCCGCGCGGTGACGTAGGTATAGTTGGGCTCTTTCTCCACCAGGGTGCGCGCGGTCATCATCAGCGCCTGGGACACGCCGTCCACCGAAACGCCGTCGTAGAGGTTCTTCAGCGATGCCTCGACGATGCGGTTGGGGTCGACGTTCTCGAGCTCGGCGCAGGCATCGAATACCAGCGTCTCGATGCGGCCGAGGTCGAGCGGCCGCCGGCTGCCGTCGTCGAGGGTGACGTTGAGCGTGGGATGCGGCTTTTCGATGTCGCCGCCGGCGGCGGCGCGGGCGCGGGCGTGCTCCTCGCGATAGAGCACGTAGGCGCGGGCCACCTTTTGCTCACCGGCCCGCATCAGTGCCAGCTCGACCTGATCCTGAATGTCCTCGATGTGCACCGTGCCGCCGTCGGGCATGCGGCGCAGGAAGGCGCTGGCAATGCTCTGGCTGGCCTGGTCGACGAAGTCGCGAACCCGCGAGGAGGCGCTGACGTTGTCGCCCTCCACGGCGATGAAGGCCTTGCGCATGGCCACGGCGATCTTGCCGGCATCGAAGGGCACCACGTCGCCGTTGCGCTTGATCACGCGCAGGGTGTGCGGGGCCGTGAGCGACAGGTCGGTCGGGTCGGGGGTCTGAAGTTCCATGAGCCGATGATCCCTTTTTTGTGGGGATGAGACAGGGGCGACGAAGGCATTGACAGTCAGGGGCGGACTTGCTAAATGCACATCATCTTGTGTTGTTCCATCTTGAGAGCACAAGATAGTGTGCTTTTTCGTCGTCTTCAAGTGGATAACCTGTGGGTGAGCTGTGACTGTTCAGGGGGCATCCTTTGGGATATCGTCCAGTCCGGGCTATGCTTCGCTGGCAAGCTGCAAGGACGCGAAATGTCGCCAAAGGCAGGCGAAAGCGCCTATTTCGGGTATCCTTGATGAGTGATTGGCGGGACAGGGTGTCCCAATGACAACGAGGCCCAGCACGGGGATGACTAGGATGGATGACAACCTGGAAAGCAGCGACATGGAACACGTGCTGATTATCGAGGATGACGTGCGCCTGGCGGAGCTCACCCGGGACTATCTGGAGTCGAATGGCTTCAAGGTAACGGTGGAGGCCGAGGGCTCGCGAGGCGTTGAACAGATCCAGGCGTTGCAGCCGGATCTGGTGATTCTCGATCTGATGCTGCCCGGAGAGGATGGATTGTCGATCTGCCGCCGGGCCAGGCCGGACTATGCCGGGCCGATCCTGATGCTGACGGCGCGCACCGACGACATGGATCAGGTCCTGGGTCTGGAGATGGGGGCCGACGATTACGTGCCCAAGCCGGTTCAGCCACGGGTATTGCTGGCGCGTATGCGGGCGCTGCTGCGCCGCGCCGAGAATGCCGACCAGTCCGGCGATGCGCGGCTCACCTTCGGCAATCTCGAGGTCGACAGCGCCACTCGCGAAGCCTGGCTCGAGGGCGAGCGTATCGATCTCACCAGCGCCGAGTTCGACCTGCTGTGGCTGTTGGCCAGTAACGCCGGACGGGTACTCACGCGGGAAGAAATCTTCAGTGATCTGCGCGGCATCAAGTACGATGGCCAGGATCGTTCCATCGACGTGCGGGTTTCGCGGATAAGGCCCAAGATCGGCGACGACCCCAACCATCCGCACCGGATCAAGACAGTTCGCAGCAAGGGCTACCTGTTCGTCAAGGACGCCTGATCCATGCAGCGGTTCCTGGCCGATGGCTCCTTTCTGCGTGTCTATCTGGCCTTGGCGCTGGCGTTGCTGCTGACCTTCGGCCTAGCCCTGATGGGACTGGCCCTGGTCGACCGGGTGCGCGTCGAACAGTATCGCGAACAGCTGGCCGAAGCCCCGCTGCAGTTGCTCAGCTGGCGAGTCGCCGCGCTGCCCCCTCAAGAGCGCGGCAACTGGCTGACCCAGCAGTCCGATCTACTCAACATGCGGCTCTCGCTGCGCGAGCCCGACGATACCGATCTGAACTGGTTCGAGCGGCGCCGTCTGGACCGGGGCCGCGTGCTGGTCAAGGTCTACGACGAAGACAGCTGGCGACTCTATCGGCAGCTACCGCGTGAGGAGCGTATTCTCGAGGCCCGTCTCTCGGGGCTCAACGAGCGTCAGCTGCGCGGTCTGGCGCAGCTGCTCGGCGACTGGCTCGCCGAGGTCGACGGCGAGGCACGCCAACGGCGCCTTGAAGGCGTGACCAGCAATGCCCTGCCGGTGCAGCTTCGGGACCTGGCTCCCGAAGGGCTCGACAGCCATCAGCTTTCCCGGCTGCGCGACGGTGAGCTGGTGATTCGTCTGCTGCCTGGCCACTGGGCGTTGACGGTTCACCTGGCAGTGCCTGCCGCCGACGGCTCGCGGCAGTGGCTGTCGATCGGTCCCGTCTCGGCGCTGGAACCCACCCCCATTTCACTGCTGCTGCTGGTACTGGTGATCATGCTCGGCGTGCTGGCGGCGATCATCTATCTGATCGTGCGCGGCGTGGAGGCGCGTCTGGCGCGGCTCGAGCTGGCCGCCGGGCGCATCGCCAGCGGCCGCCTCGATACCCGGGTCAAGGTCGATGGCGGCGGCTTCATCGGCCGGGTCGGCATGGCCTTCAACGCCATGGCGGCCCAGGTGCAGTCGCTGTTGCGTTCGCAGCAGGAGATGATTCGGGCGGTCTCCCACGAGCTGCGCACGCCGGTGGCACGCATCCGCTTTGCCATGCAGATGGTCGAGGACATGACCGACGACCCGGCCGTGCACCGCCAGCTGCACGGCATCGACAGCGATATCGAGGAGCTCGACCAGCTCATCGACGAGATTCTCACCTATGCCCGCCTCGACAGCGGCCTGGTCAACGGCACTGCGCTGGAGCGTACTCGGGTCGACTGCCGTGCCGTCGCCGAGCGCGTCATCGCGACCCTGGCGCCGCTGCATGCCCATCTGCGTCTCGAGTTGGCCCCGGGGCCGGAGGTCGAGGTCCAGGCCGATCCGCGCTACCTGCAGCGGGCGCTGCAGAACCTGGTGGCCAACGCCTGTCGTCACGCCCAGTCTCGGGTGCTGGTGCGGCTCTCGCTGGAATCGCGCCTGGTGCGGTTGGATATCGAAGACGACGGTCCCGGCGTGCCGCCCGGTGAGCGACAGTCGATCTTCAAGCCCTTCGCCCGGCTCGACGACAGCCGCACCCGGCGCAGCGGTGGCTATGGGCTAGGACTCTCCATCGTGCAGAAGATCATGGCCTGGCACGGCGGCAGCGTGGTGGTGGACGACAGCCAGGAGCTGGGTGGCGCACGCTTCTCGCTGCTGCTGCCGCGGGTGCCGGCCGGCAAGGAGCGGTTGCCGCCGGTCAAGCCGGCTTGATGCCTTCGAGCACGGCGAAGGAAGTCTCGCGAGCCGTGCGCAGGAAGTCTTCCATCCACGGTTGATCGCGGCTCTCGTCGCGAATGGCGGCGTAAAGCGTGCTCCACATGCCTGCCTCACCGAGGCCCACGGCCTTCACGTAATCCCGCTCCAGGTACTCCGTCAGCGCCCAGTTGGGCAGCGCACAGACGCCGCGACCGCTGGCCACCAGTTGCATCATCATGACCGTGAGTTCGGCGGTGCGGATCTCGCGAGGACGCACGCCGGCAGGGTCGAGGAATTGGGTGAAGACGTCCAGCCGGGCATGCTCCACCGGGTAGGTGATCAGGGTTTCCTCGGCCAGATCTGCAGGGGTCACGTAGGGGCGCTCGGCCAGTCGATGCTGTCGCGCCACGGCCAGCAGCCCTTCGTAGCGGAACAGCGGCTCGTAGTAGACGCCGCCCAGCGGCTGTGGGTCGGCGGTGATCACCAGGTCGAGCTGCTCGCGGGCCAGGGCCGGCAGCGGGTCGAAATGGTGGCCGCCGGGAATGTCGATCTCCACCTCCGGCCAGTGGTCGCGGAAGCGGTCGATTGTCGGCATCAGCCACTGGAAACAGCTGTGGCATTCGATGGCCATGTGCAGGCGACCCGGCTCATGGCCGATCAATCGCGCCACGTCGCGCTCGGCCATGCGTACCAGTGGCAGCACCTGCTCGGCCAGTACCAGCAGCCGCTGCCCCGCCCGGGTGAATTCGACGGGGCGCGTCTTGCGCACGAACAGGGCGGTACCCAGGCGCTCTTCGAGATCCTTGATCTGGTGCGACAGGGCAGACTGGGTCAGGTGAACCCGCTCGGCGGCCTCGACCAGTGAGCCGGCATCGCGTAGCGCGATCAGCGTGCGCAGATGACGAAGTTCAATCATGAGCTTCTTTCATGTTCTTGGTTAATATATTTAGTTTGATTCACTTTTCGGTGCCAGCGAGACTCTACGGCAACATTCATGCGTAGAGGGTTTCATCATGACATTAGCTCATGTGCTTGGCTATCCGCGAATCGGCGCCGACCGCGAGCTCAAGCGAGCCGTCGAGGCCTACTGGCGCGGCGAACTGGATCGGGACGCTCTCGAGGCCAGCGCTCGGGAGCTGCGGGCGCGCCACTGGCAGGCGCAGCGCGATGCCGGCCTCGATCTGGTCACGGTGGGCGACTTCGCCTTCTACGACCAGGTGCTCAACGTCAGCGCCATGGTGGGGGCCGTACCGACGCGCTTCGCCGCCGAGGCGGAGGTCGCACGCGGCGAGGTCGATCTCGACACCCAGTTCCGCATGGCCCGTGGGCGGGCGCCCAGCGGCGCGCCGGCTGCCGCCTGTGAGATGACCAAATATTTCGATACCAACTACCACTACCTGGTCCCCGAGCTGCATGCGGGGCAGACGTTCAAGCTAGCCGCCACGCGGCTGTTCGACGAGGTGGCCGAGGCGCGTGGCGCGGGGCACCCGGTCAAGGTGGTGCTCACCGGGCCGCTGACCTGGCTGTGGCTGGGCAAGGGGCGTGAGGCCGGCTTCGACCGCCTGAGTCTGCTGCCGGCGCTGCTGCCGGTCTACGGCGAGATCCTCGCGCGCCTGGCCGAACAGGGCGTGGAATGGGTGCAGCTCGACGAGCCGGCGCTAGTGCAGGACCTGCCGCTCGAGTGGCGCAATGCCTATGAGTTCGCCTACAGCAGCCTGCGCGCCGCCCCGGTCAAGCTGCTGCTGGCCACCTACTTCGGCGGCCTCGGCGACAACCTGCGCCTGGCCGCGAGCCTGCCGGTAGACGGTCTGCACATCGATACGGTGCGTGCTCCCGAGCAGCTCACGGCGGTGCTCGACAACCTGTCGGGCTACAAGGTGCTGTCGGTGGGTGCCATCGACGGTCGCAACGTCTGGCGCGCCGACCTGGCGGTGCTGCACGAGCGTCTGGCCAATGCCCGCATGCGCCTCGGCGAACGGCTGTGGCTGGCGCCCTCCTGTTCGCTGCTGCACGTGCCGGTAGACCTGGCGGCAGAGACGACGCTCGACGAGGAGCTCAAGAGCTGGCTCGCCTTTGCCCGCCAGAAGCTCGACGAAACCGTGACCCTGGCGCGTCTGCTCGGCAATCGTGGCACTGACGAGGATCGTGCCCGGGTCGCCGCTGCCACGGCGGCACTGGACGCCCGGCGCGCCTCGCCGCGCCTGCACCGGCCCGAGGTCGCCGAGCGCCTGGCCGGCGTCGGCGATGCCGAGCGCTCCCGCGACAATCCTTATCCGGTCCGGGCCCGAGCCCAGCGTCGCGCGCTGGACCTGCCGCTGTTTCCCACCACCACCATCGGCTCGTTTCCGCAGACCGCGGGGATCCGTGCCGCCCGGCGCGCCTTCAAGAGCGGTGAGCTGGGGCATGACGCCTACGAGGCGGCGATGCGCGACGAGATCGCCGATGCCGTGCGCCGCCAGGAAGCCTACGGGATCGACATGCTGGTGCACGGCGAGGCCGAGCGCAACGACATGGTGGAATACTTCGGCGAGCAGCTCGACGGCTATGCTTTCACCCGCAACGGTTGGGTGCAGAGCTATGGCTCACGCTGCGTCAAACCGCCGGTCATCGTCGGCGACGTGGCCCGACCGGCACCGATGACGGTGGCCTGGAGCCGCTATGCCCAGTCGCTCACCGAGCGGCCGATGAAAGGCATGCTCACGGGGCCCGTGACCATGTTGCAGTGGTCCTTCGTGCGCGACGACCAGCCGCGGGAGGTGACCTGCCGGCAGATCGCCCTGGCCCTGCGCGACGAGGTGGCCGATCTCGAGGCTGCCGGCATCCCGGCGATCCAGATCGACGAGCCGGCGCTGCGTGAGGGGCTGCCGCTGCGCCAGAGCGAGTGGCAGAGCTACCTCGACTGGGCCGTGGAGTGCTTCCGCTTGACTGCCTCGGTGGCACGCGACGCCACCCAGATCCACACCCACATGTGCTATTCGGAGTTCAACGACATCATTGGTGCCATTGCCGCACTGGATGCCGACGTCATCACCATCGAGACCTCGCGCTCGAACATGGAACTGCTCGACGCCTTTCAGGACTTCGCCTACCCCAACGAGATCGGCCCGGGCGTCTACGACATCCACTCACCCAACGTTCCCGAGGTGGCCTGGATGGTGCAGCTGATGGAGAAGGCCGCCGAGCGGATTCCCGTCGAGCGGCTGTGGGTCAATCCCGACTGCGGCCTCAAGACCCGCAGCTGGGCCGAGGTGGAGCCGGCCCTGGCCAACATGGTCGAGGCGGCTCGCGAGCTGCGCCGACGCTACGGCTAAGTGTGCCGCTGCGCTGCGTTCGCTGTGCGTGAAACAGGCGCCGGGTCGTCACGTCCCGGCGCCTGTTATGCTGTGTCGGTTCGCTACGCCCAAGGAATCGCCCATGATGTCTCGTTTACCCTCTTCCGTCCGTCCGGCGCTGCTGGCCGCCGCCTCGCTGCTGCTGGTCGGTTGCGCCGCCGCTCCCGTCGACGGGCCACGTGCCGGCGCCGGTCAGGTAGCCAGCACAGCGCCGCTGTTGCCCTCGCTGCTGTTTCCCGGCGGTGCCGAGCACTTCGAGGCCTGGCGCTGCACGCCGCAGCAGGATCTGGTGACCGCCTTCGGCGAGCGCGAGCTGCGGCTGTGGTCGGCCCACGGCGGCTATCGTCTGGCGCCGGCCGTGGTAGCCAGCGGAGCGCGCTACCAACAGGGCGATCTCAGCTTCTGGAACAAGGGGGGAGAGGCCGTGGTGGAGAGCGCCAACGGCAGGCTCGACTGTACTGCCGCCATGGCGCGTTCGGCGCTGACCCGCGAGCAGCGCCCCGGCGTGATGTTCCACGGCCGTGGCAACGAGCCGGGCTGGCACGTCAATCTGGCCCACGACGCCCCTGAACTGACGCTTACGATGGACTATGGAACAAGGGAAATGACACTGCCCTATCGGGTCGTCGCCATGGACAACGGCGGCGGCAGGGTATTGCTCTCCAGCGGCCTGACCGATCAGCCCTTCGAGCTGCGCCTGGAAGCGCGGGCCTGCTTCGACAACATGAGCGGCGAGCCGTTTCCGGCCCGGGTCACGCTGACCTTCGAAGGGCAGACCTACCAAGGCTGCGGACAAGGAATAGCGCCTTAACTCTCCTGAATGCGATAGACGCAGCGTCGCGCACCGGCCAGCACGTGTTCGGTGCGCTCGACGCTGGCGTCTTCCCCCAGCGCGGCGCGGAACACCTCCAGCTCGGAGCGGCAGAAGTCCGGGCAGGTGCTGGCGGCCTGGCAGATCGGACAGTGGTTCTCGATCAACAGCAGGCTGCCGTCCGCCTCCCGCTGCCATTCCGCCATGTAGCCTTCCCGTGAGCGAATCTCGGCCAGCCGCTGCACCCGCGCTTCCAGGCTGTCGCTGTCGGCCAGGGCCTGACGGTACTGCGCCAGGGTTTCGGCCTGACGCGCTTCGATCAGCCGTGTCAGCGCGGCATCGCCCAGGGTGTCGCGCACGCTGACGATCAGTCGCGAGGCCAGCTCGGCATGGCCGTCGGCAAAGCGCGCATGCCCGGCCTCGCTGAGCCGCCATTCGATCGTCGGTCGACCGACGCCACCGGGCAGCGGGCGCTGGGCCACCAGGCCCTGACGGGCCAGCTTGCCGAGCTGCTGGCGGGCGTTCTCGCCGCTGGTGCCGAGCAGCTCGCCCAAGGCCGCCGCGGAGTGAGGGCCGCGGGTCTTGAGTAACAGCAGCAGACGCTCGGCGGTATCCGCCGCCGCGCCTGCGGCTTTTCCTGCGTGGTTGCTTGACATAAAGGCAGCTGGAATTAATCTAGTACTTTCTTGGAAAATAGCGGCGGGGCTCGCACAAGGCAAGTCGGGAGCCAAATGAACCTGCCTTGGAACCGCTCCGCCATTTCACCGTGAAAGCAAGGAGCCACAATAATGGCATTCGAACTGCCGGCACTGCCCTACGAGAAGAACGCCCTCGAGCCGCACATCTCCGCCGAGACCCTGGAGTATCACTACGGCAAGCACCACCAGGCCTACGTCACCAAGCTCAACGAGCTGACCGACGGCACCGACGACGCCAACAAGTCTCTCGAGGAGATCATCAAGTCCTCTTCCGGCGGTCTGTTCAACCAGGCAGCCCAGGTGTGGAACCACACCTTCTACTGGCACTGCCTCTCGCCCAACGGCGGCGGCGAGCCGAGCGGCGCGCTGGCCGAGGCGATCAACGCCAAGTTCGGCTCCTTCGCCAAGTTCAAGGAAACCTTCAACGCCAACGCCGTGGCCAACTTCGGCTCCGGCTGGACTTGGCTGATCAAGACCGCTGACGGCGGCGTCGACATCGTCAACACCAGCAATGCCGACACCCCCATCGCTCACGGTCAGACCCCGCTGATGACCATCGACGTGTGGGAACACGCCTACTACATCGATTACCGCAACGCGCGTCCGAAGTACCTGGAGAACGTGTGGAACGTGCTGAATTGGGATTTCGTCGCCCAGAACTTCAGTTCCTGAGCGTGCGATCGGCGTAAGCTCCCGCTCAGCGATTCATTTGGCTGAGTGTCGAGTTGAGCATGGCCCTGCCGATAGGCAGGGCCTTTTGCTGCGATAGATTTTCGTTTTTATCGAACGATAAGTGCAAAACTATGCGCTTTTAATGGCAAAAATTGCACGTAACATGACGATCAACACCACCCCAACCTGGGAGATCGTCATGGCTACCCGTATTCTTCTCGTTACTTCATCCATCCTCGGTGAGCACGGCCAGTCCAATGCTTTGGCCAACCACCTTCGTGAGCGCGCCGCCGGGCGCGACGAACTCGCCATCACCCACCGCGACCTGGCCGTCGACTCGCTGCCCCATCTGGGGCTGGAGGAGCTCTCCAGCTGGCAGGTGGCGGCCGACGAGCGTTCCGCCGAGCAGCAGGTGCTGGCCCAGCGTTCCGACGACCTGATCGATGAGCTGCAGGCCCACGACGTGCTGGTGCTGGCCGTGCCGATGTACAACTTCGGCATTCCGTCCCAGCTCAAGGCCTGGTTCGACCGGGTGATGCGCGCCGGCACCACCTTCCGCTATACCGAGCAGGGTCCGGTGGGCCTGGTGAAGGGCAAGCGCGCCGTGATCCTGGCCGCCCGCGGCGGGCAGTACGCCGGCACCGAGAACGATACCCAGACACCGCATCTCAAGGCGATGCTGGGCATGATCGGTATCACCGACGTCTCGACGATCTATGCCGAAGGACTTGCCATGGGCGACGGCCTGCGCAATGCCGCGCTCAAGGAGGCTCGCCAGGCCATCGACTCGCTGGTCGAGAGGCTGTAAGCCTCAACACGCCTCTGGCACGTCCGCCACCCAGCGGTCGGTGACGAAGTCGCTGGTGCACAGCCTGGCCTCGGGAGAGAAAACGCGGGCGGCCAGTTGGCCCAGCGCCTCCCTGTCGGCCCGAGAGTCAGGCGTCACCATCTCGGTGGGCTCCAGCGGCTGCCACGTCTCTCCTTCGCGCGTCGCCAGGGCGTAGCTGAAGGCATAGAACCCCGGGAAACCCAGGCGTACGTCGGTAGCGATCAGGGTTTCCCGGCCGTTGCGCTCGCGCACCTCATAGCGCAGGTAGGGGCCGGCGAACCAGTCCAGACGCTCTCCCTTCTCCAGAGCCAGGGCGTCCGCCTCCAGCTCGGCACCACGACGAAAGATCTCCAATAGCGGTGGCTCGGCGCCGTCGAACAGCCCCACCAGGGTTTCGTAGTGTCGGTCGCCGTCGATGATCGTTGCCCGCCACAGCAAGGTGTTGAACGGGGTGGGCTGCACCAGCCGCGGCGCATCTTCGATCCCGTGCTCCGCGAGTACCGGCTCGAGCCGGTGTTCCACGACCCCCTTGGCGAGCATGGCAAAGGCCAGATAGGCGCAGGAGAGCGCCAGCCCCCAGGCGGGGCCGCGAAAGCCGTTGCCCGTCGCCATGGCGAAACCGATGCCCACCAGCAGCGGCAGGGTGTAGAGGGGGTCGATGATGAAGACCACCGGCCAGGCGCTGGGGCGAACGTTCAGCGGCCACCAGAGCTGGGTGCCGTAGGTGGTCAGCACGTCGAGCAGCGGGTGGGTGACCAGGCACAGTACGAAGAAGGCCCACCAGCGCCCCAGCGTGATGTCGCGGGCTGGAGCGAAGCGCCGGGCAAGCAGTGCCAGCAGGGTGCCGAACCCGGTCAGCACGAACAGCGAGTGGGTGAAGCCACGGTGCTCGGTAACGTTGAGCACGGCATCGCCATAATCCAGGAACACATCGAAGTCGGGCAGGGTGCCCAGCGCCGCGCCGATCAGCACCGCCTTGCGCCCCAGCCGCCGTCCCAGTACGGTGCCGCCCACGGCCGCACCCAGTGCGGCCTGCGTCAGGGTATCCATCCGTTTGGACTCCTCGTCTTTCCTTGAATCTAGTCTGGCCCTTGGCGTGTGTACCATGCCGGGCCGCAGGCCAGGATATGCCGATGCACCGGGCACTCGACATGATGGGCTCCCGGCAGATAGCCGGTGCTCATCAGGAACTCACCGACGATCTCGGGGCCGGTGAAGCGAAAGGTGCGGCGAAACAGCTTGACCCACTCCGCTTTCGTCAGCGGATGGTGATAGTCGAGCCAGGCCGCAAAGCTGCCGTGGGCGTCGCGCAGTGCCAGGATGACGCCAGCGTTGTGGATCGCCGCCTCCACCTTGAGTCGATTGCGGATGATGCCGGCATCGCCGAGCAGGCGCTCGCGTTCACTCTCGCCGTAGGCTGCAACCTTGGCAATGTCGAAGTTGTCGAAGGCATGACGAAACGCTTCGCGCTTCTTGAGTACCGTCAGCCATGACAGGCCGGCCTGGTTGATCTCCAGTACCAGGCGTTCGAACAGCGCCGTGTCGTCCCTGACGGGAAAGCCGTACTCCTTCTCGTGGTAAGGGCCGTGCCATGGATGACCTGGTGCCAGATCACAATAGTGCGACATTTCCGCTCTCTTTCCCTTAGTGGGTATTGGCAAGCCATCGGCGGCTTGTCACGATTCCATTATCCGGCGTCAACGCTTCAGGAGCCACCCAGCATGAAAAGCCTACCCATGAACCGCAAGACGAAAAAGGTGACCGCGCTCTCCCTGCTGGGCGGTGGTGCCCTGGCCCTCTACCTTGCCTTCACCCCCGGCACCAGCACCCAGGCCGGCTCGGTGGTGGAGATGTACCAGGATCCCAATTGCGGCTGCTGCACCGACTGGGCCGATCACCTCCGAGAGGCGGGATTCGAGGTGAATCAGCACAAGACCCGCGACATGCGCTCGATCAAGATCGAGCATGGCGTCACGCCCGAGCTTGCCTCCTGCCACACGGCGCTGATCGACGGCTACGTGATCGAGGGCCACGTGCCGGCCGCCGACATCAAGCGTCTGCTCGAGGAGCGGCCCGACGTGGTAGGGCTGACGGTGCCGGGCATGCCGCACGGCTCGCCCGGCATGGAAACCGGCCGCTACGACGACTATGCCGTACTGACCTGGCAGCATGAGGATCGGACGCCGGCCATCTTCAGCGAGTATACTCACTGAATTGAGTTTTTGATTGGCTAGGAGGGCTCATGCAGTACCTGCACACCATGGTTCGAGTCAGCGACCTGGATGCGTCGCTGCGCTTCTACTGCGACCTGCTGGGGTTGAAGGAGGTGCGGCGCAAGGAGAACGAGAAGGGGCGCTTCACGCTGGTATTCCTGGCGGCTCCCGAGGACGAGTCGCGCTCCGCCGAACTCAAGGCGCCGGAGCTGGAGCTGACCTACAACTGGGACCCGGAAGAGTACGGCGGCGGGCGCAACTTCGGCCACCTGGCCTATCGGGTCGACGACATCTACGCCCTGTGCGAACGGCTGCAGAATGCCGGCGTGACCATCAACCGTCCGCCCCGCGACGGCCACATGGCCTTCGTGCGCAGCCCCGACGGCATCTCCATCGAGCTGCTGCAGAAGGGCGATGCGCTGCCGGCCAAGGAGCCCTGGGCCTCGATGCCGAATACCGGCTCCTGGTAAGAACCCGCGACGAGAATAAGGAACGACTCTCTCGATGATCAAGACTCTGCCTGGCCGAGCGCTGCTGCTGGCGCTCGTGGCCATGTCCCTGGCCGCGTGCGGCGGCAAGCCCACCGAGCCCGCTCGACAAGACCAGCCCCGTGTCTCCAGCGACCATCCAGTGGTGGGGCAGCGCTGGAACCTGCTGCTGATCGGCACCAACGAACGTCTCTCCATGCCCGAGACGCCCCATTTCATCGTTTCACCCGACGGTCGCGTCACCGGCAGCGATGGCTGCAACGAGATCAATGGGCGGGTGAATCTCGACGGGGGCAACCGCATCCAGTTCGGCGAGCTGGGCACCACGCGGCGCGGCTGCCCTCAGCTCGACGACGCCAAGCGCGTCACCGGGATGATGGAGAACGCCTACCGCTTCCTCATCGACCACGACCGGCTGGTGTTCTTCGGCCGCGATCAGCGGGTACTGGGCGGCTGGCGCAAGGCGAACTGAGGCAATGAAAAAGCGCGGCCAAGGCCGCGCTTTTTCGTGGGTCGAACACAGATTGGTTAACGGCTTGGGAGAGCGTTGCGGGCCTTGACCAGTCCCGCGGTAATGGCCCGGGAAAGCCCGGGGGCCACCGGTGTCAGCAGTATCCAGGGCGTGACGATTAGGTTGATCATCAGCGCCGCGAAGAAGACATCACTGAACCAGTGGGCGCCGCTGAGAATGCGCGGGGCGCTGAGCAGCACGGCGAAAACGGCGCTGACCAGCATCACCCGGAGGCCGGCGAAGCGCCACATGAAGGCGGTGAAGAGGAACAGATTCACGCCATGATCGCCGGGGAAGCTGCTGCCCGAGCTGTCCTTGGTCGAGAAGTCGACCATTTCCGTGATCAGGTTGACGTTGTCGTACACCAGCGTAGGGCTGGGGTGCGTGTAGGGCACCACCATGCGGAAGCCCTGGGCGATGAACACCGCGGTCAACAGCATGGTGACGCCGATGCCGCCCCAGCGCAGCATACGATGGGTGGGGTCGGGGTCGCGGCTGATGGCCCACAGGTAAATTGCCAGCAGGATCATCAGGCTGACCACGTCGAACAGGCGGTTGTTCACCGCCGCCACGAACAGCACCCAGGTCTCGTTGTCCTCGGTCAGCCAGGCGTTGGTGGCGAAGAATACTGCATCGTCTAGCTCGGTCCAGAACATCAGGCCGGGAGATAGCCAGGACCACACCAGCAGTGCACCCAGCAGGTTGAAGACGAGAATGCGGCCAGGCGCGAAGGTCGGTTCGGTATGAGGCATGAGGGCATCGGCACGGTTGATGGTCGATGCCCCCATTCTAGGGGAAAGCTGCGTTGCAGAACAGCGTTCCCTAATGCTCACGGTATTTGAGGAAATGCTGCACAAATTGACGAGCGAGATGAAGCGCAAGGCGCACGGAGCACAGGAACCGGAGCATATGGGGTATATGTGAGGATTCCGAGCACCGCGCAACGCAGCGATTCGCTCGCGCAGGTATTTGTGCTGTGTTTCCCTATTGCATGTACCAGCCGTGGCTGGCCACCACCGACTGCCCCGTCAGCGCCGCGCTGGGGAAGGCGGCCAGGTGCAGCGCCAACTCGGCGATGTCCTCCAGGGTGGTGAATTCGCCGTCGACGGTATCCTTGAGCATCACGTCGCGTATCACCGCCTCTTCTGAAATGCCCAGTACGGCGGCCTGCTCGGGAATCTGGCGCTCCACCAAGGGCGTGCGCACGAAGCCGGGGCAGATCATGTTGGCCCGCACCCGGTGCTTCGCGCCCTCCTTGGCCACGGTACGGCAAAGCCCCAGCAGACCGTGCTTGGCTGCCACGTAGGGCGCCTTCAGCGGCGAGGCCAGCTTGCTGTGCACCGAGCCCATGTAGATCAGACAGCCGCCGCTCTCCTGACGGTACATCTGACGCAGGGCCGCGCTGGTCACCAGGAAGGCGCCGTCCAGATGCACCGCCAGCACCTTGCGCCAGTCGGCGAAGCTCAGGCTGTGCAACGGGGCGATGTGCTGAATGCCGGCGTTGGCGATGGCGATGTCCAGGCGACCCCACTCGGCGACGATTCGCTCGACGCCGGCGTCGACCGCTGCCTCGTCGGTCACATCCATGGTCAGCGCCATGGCCTGCCCGCCGCTGGCACGGATCTGGGCGACCGTGGCTTCGGCAGCAGCCAGGTCGAGGTCGGCCACCGCCACCCTGGCCCCTTCGCTGGCATAGCGCTCGGCAATGGCGCGTCCGATGCCACCTGCCGCCCCGGTGATCAGGGCCGTCTTGTCGGTCAGTTGCATGTCTTTCTCCTTGTCGGAATGTCAGCGACCGCCATAGATCTCGTTGGGCAGCCAAGTCGCCAGCGGGGCGAAGAAGAACACCAGCAACAGCCCGGTCAACTGGATGGCCACGAAAGGCGCGACGCCCAGATAGATGTCACGAGTGGTGATGCCCGGCGGACAGACCCCCTTGATGTAGAACAGCGCGAAGCCCACCGGTGGCGTCAGGAACGAAGTCTGCAGACAGATGGCGAACAGCATGGCGAACCACAGCGGGTCGACCCCCAGGCTGAAGACCACCGGCGCCACCAGCGGCAGGATGATCAGCGTGATCTCCACCCAGTCGAGGAAGAAGCCGAGCAGGAACACCACCAGCAGGATGGTCAGCACGATGCCGGTCTCGCTGAAGGGCAACCCGGTGAGGGCCATGCGCACCACGTCGTCGCCGCCCAGCCCGCGCAGCACCGCGGCAAAGACGGTGGCGCCGATGAAGATGGCGAAGATGAAGGCGGTGGTGCGGCTGGTCTGGTAGAGCGCATGGCGCAGGGTTGCCAGGTTGAGCCGACGATTTAGCAGGGCCAGCAGCATGGCGCCCAGCGCGCCCACTGCCGACGCCTCGGTGGTGGTGGCGAAACCGGTGAAGATCGAGCCGAGCACGGCGAGTATCAGCCCCAGCGGCGGCAGCACGGCGATGAACACCTGCATGAATGCGCGGGCATTCAGCGGCTCGCGATCCTTGGGCGCGGGCGCCAGGTCCTTCTTCAGGTAGGCGGCGATCAGAATGAAGGCGATGTACATCACCCCCAGCATCACGCCGGGCACCAGTGCGGCCATGAACAGGCGCCCGACGGAGGCGTCGGAAGTGCCCATGCGGTCGGCCATCAGCACCAGCATGATGCTGGGCGGCACCAGAATGCCGAGGGTGCCCACCGAGCAGGCGGTGCCTACCGCCAGCGACTTGTTGTACTGGGCGCGCATCATCGGCCCCAGCGAAAGCATGCCGAGCAGCACCACCGAGGCGCCGACGATGCCAGTGGAGGCGGCCAGCAGCACGCCGACGATGACCACGGTCACGGCGTAGCCGCCGCGCAGTCCGCCCAGCACGCGTACCAGGGAGTTCATCAGCCGCTCGGCGATGCCGGAGCGGTCGAGCATGATGCCCATGAAGATGAACAGCGGCAGGGCCACCATCAGCTCGTTGGCGACGATACCGTAGATGCGCCGGTCGAGTACGCCGATGGTGCCGCCCCAGGAGAACCACAGGTCGGCGGCCATGTACTCCACCAGCACGTGGCCGACCACGGCGAAGGCGAAGCCCACGCCGGCCAGCGACCAGGCCACCGGGAAGCCCAGCAGCAGCAGGCTCATGAAGCTGGCGAACATCGCCAGCACGAGAAATTGTTCCAGTCCCATAGTCGATCTCTTCTGGTGAACGTGGCGTCTTTCAGCTCGGCGCGGCGGCTATTGCCGCGGAGTCGTCTTGTGAATGCGCCGGGGGAAGCCGAACAGCAGCGTGCTGCATCGCAGAACGCGCGAGAACAGCGCCACCGCCACCAGCGTCAGGCCGATGGGAATCAGGGTCTTGATGATGAAGCGATAGGGCAGGCCGCTGGGGGCCTGGGAGCGTTCGCCACGCAGGTAGGAGCGGTAACCGTACTGGTACAGCTGCTCCACCATCAGATAGAGGATCGGCAGGGCCAGCAGCACGATGGCCAGCAGTTCGATCCAGGCCTGGGTGCGCAGCGAAAACTTCTCGCGGATCACGTCGACGCGCACGTGATCGTCGCTGACCACGGCATAGGCCAGGGTCAGAATCATGGTGGCGCCGAACAGATGCCAGGAGAGCTCCTCCACGGCGATGGAGCCGCGGCCGAGAATGAATCGATTGACCACATTGGTCAGCACCACCGCCAGGGTGACCAGCCACAGCCAGGAGATGGCCCGGCCGAACAGCAGGATGGTCATGTCGAGACGATAGCTCAGGCGGTTGGTGGGCAGCTCAGGCGGCGCGGAGTGCCCCTCCGGCGCCGGGGTCGCCGAGTCATGCATGCTCATGGGTAACTCCGAGACAAGGAGATGGAAGCCAGCCGCCGCCAGTAGGCGACGGCCGGTACTGCGTGAGGACGGGAGACGTCACGCGGGCCGAATCGGTAGGCGACAGGCGCATTCCCATTCGGGCCGGGCGTTCTTAGTCCTCGAGATTTTCCGGCGCGTAGTAGGAGCGCGGCAGGTGACCTTTCACATGCCAGTTGCCGTGCACCTTCATGAACTCGCGCTGGCTCTCGAGCACGCGGCGGAACATGTCGTTCTCGGCGGCGATCTCGGCCTGCACCTCGTTGGTCACCCGGCGCAGCTCGCCGAGGATCTCGTCGGAGAGCACCTGGGCGTTGACGCCCTCTTCCTCGAAGTCACGCAGCGCCTTGGGATTCTCCATCTCGCTCTCGGAGTAGCCGAAGAGGGTGGCGGCCCGGCAGCCCATGTCGATCATGGCGCGGGTCTGGGGCTCCAGCGATTCCCAGCTGTCCTTGTTGATCAGCAGGTGGGCAGTGGTGAAGGTCTGGTGCCAGCCCGGCAGCACGTAGTTCTGCACGATCTCCTGCATGCCCAGGATGCGGTCCACCGCCGGGGCGGAGAACTCCATGGCATCGATGGTGCCGCGCTCCATGGCCTGGTAGAGCTCGCCGCCGGGGATCATGGTCACGGAGGCGCCCAGGCGCTCCATCACGCGTCCGCCGATACCGGCAAAACGAATGCGCAGGCCGTCGATCTGATCGAGGTCTTCCAGCGGCTCGGCGAACCAGCCCGCGGCTTCCGGGCCGATCATGCTGCACAGCAGTGGCTGGACGTTGTAGTCCTCGTAGATCTCCTCGAGCAGCTCGGCGCCGCCGCCAAAGTAGTGCCAGGCCAGGTAGGCGGGCGGCTCCATGCCGAACGGTGCGCCGGCGAACAGCGGCAGCGCGGGAATGCTGCCCTGATCGTAGCCGACCCAGGTGAAACCGGCGTCGTAGCGACCCTCGGAAACGGCATCGAGAATCTCGAACGGCGGAATCAGCTCACCCGGCTCGTAGTAGCGCAGGTTGATGTTGCCGCCGGATGCTTGATCCAGGGATTCGCTGAGGAAACGCACAGGCGTGCTCAGACCGACCAAGTGGGACGGAAAGGCGATGGGCACCTGCCAACGCACCCGCTCCTGAGCCTCGGCGGTCGTGGTGCCTGCGGCACCGACCATCAAGGTGGCGGCGGTTACTCCGAGGGTGAGCGGGCGAAGGCGAGTGGCGAGAGACGGAATGAACGACATGAAGGCTCCTTGTGCTTTGTTGTCGTCGCAGCGCCTATGGTTGGCGCTGTCGTTGCAGCCATGTGACTCGATGTGCCGCGGCTGGCCGCGACGTCGCGTCAACACATGACGCGTGACTAAGTCATTGCAGGCTTCATGCCACTTCGGAGAAGTCTTTTTATTTCAGCTGGTTATGTGTTCGTCGGGGTGAGGGAAATAGCGGGAGTGTCCGAAATTACGGACATTATTAGACCTTGGTGGAAAGCGATTTTGTCCGGAAATGCGGTCACATGTCTGGTTTTTCGGACAGTCGGGCGAGCTTGTCGTACAGCACCGAGCGTGGAATGCCCAGCATGCGGGCTGCCCGGGACTTGTTGCCGCCGCAGGCGGCCAGGGCGTTATGCAGGGCATCTCGCTCGGCGGCGAGCACCACTTCGGCAAGCGGGCGTACCGCGGAGGTGGGCGGCGGCAGCGGGTTTGTCATGCTGGCGTGGGGTGGGGCGGTACGCAGTTCCGGCACGTCGATCACGCTGCAGGCCTCGTTCAGCGCCAGGGTCTGCTCGAGCACGTTGCGTAGCTCGCGGATATTGCCGGGCCAGGAGTGACGTTGCAGCAGGGCCACCGCCTCCGAGGTGATCTCGGCGCGTGGCTCACCGCTTTCCGCCGCGATCCGTCCGAGCAGGGTCTCGCACAGGATACCCAGGTCGGCGAGGCGCTCGCGTAGCGGCGGTACCTGGATGCGCAGCACGTTGAGACGATAGTAGAGGTCGGAGCGGAAGCTGCCCTCCTCGACCATGGCTTCCAGGTCGCGGCTGGTGGCGGCCATCACGCGTACGTCGACACACTTGATCTCGTTGGAGCCCAGCGGTTCCACCTCGCCCTCCTGCAGCGCGCGCAGCAGCTTGGCTTGCAGCGGCAGCGGCATGTCGCCGACCTCGTCGAGGAACAGGGTGCCGCCGTCGGCGAGCTGGAACTTGCCCTGGCGGGTGCGCTTGTCGGCGCCGGTGTAGGCACCCGGCGCGACGCCGAAGAACTCGGCCTCGAGCAGGTTCTCCGGCACCGCGGCGACGTTGACGGCGACGAAGGGGCTGGCCCCCCGTGGCGAGTCGCCGTGGATGGCCTGGGCCAGCACCTCCTTGCCGGTGCCGGTCTCGCCCAGCAGCAGCACCGGCGTGGCCCGGGCGGCGGCCAGACGGGCGCGGCGCTTGACCTCCAGTACTGCCGGGCTGGCGCCGACGAAATCGGCCAGCGCGTAGCGCGAACCGCGTTGGGCCAGGGCGCGCCGGGCCACCGCCAGGTCGTGCTGCAGGCGGCGGTACTTGCCGATCAGCGGCGTCAGCGGCTCCAGGTCGTCGAACACGATGAAGGCCACCGCGCCGTTGACCCGGCCGCTGGCCGGGTCGTGCAGCGGCAACCGGGTGACCACCAGCTGTCGCGCCTGGTACTCCATGATGTCGAGCAGGATGGGGCGCCCGCTGCGCACCACTTCGGGCATGCGGGTGCGGGGAATCACCTCGGCGACCGGGCGGCCGATGACGCGGGCCGGGTCGTCGATGCCCAGCAGCCGGCAGTAGCAGGCGTTGATCCAGATGAGGCGGCTCGCCTCGTCGACCAGGATCGCCCCGGCGCTGTTGCGCTCGAGCAGCGGAAACAGCGGGCGAATCGCCTCGAGGGTCAAGCCGTGGCTCTGGCTGGCCATGCTGCTGTCGTCTCGAGGCATTGGCGTCATCTCCGGGCCGCTGAAAAGTCACCACGCGGCGGTTTCGGGCCGCTGGATCACAGCGCGGCGATCTTGTCGCGCTGTTCGAGCAGTACGGCGCGAGCCGCCTGGTACTCCTTGAGCTTGCCGCGCTCCTTCTCGACCACCGCTTCCGGCGCCTTGGCCACGAAGCTCTCGTTGCCGAGCTTGTTCTCGATGCCGCCGATCAGCTTGTCCTGCTTGTCGATCTCCTTGGCCAGGCGGGCGAGCTCGGCGTCCTTGTCGATCAGGTCGGCCATGGGCACCAGCACCTCCATGTCGCCGACCAGTTGCGTGGCCGACAGCGGCGCCTGGCTCGGGTCGTCGAGCCAGGTGGCGCTTTCCAGCTTGGCCAGCTTGGCGAGGAACAGGCGGTTGGCCTCGAGGCGTTCGCGATCCGCCTGCGAGCCCTTGGTCAGCAGCACGTCGAGCGGCTTGCCCGGAGCGATGTTCATCTCGGCGCGCACGTTGCGCACCGCCACGATCACGCCCTTGAGCCACTCGATGTCGCGGGTCGCCTGCTCGTCGATCTTCTCCTGCTCGGCCACGGGCCACGGCTGCGCCATGATCGATTCTCTGCCGTCGCCCGCAGCCTTGCCCGCCAGGGGAGCCACGCGCTGCCAGATCTCCTCGGAGATGAACGGCATCATCGGGTGGGCCAGGCGCAGGATCGCCTCCAGCACCCGCACCAGGGTGCGGCGGGTGCCGCGCTTGGCCTCGATGCTGGCGTTATCGTCCCACAGCACCGGCTTGGAGAGCTCCAGGTACCAGTCGCAGTACTCGTTCCAGACGAACTCGTAGAGTGCCTGGGAGGCGTGGTCGAAGCGGAACTCCTCCATCGCCTTGGTTACCTGGGCCTCGGTCTGCTGCAGACGCGAGACGATCCAGCGGTCGGCCAGCGACAGCTCGACGCTCTCGCCCTGACCTTCGAGAGAGACCCCGCAGTCCTGGCCCTCGGCGTTCATCAGCACGTAGCGCGAGGCGTTCCACAGCTTGTTGCAGAAGTTGCGGTAGCCGTCGAGGCGGCCCATGTCGAACTTGATGTCGCGCCCGGTGGTGGCCTGGGAGAGGAAGGTGAAGCGCAGCGCATCGGTGCCGTGGGGCTCGATGCCCTCGGGGAACTCGTCGCGGGTGGCCTTGGCGATGGCCTTGGCCTTCTGCGGCTGCATCATGTTGCCGGTGCGCTTCTCGAGCAGCTCGTCCAGGGTGATGCCGTCGATCAGGTCGATGGGGTCGAGCACGTTGCCCTTCGACTTGGACATCTTCTGGCCCTGGCCGTCGCGCACCAGGCCGTGCACGTAGACGGTCTTGAACGGCACCTCGCCGGTGAACTTGAGGGTCAGCATGATCATCCGCGCGACCCAGAAGAAGATGATGTCGAAGCCGGTGACCAGCACGCTGGAGGGGTGGAAGGTCGTGAGCTCCGGGGTCTGCTCCGGCCAGCCCAGGGTGCCGAAGGTCCACAGCCCCGAGCTGAACCAGGTGTCGAGCACGTCTTCGTCCTGGGTCAGGGCGACGTCGGCGCCAAGCCCATGCTTCTCGCGCGCCTCGGCCTCGGTGCGGGCGACATAGACGTTGCCCTCGGCGTCGTACCAGGCGGGAATACGGTGGCCCCACCATAGCTGACGCGAGATGCACCAGTCCTGCAGGTCGCGCATCCACGAGAAGTACATGTTCTCGTAGTTCTTGGGCACGAACTGGATGTCGCCGTTCTCCACCGCGGCGATGGCCGGCTTGGCCAGGCTCTCCACGGCGACGAACCACTGATCCGTGAGCAGTGGCTCGATGACGTCGCCGGAGCGGTCCCCAAAGGGCAGGGTGTTGTTGACGGTTTCGATCTGCTCGAGCAGCCCGGCGGACTCCATGTCGGCGACGATCCGCTTGCGCGCCTCGAAGCGGTCCAGTCCGGCGTAGGCCTGGGGCAGGCTCAAATCGATTTCGGGCAGCGGGCGGCCCTGGATGTCGAAGGCCTCGGCCTGGGGCAGGATTGCCGCGTCCTGGGTGAAGACGTTGATCAGCGGCAGGCCGTGGCGGCGACCCACCTCGTAGTCGTTGAAGTCGTGGGCCGGGGTGATCTTCACGCAGCCGGAGCCCTTCTCCATGTCGGCGTGCTCGTCGGCGACGATGGGGATGCGGCGGCCGACCAAGGGCAGCTCGACGAACTTGCCGATCAGCGAGGCGTAGCGCGGATCTTCGGGGTTGACCGCCACGCCGGTATCGCCAAGCAGGGTCTCGGGGCGGGTGGTGGCGACCACCAGATAGTCGAGGCCGGCATCGGTCGTCACGCCGTCGGCCAGCGGATAGCGGAAGTGCCAGAACTGGCCCTGCTGCTCGCGGTTCTCGACCTCGAGGTCGGAGATGGCGGTGTGCAGGGTGGGGTCCCAGTTGACCAGGCGCTTGCCGCGATAGATCAGGTCCTCTTCATAGAGCCGCACGAAGACTTCCTGCACCGCCTTGTAGAAGCCATCGTCCATGGTGAAGCGCTCGCGCGACCAGTCGACGCTGGCGCCCATGCGGCGCAGCTGGCGGGTGATATGGCCGCCGGATTCGTGCTTCCACTCCCACACCCTGTCGATGAACGCCTCGCGGCCCAGGTCGTGGCGGCTCTTGCCCTCTTCGGCGGCGACCTTGCGCTCGACCAGCATCTGGGTGGCGATGCCGGCGTGGTCGGTGCCCACCTGCCACAGGGTGTTGTTGCCCTGCATGCGGCGCCAGCGGATCAGCGTGTCCATGATGGTGTCCTGGAACGCGTGGCCCATGTGCAGGCTGCCGGTGACGTTGGGCGGCGGGATCATGATCGAGTAGGGTTCGCCCTCGCCCGAGGGGGCGAAGCGGCCGTCGGCCTCCCAGCGCTCGTACCAGCGGGATTCGATCTGCTCGGGTTGGTAGGTCTTGTCCATGGGGCGTTCCGGGTCCAGAAATGATCGCCGCCGGGTCGTGGGGCCGGGCGGCGGGAAGTCATCGAAAGCGTGCGAAAAATGGGCTCGATTATAGCGCGATGGGGGAGTGGGCGTCAGCCAGGTGTGTTAACACTTCAGAGGGGCGCCGGGGGCAGGACGAAGAGGAGGTCTTTTGCCATGGATGGCAAAAGTAGCGCCCAGGGATGGGTTCACAGCGCCTCCTCGCAGCCCTGCCGCCGGATCAGCCCCGGTCCCGGCAGCCTCCCGCAACCTTGAAGCGGGGTTCACCCCTTGAGTTGATGTGCCTTGACGGGATAACCGCGCTGCTTGTAGGTCTGCCAGCACTCGCGCTTGGCGACGAGCACCTGCTGGTGCTGGTTGATGATCTCGGCGACCCGCTCGAAGCGCGAGAACCACTCGGGGATGCCCGGGTCGAGGTTGAGCAGCGCCATGGGCGCTTCGGCGCTCGGCTCGGGCGGCTGTTCCCAGCCGATGGTCACCGCTACGCTCTCGGCCATCTCGCTGCCGAGCAGGGCGTGGGGCAGGTAGGCGTCGGGGCGGAAGGTCCACAGCCGCTCGTCGAGATCGCTGGCCATGGCCTCGTCCTCGACGTGCAGGTGCAGCCGGTAGCCCTTGCCGGCGATGGTCTCGGCCAGCCGGCAGGCGAAGTCGAGCCGTGCCTCGAGGGTTGTATCAGGCAAAATGTAGAAGTCGACCTGGGTCATGTGGACTCTCTGACCTCGGTGGCAGAGGGGCTTTGTCGGCGACAGGGTTACGAGGAGGCGCTGTGAACCCATCCCTGGGCGCTACTTTTGCCATCCATGGCAAAAGACCTCCTCTTCACCCTGTCCCCGACGCCCCTCTTCTAATGGCGTTACTAGCGAAGAATGGATTCCCGTCGTGAATGCAGCAGGGAATCCTTTTGTCAGATCAGCTTGGTCAACCAACCGTGCTTATCTTCGGCCCGGCCGTACTGCAGATCGAGCAGCTTGCCGCGCAGGCGCTTGGCGATCTCGTTGCCGGCGTCGGGCATCTGCACGGTGCCCTCTTCGGTGACCAGCTGGCCCACCGGGGTGATCACCGCCGCGGTACCGCAGGCGAAGACTTCGGCGATATCGCCGGAGGCTACGCCGTCGCGCCACTCGTCGATGCTGATGGCGCGCTCTTCCGGGGTCAGGCCTTCATCGCGGCCGAGGGTCAGCACCGAGTCGCGGGTCACGCCCTCGAGAATGGTGTCGGTCAGGCGCGGGGTGACCAGGCGGCCGTCCTTGTAGACGAAGAACAGGTTCATGCCGCCCAGCTCCTCGATCCACTTGTTCTCGGCGGCGTCGAGGAAGGCGACCTGGCTGCAGCCGTGCTTCTCGGCTTCCTTCTGGGCGGCCAGCGAGGCGGCGTAGTTGCCGCCGCACTTGGCGAAGCCGGTGCCGCCGGGGGCGGCGCGCTTGTAGTGCGAGGAGAGCCAGATCGACACCGGGGCGATGCCGCCCTTGAAGTAGGCCCCGGCGGGGGAGGCGATCACGTAGTAGTCGACTTCCTTGGCCGGGCGCACGCCGAGGAATTTCTCGCTGGCGATCATGAACGGGCGCAGGTAGAGGCTCGATTCGTCGCCCGCGTTCTTGGGCGTGGGCACCCAGCCCTGGTCGAGCTGCATCAGCGCGCGCAGCGACTCGACGAAGGTTTCGTCGTCGAGCTCCGGCAGCGCCAGGCGGCGTGCGCTGCGACGAAAGCGCTCGGCGTTCTTCTCCGGGCGAAACGACCACACCGAGCCGTCGGCATGGCGGTAGGCCTTGATGCCCTCGAAGATCTCCTGGCCGTAGTGCAGCACGGCGGCCGCCGGGTCGAGGGTCAGCGGGCCGTAGGGACGCACTTCGTGGCCGTGCCAGCCGGCGTCGGCCGTCCAGCGCACGTGGGCCATGTGATCGGTGAAGTGCAGGCCGAAACCGGGGTTGGCGAGAATGTCGGCGCGAATGTTGGCTGCCGTGGGCGTCGCGGTGGGCAGCATGTCGAAAGTGGCGTTGGGCACGGCAAATGGGTCTCCGCTATGCCGGGATTCCGGCGATTTATTGAGCTTTTCGGCGCTCCGGCGGATGCCGCCGGAGCGCCTGATGCGACAGATGTAACGGTTGGCGCCCGGGATGGCAACCTTGGCGCGTCAGCTTCCGCTCTCGACCTGGCGCGCCTCTTCCTCGCGGTCGAGCAGGTATTGGGTCAACAGCCCCACCGGGCGGCCGCTGGCACCCTTCTGCTTGCCCGAGGTCCAGGCGGTGCCGGCGATGTCCAGGTGCGCCCAGGGGAACTTGTCGGCGAAGCGCGAGAGGAAGCAGGCCGCGGTGATGGTGCCGGCCGGGCGACCGCCGATGTTGGCCATGTCGGCGAAGTTGGAGTCGAGCTGCTCCTTGTACTCGTCCCACAGCGGCAGGTGCCAGGCGCGGTCCCAGGCCGCCTCGCCGGCGTCGAGCAGGTCCAGCGCCAGGTCGTCGTCGTTGGAGAGCAGGCCGGTGGCGTGGTGGCCCAGGGCGATGATCGCCGCGCCGGTGAGGGTGGCGATGTCGACCACGCTGGCAGGCTCGAAGCGCTCGGCGTAGGTCAGCGCGTCGCACAGCACCAGGCGCCCCTCGGCGTCGGTGTTGAGCACTTCCACGGTGAGGCCTTTCAGCGTCTTGATGATGTCGCCGGGCTTGGTGGCGCGACCGTCGGGCATGTTCTCGGCGGCGGCGACGATGAACACCAGGTTGAGCTTGGGGCGGATGCCGAGTACCGCCTTGGCGGTGCCGAACACGCTGGCCGCGCCGCACATGTCGAACTTCATCTCGTCCATGGCCTCGCCGGGCTTGAGCGAGATGCCGCCGGTATCGAAGGTGATGCCTTTGCCGACCAGTACGTGAGGGGCCTCGTCGGCGTTCTCGGCGCCCTGGTACTTCATCACGATCAGCCGTGAGGGCTGCTCGCTGCCGCGGCCCACCGAGAGCAGGCTGTGGGCGCCGAGCTCCTCCAGCGCCGCCTCGTCGAGGATCTCGACCGTGAGGGCGCCGCCCGACTCGCGGCCGAGCTGCTCGGCCTGATCGGCCAGGTAGCTCGGCGTGCAGACGTTGCCCGGCAGGTTGCCCAGGGTGCGGGTATAGGCCACGCCCTGGCCCACGGCATTGCCGATACGGGCGCCTTCGCGGGCTTCGTCGGCGGCCTCGCTGTCGCTGAGCAGCAGGGCGACCTTGTCGAGCCGCGGGCGCGGGGCCTTCTCCGATTTGAACTCGTCGAAGCGATAGACCGCACGCTGTGCCGCCTCGGCGGTCATGCGTGCCTTCCAGGCAATGCTACGCTCAGGCACGGGGACGTCGGTGAAGGCCACGGCGACGTCTTCCACCGGCAGGCCGGCGACTGCGGTGAAGGCGGCATCCAGCGCCTTGATGAAGGCCCGCTCCTGGCACTTGCCGCGCTCGCCCAGCCCCACCAGCATCAGGCGGTCGGCGCTGAGGCCGGGGGCGAAGGGGAGCAGTTGCACGTTGCCCAGCTTGGCATCGAAGTCGCCGCGCTCGATCAACTGGCCGATCAGCCGCTCGCTGGCGTCGTCGAGCTTGGCGGCGGCAGGCAGCAGATCGCCATCCTTGAAAACCGGGACCACGAGACAGGCCGCTTCGGCCTTGGCGGGATTGGCCGTCTGAACTGGGAATTCCATGGTGACTCCACAAGACAAGCGATGGGGGATTCTGGATAATGCCGGCACGGCTCCGGGGCCTGCCGAATCACCCCAGTGTACTCAAGGCATGGCGCCATTGCATGGAAGACCGCTGCATGATCATTTTTCGATACCTGACCCGCGAGATCCTGCTCACCATGGCCGCCGTTGCCGGCGTGCTGTTGCTGGTCATCATGGGCAGCCGGTTCATCCGCTACTTCACCGATGCGGCGGAGGGCGACATTCCTGCCACCATCCTCGGCAACCTGATGCTGTTCCACCTGCCTGGCTTTCTCGAGCTGATTCTGCCGCTGGCCTTCTTTCTCGGCATTCTGCTGGCCTATGGGCAGCTCTATCTGAACAGTGAGATCACCGTGCTGGTGGCCTGCGGCACCAGCCCCATTCGGCTGTTCCAGATCAGCCTGGTGCCGGCCACCCTGGTGGCGGTACTGGTCGGGCTGTGCAGCATGTGGCTGACCCCCGCGGGCGCGCTGCACAATGCCGTGATGCTGGAGGAGCAGCGTAGCCGGCTCGACTTCTCCGCCCTGGCGCCGGGGCGTTTCCAGGACTTCGGCGGCGGCCGCACCGCCTACACCGAGTCGTTCAGCGATGATGGCAGTCGCATGCTAGAGGTGTTCATCAGCGAGCGGCAGCGACGCCGCGACGGCACGCCGGAAACCGCCGTGACCCGCGCCGGCAGCGGCTACCAGACCGTCGACCCCGACACCGGCAGCCGCTTCCTGGTGCTGGCCGACGGCGAGCGCTACAGCGTCGACCCGGGGCGCTTCGAGGCCGAGCGGCTGGAGTTCGAGACCTATGCCGTACGCCTCTCGCTCGGCGGTGAGCGGCGCGAACTGGAGTCGGCGGAGTACGCCACCACGGCCGCGCTGCTGCGCGACGACTCGAGCCGTGCGCAGGCCCAGTTGCAGTGGCGCCTGTCATTGCCGCTGATGGTCTTCATCTTGACCCTGATGGCCATGCCGCTCTCGAGGGTCAACCCGCGTCAGGGACGCTTCGCCAAGCTGCTGCCGGCGATTTTCCTGCACGTCTGTTATCTCAGCCTGCTGCTGGCAGCGCTGGACGCCATCGGCCGCGGTACTCTGCCGGCGGCAATCGGCATGTGGCCGATTCACCTCGTGTTCCTGGCGCTCGGCCTGGGCCTGATGATGCACCACCAGCGCAGGGGGATGCGTTGATGCTGACGGATCGTCTCGATCGCTATATCGCCCGCAATGTGCTGGGGGCGATCATCGTCGTCCAGGTGGTGCTGCTGGGCCTCGACCTGGTGATCTCCTACATCAATGACCTGGACGATGTGGAGGGCGACTACGGCGCCTTCCAGGTGCTGCTCTATCTGCTGATGCGGGTGCCATGGCGCTTCTATCAATACGCTCCAGTGGCGGTACTGATCGGCGCGCTGATCGGCCTGGGCAGCATGGCGTCGAGCAACGAGCTGACGGTGATGCGCGCGGCGGGGCGCTCCCTGGCGCGCATCCTGTGGGGGGTGATGAAGCCCATCATCCTGGTGGTGGTCGTGGTGCTGCTGACCGCCGAGTACGTCAGCCCGCGTACCGAGCAGTTCGCCAGTGCCTGGCGTCTGGAACAGATGCAGGGCGAGGGCGCGGTGCTGGTCCAGCGCGGCGGCTGGCAGCGTGAGGGCGACAGCGTCTACCGCTTCGGCGCCATACGCGCCGACGACACCGTGCTCGACCTGACCCGCTACCGCTTCGAGGGGCGCGAGCTGCGCGAGGCCACGGTAGCCGAGCGTGCGGTATGGCGCGACGGGAGCTGGCAGCTCGAGGAGGTGGGCATCACGCGCTTCTTCGACGACCGCACCGAGGCGGAGCATCACGCTCAGCACCCCTGGCAGACCAACCTGACGCCGGCCCAGCTCAATCGACTGCTGCTGCCGATTAACAGCCAGGCGCCCAGCGAGCTGTGGGCCTACTCCCGCTTCCTGCGGGATCAGGGCCTGCAGGCGACCCAGCCGCTGCTCTACTTCTGGCAGAAGATGCTGATGCCCTTGACCATGGCCTCGCTGGTACTGGTGGCGGCCTCGTTCGTGTTCGGCCCGCTGCGTACCGTGGCGGCCGGTACGCGGGTGTTCTATGGGGTTATCGTCGGGCTGACGTTCAAGTACCTGCAGGACCTGCTGGCACCGGCCTCGACGGTGTTCGGCTTTTCACCGGTATGGGCGGTGCTGACCCCGATTCTGGTCAGTGCCGGGCTGGGGTTTTACCTGCTGCGCCGTACCGGCTGAGGGGCGCTGGCCGCACTGCCTAGGGCGATCGAGCCCACGTATACGCTAGGAAAAGAGACCGCAATGCAACGACGTTTCGATCAGCTCGACGATGTATGGCCGGCCGGCCTCGGTCGGCGCCTGGGCGCCATGCTCTACGACGCCTTTCTGGTGGCGGCGATCTGGATCGCCATCGCCGTGCTGCACGTGGCGTTCGTGCGCTACGTGCTGGGCCTGGGCCCGGAGGATGTCGGCGCAGGGGAGCCCCAGCGCCTGACGCTGCAACTGCTGCTGCTGGCTGGCGCCTTCGTCTTCTTCGCCTTCTCCTGGATGCGCGGCGGCATGACGCTCGGCATGCAGGCCTGGCGCCTGCGTGTGCAGACCCCCGATGGCCGCTCGATCACGCTGATGCAGAGCCTGCTGCGCTATGTAGTGGCCTGGCTCTCCCTGGCCGCCTTCGGCCTGGGCTATCTGTGGGTACTGTTCGACCGCCAGCGCCGCAGCTGGCCGGATATCGTCTCCGGTACGCAGGTGGTGGTGCTGCCCAAGGCGACGCGACGATAATGTGACACCGATCAAAAAATGTTCGATTTGCCCTTGCGATAGTCTATGCGAATCATTTACATTAATCCTTGTAAGCACAGCGAGGTGATGTCGATGTACGTATGTCTCTGCAAGGGCGTATCAGACCGCAAGATCCGCGAGACCGTGGCGGACGGTGCGCGCAGCTGGCGTGAAGTCCAGCAGGAAACGGGCTGCGGCACCCAGTGCGGCAAGTGCGCTTCTGTGGGCAAGACCATCACCCGCGACGCCGTCACCGCTGAAGTCATGGCTTCCGCCAGCGACCTGGCTTACGCCGTATAGCGGCTCTCTTCTTCCCTCGCAGGCATCAGCCTGCCAGTGACGCCAATCTTTCTCATTCTTGTTGTCATTGATCCAACCTGCTGCTCCGGTTGGATTTTTTGCGTGGTTGGCCGGATACTGCCTATCCTTAATGGATGAGCGTCACGTAACGACAAGGCAAGGCCCCAAGACCGACCGGAGAAGGGAGAAAGGCAATGAAAGGCGATGCCAAGGTCATCGAGCACCTGAACAAGGCCCTCGGCAACGAGCTAGTGGCCATCAATCAGTACTTCCTGCATGCCAAGATGTACAAGGACTGGGGCCTCAAGGCGCTGGCCAAGTGGGAGTACGACGAATCCATCGACGAAATGAAGCATGCCGACAAGCTGATCGAGCGTATCCTGTTCCTCGAGGGCGTGCCCAACCTGCAGGATCTCGGCAAGCTGCACATCGGCGAGAACGTGCGCGAGATGCTCGAGAGCGATCTCAAGATCGAGCATGAAGGTCGTAACGATTACATCGAGGCCATCGCCTACTGCGAGCAGGTCAAGGACTACGTCTCCCGTGACCTGTTCCGCGAGATCCTGGCCGACGAAGAAGAGCACATCGACCATATCGAGACCGAGCTTGGCCTGATCGACAAGGTCGGCATCGAGAACTACCTGCTGAAGCAGATGCAGGAAGCCGGCGACGAGTAACGACGGCTCCGCAAGGCTCCCACGGCACCGACCCTCGTCGGTGCCGTTTTCTATTGGCTCCCATGGGCCATTTCCCCTCCCCTGCGTTTACGCTGCGTTACCTGGCCTGTGCTGTTGCCGTTACCGATGAACTAAGCTGGTGCAAACGGTCCGCTTTGGTGCCAGCGCATGCCTCTGCCTGGTGCCATGACGGAGAGCCATGCCCCGACATGGCTCGCTGACCCCCAAAGCCGAAGTGGATTTGATGGCTTTGGCAGGCCGATTGCATAGAACAAGCACAACCAGAACGCATCGCGAGGGTGGCATTCATGAGTCGTCAACTTACCGCCGGCCTGTTGGCCGGTGCATTGGGCCTGTCTCTGCTCGGCACCGCCGTGGCCCAGGCGGATGAAACCCGTATTCGCTTCCAGCTCGACTGGCGCTTCGAAGGGCCTTCGGCACCCTTCCTGATGGCGGTGGAGCGCGGCTATTTCGCCGCCGAGGGGCTCAACGTGCAGATCGACTCCGGCAGCGGCTCCGCCGGCGCCATCAACCGGGTCGCCTCGGGGGCCTACGAGATGGGCTTCGGCGATCTCAATGCATTGGTGGAGTTTCTTGCCGAGAACCCAGACGGCCCGGGCATCCAGGGGGTCTACGTGGTCTACGACGGCACGCCGGCCTCGGTGCTGGCGCGCAAGGATCGCGGCATCGAGTCGCCGGCGGACCTGGCCGGCAAGGCGCTCGCCGCCCCGGCCTTCGATACCGGCTACCGGGCCTGGGGCATCTTCGCCGCCGCCAACGACCTCGAGGCCGGGGCCGTCGAATGGCAGAACGTCGACCCCGCGCTGCGCGAGACGCTGCTGGTCCGCGGCGACGTGGATGCCATCACCGGCTTCTACTTCACCAGCCTGCTCAATCTGGAAGGCCGTGGCATGAGCGAGGAGCAGCTCACCATCATGCCGTTCCCGGACTACGGCGTGCCGCTCTACGGCAACGCCATCATTGCCAGTGAAGCGTTCTCCGAGGCCAACCCCGAGGCAGTAGAGGGTTTCCTGCGCGCCTTCAACCGCGCCCTGGCGGAGACCCTGGCCGACCCCGAGGGGGCCATCGAGTACGTGCGTAACCGCGACGCGCTGATCGACGTGGAGATGGAGACGCGTCGGCTCAAGCTTGCCATCGACAGCGTCATCGACACCGAAGAGGCACGCGCCAACGGCGCCGGCGACGTGGACGAGCAGCGCCTGCGCGAGGCCATCCAACTGGTGGCGGACGCCTACGACCTGCCTTCGGTGCCCGAGCCCGAGCGGGTCTTCACCTCGCGCTTCCTGCCGCCGCAGGAGGAGCGCATGATCTTCCCCGAACGCGCGGAGTGACGGCTTTGGCAGACTCCACGCCCTTCGTCGACTTCGACCGGGTCAGCCTGGCCTACGACGACTCCGGCAATGCCATCGAGGACATCTCGCTCTCCATCCGGGAGGGCGAGTTCGTTGCCTTCGTCGGCCCCTCCGGCTGCGGCAAGTCGACCTTCATGAAGCTGTGTACCGGGCTGCATGCGCCCACCGCCGGCAGCGTGCAGGTGGACGGCGCCGCGGTGGGCGGGCCGCTGAAGATCTGCGGTATGGCGTTCCAGAGCGCCAATCTGCTGCCCTGGCGTACCACGCTGGACAACGTGCTGCTGCCGCTGGAGATCGTCAAACCCTATCGCTCGCAGTTTCGCAAGCGACGCGCGGAGTTCGTCGGTTGGGCCCGCGACCTGCTGTGCACGGTGGGGCTCGAGGGCTACGAGGACCAGTACCCCTGGCAGCTCTCCGGTGGCATGCAGCAGCGCGCCTCGATCTGCCGCGCGCTGATCCACCGTCCGCGCCTGCTGATGCTTGACGAGCCCTTCGGCGCGCTGGACGCCTTCACCCGCGAGGAGCTGTGGTGCGTGCTGCGCGATCTGTGGGAGGCCCAGCGCTTCACCGTGGTGCTGGTGACCCACGACCTGCGCGAGGCGGCGTTCCTGGCCGACACCGTCTACGTCATGAGCCGGCGCCCGGGGCGCATCATCGAACGCCGCGAGATCGATCTGCCGCGCCCCCGCGAGCTGGCGGTCACCTACGAGAAGCCCTTCATCGATCTGGTGCAGCAGCTGCGCAACCTGATCGGCGACATCCGCAGTGCCTGAGGAGCGAGCATGAACAACAACGACAAGCTGCGCGAGCGGCTGGCGCCCTGGGTCGCGGTGCTGGCGCTGGTGGCGATCTGGGAGGTCAGCGTGCGCCTGCTGCAGGTGCCGGAGTTCATCTTTCCCAGCGCCTCGGCCACCGCCCAGGCGCTGGTGACCTTTGCCGGGCCCATCGGCATGCACTCCTGGCAGACCCTGTGGACCACCTTGGCGGGGTTCGCTTTGGGCGTGGCGGTGGGGCTGGCGCTGGGCTTCGTCATCGGCTCCTCGCGCTTTCTCTACCACGCCTGCTATCCACTGCTGGTGGGCTTCAATGCCATTCCCAAGGTGGCCTTCGTGCCGATCCTGGTGGTGTGGTTCGGCATCGGCTCGGTGCCGGCGATCCTCACCGCCTTTCTGATCTGCTTCTTTCCCATCGTAGTCAACGTGGCCACCGGGCTCGCCACCCTGGAGCCGGAAATGGAGGATGTGCTGCGGGTACTCGGCGCAAGGCGCATCGACGTGCTGCTCAAGGTGGGGCTGCCGCGCTCGTTGCCCTACTTCTTCGCCTCGCTGAAGATCGCCATCACTCTGGCCTTCGTCGGCACCGTGGTCTCCGAGACGGTGGCGTCGAACCAGGGCATCGGCTACCTGATGATGAGCGCCGGCTCGCAGATGCGCATGGCGCTGGTGTTCGCCGGCCTGATCGTGATCAGCGCCATGGCCATGGTCATGTACGAGCTGTTTGCGTTACTGGAGAAGCGGATGACGGGGTGGGCGCATCGAGGCCAGCGCTAGAACGCTTTCTCCAGGTCGAAGCGCGGCACCGGTTCGCCGCGCACCTCGACGGTCTCGGTGAACATGGCGAGCGGGCGGACCCACAGGCCGTAGTCGCCGTACAGCGCGCGATACACTACCAGGGGCTCTTCGGTTTCGCTGTGATGAGCGACGCCGATCACCTCGTAGCGGTTGCCCTTGTAGTGACTGTAGATGCCGGGAACGGGGTGGGGGTGGGTCATCGCGCAGGGCTCCAGTTCAGGGTCGTTATCGTTATCGGTCGCCGCTTTCGGCAGCGCGCTTTGCCAGGCGGGCCAGCACCCGTGAGGCGGCCACGAAGCCGAAGCCGCCGGTGACGAAGGTGGCCGCACCCACGCCGGAGGCGCAGTCGAGGCGGGTCGATTCCCCGGCGCCGGGTTTCTGCAGGCAGACCTCGCCGTCGGCGCCGGGGTAGATCAGCTGTTCGTCAGAATAGACGCATTCCACCGAGAAGCGACGCTTGGGGTTGCGTGAGAAGCCGTAATCCCGGCGCAGCCGGGCGCGCACCTTGGCCAGCAGCGGGTCGTGCTCGGTGCGCGCCAGGTCCGCCACCTTGATGCGGGTGGGGTCTTGCTGCCCGCCGGCGGCACCGGCCACGACGATGGGCAGCTTGCGCCGCTTGCACCAGGCGATCAGCGCGGCCTTGGCCATCACGCTGTCGATGGCGTCGACCACGTAGTCGGCATCCTCGGGAATGCGCTGGGCCAGGTTGGTCGGGGTGACGAAGGCGGTGTCGGCAACGACCTGGATGCCCGGCTGGATCGCCCGGCAGCGTTCGGCCAGCACGTCCACCTTGGGTCGGCCGATGTTGCCATCCAGAGCGGGCAGCTGGCGGTTGACGTTGGAGACACAGACGTCGTCGAGATCGATCAGGGTCAGCCGGCCGATTCCCGAGCGCGCCAGCGCCTCTACCGTCCAACTGCCGACGCCGCCCACACCGACCACCACGACGTGGGCCTGGCGGAAGTGGTCGAGCGCACGGGCGCCGTAGAGTCGCCGAATTCCACCGAAGCGGAAATCGTAGTCGTCCTGGGCCGGGGCGGCTTCCTGCGGTGGCAATGGGGCGGTCATGTCGGCGTCTTGAAACTCCGGTTGGTGGCGGTGGTGTCAGGCTAGGGAGAGTGGGGCTTCGGCGCAATCTGCCCGGTCGCTGGGCAGATGACCGGCCCAGCCGAAATGCTGGAACAGGGTCGTCATGGCGGCGTCCAGGCTACAGCTCAAGGTCAGACAGCGCCCTGTAACGGGATGCTCGAAGCTCAGGCCCACGGCGGCCAGCAACAGCCGCGGGCAGCCCAGGCGCTCGGCGAAGAAGCGGTTGTGATTGCCCTTGCCGTGCTTGGCGTCGCCGATGATCGGATAGCCGCGCCGTGACAGGTGGCGGCGGATCTGGTGGCGACGGCCGGTCAGCGGGCGCACCTCCATCAGGGAGTAGCGGCTGCTGGGGTAGCGGTCAACCTGCACCGGCAGTTCGACGCTGTCGAGCCGCTTCACCTCGGTGAGAGCCTCGAGCGCCGGCATTTCGGCCTTGGGCCGGCTGCCATCCTCCTCGCGCAGGGCGTAGTCGAGCCACTCGTGCACGGGGCCGACACCGCGTACCACCGCCAGATAGCGCTTGGCGGCCCGGCGTTCGGTGAAGGTCTCGCCCAGGCGCGCCGCGGTGGCCGAATCCAGCGCGAACACCATCACGCCCGAGGTGGGGCGGTCGAGGCGATGCACCGGATAGACGCGCTGGCCGAGCTGATCGCGCAGGCGCTGCAGCAGGAACTCACGCTCGCCGCCTGCCAGCTTGGAGCGGTGCACCAGCAGGCCCGCCGGCTTGTGCACCGCAACAAGGTGCTCGTCCCGGTAGAGGAGGCTCAGAGGGTTCGTCATGATGGCCCGATTTGGCAACGAAGGGCCGCCATTGTCGCCTTGGTCAATGTCCTTGTCACCCCGAGCGGCGGCTGGCTGCCTCGCTCACTCGCTGTCCTGACAGTTGCCGCGCAGCTCGATGGCGTGGGCGATGCGCTCGATGCCCTGACGATATGCCGCCCGACGGTAGGAGATCTCGTCCTGTTCGGCGCGCTGGAACACCAGTTCGCTCTGGCGTTCGAGGCGCTCGGCCAGCCGCCGGTTGATCTCCTCCTCCGGCCAGCGCTCGCCGCAGCGATTCTGCACCCATTCGTAGTAGCTGACGATGACGCCGCCGGTGTTGGCCAGCACGTCGGGCAGTACCGGTATGCCCAGTTCCTCGAGTCGCGCGTCGGCGCGGCTGCTGACCGGGCCGTTGGCGATCTCGAGCAGCGCACCGGCCTTGACCCGATCGACGTTGTCCTCATGGATCTGGTTTTCCAGGGCTGCCAGCGCCAGGACGTCCACCTCCAGGGTGAGCAGCTCGTCGCGATCGAGCTTCTCCACGTCCTCGGCGATGCACACCGAGTCGTCGCAGTAGACCATCTCGTGCAGCCGCATATTGCGCTGTTTCTGCTCCATGATGGCGTCGGGGTCGAGGCCTTCCTCGCTGTAGATGGCGCCTTTGGAGTCGGATACCGCAACGATGCGATAGCCCTGATCGTGGGCCAGGCGGGCAAAGTGATAGGCGGCATTGCCGAAACCCTGAATGGCCACCGTGGTCTCCTCGGGCTTGCGCTTCTCGCGTGCCGCCCACAGGTCGAGCACGTGCAGGGCACCGCGTCCGGTGGCGGCCACACGGCCCAACGATCCGCCCAGCTCGGGGGGCTTGCCGGTGATGGCGGCGGGCACCTTGCCGCGGGCCAGGTGATCGAACTCATCGGCCATCCAGCCCATCACCGTGGCGTTGGTGTTCACGTCCGGCGCGGGGATGTCGCGGTCGGGGCCCATGATGTCGGCAATGGCCCGCACGTAGCCGCGCGCCAGCCGCTCCAGCTCCAGCTTCGACAGCTGCTTGGGGTCCACCTTGACGCCACCCTTGCCGCCGCCGTAGGGCAGGTCGACCACGGCACACTTCACCGCCATCCAGAAGCTCAGGGTGGTGACTTCCTCCTGATTGACGTCGGGATGAAAGCGAATGCCGCCCTTGGCCGGACCCAGCGTCGTGTTGTACTGCACCCGCCAGCCGGGAAAGACCTTGAGACTGCCATCGTCCATGCGCACCGGTACGCTGACCTGCAGCGAGAGGGTGGGTTGCATCAGCCGCTCCCTGGCATCGCCCTGGATATCGATGGCTTGGCACACTTCCTCGAGGCGCGAACGCGCATCGTCGAACAGGTTGGCATGCTCCGTTTGCCCGGACATCGGCTTCCTCCTGATGATGTGACCTGTCGTTGCCTGATTCAGCGTAGCAGCATCGGCTGGGATGTGAGCCAAGGACGCCAGAACATAAAGCTTCAAACGGTTACATGCTGAAGCACTATCTTGAGCAGGAGATTCGGACAAGGAGGTTGGTGTGAGTCGATTGGCCCGAAGCGCGCTGCTCTGGTGCGGTGGCTATCTGCTGTTGGTTCTGCTGCCCCTCGGTATCGCCGTTGTCGTCCGGCCCGACGAAACGCGGGAATTCGGTGCCGAGTTCGGTGCCCTGCTGGGACTGCTGGCGCTCGGTGTGCTGGCCGGTCAGGCGGTGATCTCGGGGCGGCATCGCTGGTTCGCCGAAGCGGTCGGCCACGACAACATCCTGCAATTCCACCGCCAGACAGGCATCTTTGCGCTGCTGCTGGTGCTGGCCCATCCGCTGGCGATGATCGCCACCCGCCCCGGCTGGATCGAGTATCTCGACCCCCGCGAGGAGACCCTGCGCGCCATCACCCTGATACTGTTGGTATTGGCCACGCTGTTGCTGGTGGCAAGCTCGCTGTGGCGAACGCGGTTCGGGCTCTCCTACGAGTGGTGGCGGGCTCTGCACGGCGGGCTGACGCTTTTCATCGTAGCCGGTGGCCTGGGCCATGCAGTCATGGTGCAGCACTACACCCAAGGCGTCGTCACGACGCTGCTGCTGGGGGCGGTGGTGGGGCTCTCGCTGCTGCTGGTCGTCGAGTCGCGCCTGTTCAGGCCGTGGCGGCTGCGCAAGCGCCCCTGGACGGTGGTGGACAATCAGCAGGAGCGTGGCGATGCGGCGACCCTGACGCTGCAGGCCGAAGGAGACCATCGGCTCGATTTCGCCCCGGGGCAGTTCTTCTGGATCACCCTGGGCGAGACGCCGTTCTCGTTGCAGCAGCATCCGTTCTCGGTGGCTTCGTCCAGTGCAGACGGCAAACGCTTCGCGTTCACGGCCAAGCGCCTGGGCGACTTCACCAATACGCTCCCCGAGGTACCGCCGGGCACGCGTGCCTTCGTCGAAGGCCCCTATGGCGCCTTCATACCCGAACCGGACAATGCCTCCGGTGCGGTACTCATCGCCGGTGGCATCGGTGTCACGCCGATCATGAGCATCCTGCGTTCGCTGCGTGACCAGGGCGACACCCGGCCGCTGTGGCTGCTCTATGCCAACAAGACCTGGGAGGACGCCACCTTTCGCGACGAACTGGCCGAGCTGGAGCAGGTTCTCGATCTCGACGTAATTCATGTCATCAGCGATCCCGAACCCGAATGGAAAGGGGAGCGCGGCAAGATCGACGAAGCGCTGGTGAGGCGCCGCCTGCCCCCGGACGACGGCCGCCGCGAGTACTTCATCTGCGGCCCCGAACCGCTGATGAATGCCGCGGAGAAAGCGTTGCTCGCGCAAGGCGCGGCGGCCACGCGGATCTATTCCGACCGCTTCGACATCGTCTAGCAGAGCGCATCGTTGAGGAGGGAAGCATGCTGCATGTCATCGCCAAATGGGCCGGCAGCGTAGTCAGCGGGCTGCTGTTGCTGATCGTGGTGCTGCTGGCGCTATGGTTGGCAGGTCGGCTCTGAGGGAGTGAGCTTGATGGGCCGAGCAGGGCCTGGCGCGTGACGATGGGGGCTGGCCATGAAGCATGGTGCTCGGGCATGATCGGATTTTCGCCCTGACCGTGAGGCTCCCATGTCTCCTGAAAGCGCCTTGCTCTACTTCCTGGCCATCTTCGTCTTCGCCGTCACCCCCGGCCCCGGGATCTTCGCCATCCTGGCCCGCGGCATGTCCGCCGGGGCGCGTGCCTGCTGGCCCCTGGCGCTGGGCATGACGGTCAGCGACCTGCTGTACCTCATGCTGGCCTTTCACGGGCTGGCGGTGCTGGCCGAGCATTGGGGCGAGGCGTTCACCCTGATTCGCTATCTCGGTGCCGGCTACCTCTTCTACCTGGCCTGGAAACTGTGGACCTCGCCCGTCGGTGACGCCGACCTGTCGGCAGGTTCTCGGCGCGTCGACATCGTAAAGGGGTTTCTGCAGGGCTTTCTCATCTCCGCTTCCAACCCCAAGGTCATCCTGTTCTACATCGCCTTCTTGCCGACCTTCGTCGATCTCGCTGCGCTGGCCTCGGGCGACATGCTGTTGACCGTGTCGCTCACGTTCGTCGGACTCATGCTGGGGCTGATGTTGGTTGCCATGGGGGCCGCCAGCGCCCGCCGGTGGCTGCAGAGCGAGCGGGCCATGAAGGGAGCCAACCGCTCCGCGGGTGCGCTGATGGTGGCGGCAGGCGCCTTTCTGGTGGCCAAGGGCTGAGCGTCGCGAGAGCTGCGCCGCGGCGTACCGACGACCTCAGGCCAGCCAGTCGCTGCGCTCGAGGCGGTAGATGCAGCAGAGGTCGTTGCCCAGGTGGCGCCGTTCGACGAAGCGGAAGCCCAGCCGCTCGTAGAAGCGCTGGGCACGCCGGTTGTCGGCGAGCGGGTCGATCAGCACGGCGGAAACCCGAGGGTCGGCGAAGCAGTGCGCCAGGGCCAGCTGCATCATGGTGGTGCCGTATCCCTTGCCCAGCTCGTCGGGTTCGCCGATCCAGATGTCGATGGCTCGCAGGCCGTCGCCCACCTCCCCCCAGTAGCCGCTCTCGTCACGGGCGGGGTCGAGTATCTGGATGAAGCCGATGGCGCGTCCTTCGCGCTCGGCGATGAACTGCTGACGCCAGTCGGTCGGCTGGGCCAGCTCGGTCTGCCACTCCCATTTGTCGTTGGGGTTGGCCGCAACGACATGGGGCTCGGTGTCCCAGCGCTCGAGCAAGGGACGATCCTCGGGTGTCGCGGGGCGCAGTCGCAGCCGCCGCTTGGCATTCACTTCCGTGTTGATTGGGTCAGTTTCCACCAGCGTCTCATTCCATCGAAAGAGCCTAGCCAAAGCATAGCAGCTGTCACACTCCGGTAAGCGTTTTGGCGTCGTCCACGAGTATGCTAGTGGGTTGAAGAAAGGCTGACCTTGTCGGCAAGAGAAGGGAGTTCTCGAAGGGCTCGGCGAATCATGTCCTTGCGCTCCACCAGTTGGCTAGCCCTGTCTCGCATCGCATCACGCGTTTCTTCTGTGAGAGGTCGCTCTTGCCTCGCATTGACGAAAGAATCGAGCCAATCGAGCTGTGTGCAGAGATCCTGAAACTCACCCAGTCGCTCCTGGCGCTCTTCGAGCTGCTCGAGCAGATATTGGTAGGCATCCGGGGCCAACTCGGCAAGATAGCGGATGCGTTTTACCTGCTTGCGCAGTCGATGTATTGCAGCATCCGGAGTGGCGTCGTCGAGAGAGGTCAGCAGCGCATCATGGCGAGCCAATCGTTCGTGCAAGGCTCGATCGATCTGGGGCGTGCGTAGCCGTGCCAGCGCCTTGGTAAATTGCGGGGATGCGATGAGCTCCTGCCACGCCTGCATGTCTTGTGCGTAGCGTCGCCGTTGCAGATTTTCCCTGACTTTCCGGCGCACCTCCCGGGCTTGAGCCTGTAGCCAGACAACCATGGGTTCCAGCGATTCGCGGACTTCTCCAGCGGGCTGTCGGATCAGGTTCTCCAACATCACGTCCAGATCGCGCAATTCGCTGGTGACCCGTGCATGCCGACGCAGCCCTTTCAGTGCCCGGCGGAGCCCCGCTGTATCGAGCATGCTCAGCAGCGCCTCGCCTATCGCTCTGCTACGGCGTAGGTTGACTCTATATTGATGCAAGAACTCAGGGTCGTGCCCGGCGCTGACACCGGCCTCCAGGGATCGAATCATGCGGTACTGATACATTAGCCGGTGCTGGATGCGAGTGGGGGCCTTTAGCCTGCCGAGCTGTGGCGGCGCAGGCGCTTTACGCTGAAACAGGGTGTGGCTCACTTCTACAGGCGAGAGCGTGGAGCGGGTCTCTCCGGTGTGGTGGCCCAGGTCCCGCCAGGTATCGGTGGGCAGGGTGAGGTATATCAGCCCGCCGGTTGGCAGCCGTTTGGGAGCCTTGAGGCTCAAACGTTGGGCAAGTGCCAGCAGGGCAGGGTTGTGGCCTATCAAGGCGAGACGGTCGTTACCCTCATCGAGGGCCTGTAGCCATTGGAGCAGCGCTTTCTCCTCGAAGGTGTAAAGCGCTTCATGGCCTTGGGCCCGCTTTGCCAGACCAAGTTCGGGTAGGGTGGTATCCAGGGCTTGCAACGTCTGCTGAGCGCGGAGGGCCGAACTGACGTGTAGCTCGCCGTCGAGGGCACCAAGGCGTTGCAGTGCCGGCGCCATGGCCACCGCCTGGCATTGGCCACGGGGGCTCAGCGGGCGCTGACGATCCTCGATATCGTCAGGCCGCATAGCCCGGGCATGTCGAATCAGAAAGAGATGCTTCATGGACGGATAGTCCCTGCTCTCAGCAGGTTGAGCGATCATTGTTTTTTGAAGTGTATCCTGCCGTGCCATCTGTCATCACGACAGTTCCATGACAATTGCCGTCCCTACTGTGACACATCACGTTACTCGCGCTTTTCGGGCCGGGGTGATTGTGACGAGCGCCGCCGCTCGCGCTCACGGCGGCGGTGGTGGGCCAGGGCATTGCCATTTGCCAGTTGGACCAGGAAATCGATCTCCTCGTCACTGAGCGGTTCGCGCTGGCGCCGTGGCATAGGGCTTCTCCTGTCGAAGCGCTAGGTCTCTCCGACGCTAACGACGGATGGTGACAGAGTGGTGACGATCCGAGCCGGGTGAACACGAAGCTGGTCAGCCTGCTTGCCGCAAGGCGTCTAGCAGCTCATCGTGCCGCTCGGCACGGGCTACCAGCAGGCTGTGCCATTCGGCAGGGTTGGTGTTGCCCTCGAGGTCAGTCACGACAAGACCCGCCTCCCGGGCGAAGACGATGCCGGCGGCCACGTCCCACAGGTCGAGCCTGGCGCCTTGAGACCAGAAGGCATCGAAGCGGCCAAGGCCGGTGTAGGCGATCTCCAGTGCTGCCGAGCCGGGGGTCCGAATCCCGGCCACGGCCGGCATCATTGCCGTGAGCTGGCGCAGGCTGGTAGGGCAGTCGCCCTTGGCATGATAGGGCAGGCAGGTGGCGAGGAGCATTTCCGGCATGGGGCGGGCCGGAGAGGCGACGACACGGCGGCTGCCCAGGTAAGCGCCTTGCCCATGAACCGCCCACAGCATCTCGTCGAGCAGCGGTTGGTAGACCACCCCGTGGGTCAGTTGGTCGCCCTGGCGCACGGCGATGGATACCGAGAAGTGGGGCACTCGGTGCAGGAAGTTGTTGGTGCCGTCCAGCGGGTCGATGACCACCACGACGTTGTTGTCTTGAGCCGGCGTTGCGCCCGTTTCCTCACCCAGGAAACCGACCTTGGGATGAACGTTTCGCACGCTGTTGATGATGGCGTGTTCTGCCGCCCGGTCGTAGTCGGTCACGAAGTCCGAGGCGCCCTTGCACTGGAAGTCGATCGTGCCGGCGGCGCGGTAGCCCTCGCGCAGGATTTCGCCCGCTGCCTGAGCGGCTTGCTTGAGCGTATCGATCAGAGTGGGTGAGGTAACGTTTGTCATGCCGAGCCTCTTGGATCATGGCCAAAACCACTATGTTACTGCCTGCAGATGTCGGGAAATTGACACCTGCCGGTGTCTCACATGACTGGCGTCTGCTCCTTTTCATTGGCTTCGGGGGGTAATACCTCTGTCGCAGACGATACCGTCTGTTGGGTACTGGAGGCCGTCAGCGTGGTGAGTGGCACCGCTCTGGCGTTACCGCTCCCTGCTATTTGCATCCCTGCTATTCGAGCATAAAGCCCGGCCAGTTCGGCGGCCTTGGCGTCCTCGTGCCAGCCTGCCGCATGGGTCATGGCACGCTGCGCCAGTTCGCCGCGCAGCGCGTCATCGTCGAGCAGTCGGTTCACCTTGGCGGCGAAGTCGTCGAGATCCTCGTCGGCAATCAGGCAACCCGCACCGTCCACCAGCACGTCGCGGGTGCCCATCATGGCGGTGGAGACGACTGGGGTACCCAGCGCCATGGCCTCCAGCAGCACCAACCCCTGGGTTTCGGTGCGTGAGGCGAAGATGAAGGCATCGGCCGCACGGTAGGCGGTCTGCAGCGGGCCGTTGCGCCCCAGGTAGCCAAGAAAGTGCACGGCGTACTCCATGCCGATCTGCCGAGCCCGGCGTGCCAAGGCCGCTCGGGCCGGTCCTTCGCCAGTAATGATCAGGCGCGTATCGGGATGCTCGGCCAGCACCCGGGGCAGCAGGTCGATCAGAAAGGCGATGTTTTTCTCGAAGGCGAGGCGTCCGACGAACAACAGCAGCCGGGCGTTTTTCGGCAGATGGTAGCGGTCGCGGAAGTCATCGTCCTCGACGGAATGACGGAAGCGCTCCAGCGCCAATCCGGTGGGGATGACTGCCACGGGAGTTTTGACGCCATAGCGCAGGAGTGTGTCGTGCATGGCATGCGACGGTGCCACCAGCGCTGCCAGCCGGCGGCACTGCCACACCGAGAGGCGCCGGGCGAGGAAGCGCAGCCAACGGCTGGGTACGCCGCGAACATAGAGGGGGAGATACTCCTCGAACAGCGTGTGGTAGGTGGCCAGGGCCGGAATGCCCAGCCGCCTTGCCAGCGCCACGCCGGCATAGTGGGCGACGAAGGGTGTGTGAATGTGTACCAGATCGAAGTGCTCTGCGGCGAGCCGCGGCGCCAGCTTCATCACCTCGCGATAGTGCATCATGCGATCTTCGGGGGAGCCAGGAACGCCGCGCGAGGAGATCCTCAGTACGTCCGGTTCATCCACTTGCCCCACGGGATAGCCGGGGCAGACCAGGGTGACGGAATGGCCGAGCCTTTGTAGCGCATCGCGGAAACTGGCAATCGAGGTGGCGACACCGTTGATGCGGGGAAAGTAGACGTCAGAAAGCATCAATATGTTCATGGTTCGGCTCGGCATGGCAGGATGCCTCACCATCCTGCGTCGTCCGAGTGACGCCATGGTGACAGTGTGATTCTCTTCCTGTCACGGTGAGAGCGGGCGCTTTTGCTCTCCCGCTCGGCTACCCCTTGGGGTATCGGCGTGTTATCCCCTTGTCACTTCGATGAGCCAAACTGGCACACTTCATTTTCATGTATCCACAAGGCTGCGAAGTGTCATGAGGGAAATGGAACAGTACGTCTATCAAAGTCTGAACGAAGCACGGGCGGCACTGGATGCCTTGCTAGATGATGGAGAGACCCTACGCACACTTGCAGCAGCTGGGCGGCAGCTCAGTAATACGTTTCGTCATGGTGGACGTGTATTCAGTTGCGGCAACGGCGGATCCATGTGCGATGCCATGCACTTCGCCGAAGAGCTGTCGGGCCGTTACCGGTTGCATCGCAAGGGGTTGCCAGCGGCTTCCATCAGTGACCCGAGTCACCTGAGTTGTGTCGGTAATGATTATGGCTATGATCGGGTGTTCGCTCGCTACTTGGAGGCTCATGGCCGTGAGGGCGATTGCCTGTTGGCCATCAGTACCAGCGGTACGAGTACCAATGTGCTCGCCGCGGCGGATTACGCAAGCCGCCATGGGATCCATATCATCGCGTTGACCGGTCGCCCCGGCTCTACGCTTAGCGAGCTGTCGGACACTGAGATTTGTACTCCAGCAGGGCAATATGCCGATCGAGTTCAGGAGTTGCATATCAAGGTCATTCACATTCTGATCGAGCTGGTGGAGCGGGAGCTGTTTCCTGAAAACTACTGACTGCTCGCCTGTTCACTTCTATGGCCATTTATCGGGTCCATCGAGATGGGCACAGCCGCTCTTGGTAACGCAACCGGTGTCATTGCCCTTGTCACTGGACTGACGCAGGCTATGGGGCGTCTTGAAACCCAGGCTTGTGGAGGATGCCATGCACCTTGCCCTGTTCGACCTTGACGATACCCTGCTGGATGGCGACTGCAGCGCGCTCTGGAATGGCTGGATGGTAGAGCGTGGCTGGGTTGATGCCCCGGGCGAGTTTCTGGCCCATGCACAGGCCATGGATGCGGCCTACCATACTGGCCGGTTGCGTCTGGAGAAGTATCTGTCTTTGACCTTGGCTCCCTTGGCCGGGCGCCATGTGAATGAGGTTGACGCCGAGGTGGCGGACTTCGTCGCGGCGCGCATCCTGCCGCGGCTGTTTGCTCAAGGGCGGGCGCGCATCGCCGAGCACTGCGCTCGGGGTGAGACGCCGATGATCATTTCCGCTTCGTCGCGGCATCTCGTGGCACCGATTGCTGCCGAGCTGGGTATCGAGGCGGTGATCGCCGTGGAGCCGGCGCTGGAGAGTGGGTACTTCACCGGTGGCACTACCGGGATACTCTCCTACCGGGATGGCAAGATCGCTCGCCTCGAGCAGTGGCTGGCGGAAAAGGGCGCTGTCAGCCATCTGACGTTCTATTCCGATTCTCAGAACGACTTGCCGCTACTTGGCCGGGTGGACCGCCCGGTGGCGGTGAACCCCGATGCGGTACTTGCCGAAGTGGCTCGGGTAGAGGGCTGGGAGCGGCTGGACTGGCGACCGTGTGCGGCGCTGGTCGGCTGACTCTGCGTCTCGCTCAGGCTCGAACATTCCGCAGAGCCAACCAATGTTGCACTCTTGATCTCGTACTCCCTGGGCACGTTCTCTATAGTCGATCATTGTTGCCTGCTGGCTGACAGGGAGTGTTACATGAGTGATGCCTACTATCTGCGCCTCACCGATCATCTGCGTGAGCTGCTCAGCAACCCGGAGGCCTTCGAGGCGGGCCGCCTGCCCGCCGAGCGGACCCTGGCGGAACGCTTTCGAACCACTCGGGTTACTTTGCGCCAGGCTTTGGCTCACCAGCCGTCTCCCCCCTACACCGTACGTTTGCCGCTCTTGCGGTTGAAGGGATGCAGCGCTTCGCGGCGTACGTAAAAGCGCAGGGTCTCGCCTTCCGCCACCGGAGGCTGGCCGGCGGTGCGAATCACGCTGGGCTGGTCGCTGCCGGCCAGGCGTACGTAGAGGTGGCTCTCGGCGCCGGCGGCCTCGAACAGCTCCAAGGTGGAGTCCACCACCAGGTGTGGGCCACTCGGGGCTTGCATGTGTAGGTCGTCGGGGCGAATGCCGACGATATCGGTACTCTTGGGCAGGTCCCCGAGTAAGCCATTGCCCCTCTCTCGCAGGTAGTCTAGCGGAATCAGGTTCATGGCCGGTGAGCCGATGAAGGTCGCCACGAAGATCGAGGCTGGGCGCGCATAGATCTCCATGGGGGTGCCGACCTGCTCGATGCGCCCGCCGTTGAGCACCACCAGGCGGTCGCCCAGGGTCATGGCTTCGAGCTGATCGTGGGTGACATAAAGGCTGGTGGTCTTCAGACGACGCTGGAGCTGCTTGATCTCCACGCGCATCTGCACCCGCAGCTTGGCATCGAGGTTGGAGAGCGGCTCGTCGAACAGAAAGGCGGCAGGCTCGCGCACCAAAGCCCGGCCCATGGCCACCCGCTGACGCTGGCCGCCCGAGAGCTGGCGCGGCTTGCGCGGCAGGAAGTCCTCGATTTCCAGCATGCGTGCCGCTTCCTGTACTCGTCGTTCGATCTCGCTGCGCTTAAAACCGCGATTCTTGAGGCCATAGGCCAGGTTGTCGAACACCGTCATATGGGGGTAGAGCGCGTAGTTCTGGAACACCATGGCGATGTCGCGCTGAGCGGGCTCCAGGTCGTTGACTACACTGTCGCCGATCTCCAGGCGTCCCTCGCTGATCGTCTCCAACCCCGCCACCATGCGCAGCAGGGTCGACTTGCCGCAGCCCGATGGGCCTACAAGGACCACGAATTCACCATCCGCCACTTCCAGGTCGATGCCCTTTACCGCCTGGACGCCGCCAGCATAGGTCTTCTTCAGGCCTTCCAATTTGATGCGTGCCATCTCACTTCTCCGTCTCGGTCAGGCCTTTCACGAACAGTCGCTGCATGAACAGGATCACCAGCACCGGGGGCAGCGCGGCCATGACCACCGCGGCCATCACCAGGTGCCATTGTGGGTCGCCGTCGGCAGCGGTGGTCATGCGCTGCAGGCCCATGACGATGGTGTAGTAGTCGGGGTCGGTGGTGATCAGAAGGGGCCAGAGGTACTGGTTCCAGCCGTAGATGAACATGATCACGAACAGCGCGGCGATGTTGGTCACCGACAGCGGCAGCAGGATGTCCTTGAAGAACTTCAGCGGCCCGGCGCCATCGACGCGGGCGGCTTCCAGCAGCTCTTCCGGCACCGTCATGAAGAACTGGCGGAACAGGAAAGTGGCGGTCGCCGAGGCGATCAACGGGATGGAGAGGCCGGCGAAGCTGTTGAGCATCCCGAGATCCGCCACCACGCGGAAGGTCGGGATGATGCGTACCTCCACCGGCAGCATCAGCGTGATGAAGATGATCCAGAAGAAGAACAGCCGGAACGGAAAGCGAAAATAGACGATGGCAAAAGCCGACAGCAGCGAGATGGACAGCTTGCCAAAGGTGATGGCCAGCGCCATCACCAGGCTGTTCCACAGCATCTGGCCTGCCGGGGGCGCCCCGGCGCGAGAGAGTCCGGTCTCCCACATGGCACGGTAATTGTCGAGGGCATGACTGCCCGGCACCAACGGCAGGGTGCCGCGCAGGAACTCGCCAGGCCCCTGGGTGGAGGCGACGATGGCAATGTAGACCGGGAACAGTACCAGGGCCACGCCAAGGATCAGAATGGAGTGGGCGAAAAGATTCCCCCAGGGTCGATGTTCGACCATAACGTTGTGTGCCTCTTGGGATCAGTAGTTGACGCGCCGCTCGATGAAGCGGAACTGGATGACGGTCAGCGCGATGACGATGGCCATCAGGATCACCGACTGTGCAGCTGAACTGCCGATGTTCATGCCCACGAAACCATCGGCGTAGACCTTGTAGACCAAGATGTTGGTCGCCTGGGCCGGACCCCCTTGGGTGGTGGCGTGAATGACGCCGAAAGTGTCGAACATGGCATAGACCACGTTGACCACCAGCAGGAAGAACGTAGTGGGCGTCAGCAATGGGAATACGATAGTCCAGAAGCGCTTGACCGGTCCGGCTCCGTCGATGGCGGCGGCTTCGATCAGTGATTGCGGGATCGACTGCAGTCCAGCCAGGAAGAACAGGAAGTTGTAGGCGATCTGCTTCCATGCTGCAGCAATGATCACCAGCAGCATCGCATCCGTTCCAGAGGTGCGGTGGTTCCAGCGGTAGCCCAGCATGTCGAGAACGTAGGGCACGATGCCGATGGATGGGTTGAAAATGAACCACCACAGCACGCCAGCAATGGCAGGGGCGATGGCATAGGGCCATACCAGCAACGTGGTATAAGCGTCGCGAGAGCGAAGCAGTCGGTTGACGGTTGCCGCCAGCAGCAGTGCCGCGCTCATCGAAAGCAGAGTCGTGCCGATGGCGAACACGGCGGTAACCGACAGGGAATTGAGGTAGTAGGCGTCGTCGAAGAGTCGGGAAAAGTTGGCAAGACCCACGAAACTGGAGCTCAGGCCAAAGGCGTCCTCACGCAGCAGCGACTGATAGAGCGCCTGACTCGCCGGCCAGATGAAAAAGACCAATGTGACGATGACCTGAGGGGCCAGTAGCGCGTAGGGCAGCCAGCGCCCGGGGAACGTCATGCGTTTGGTTTGCATGGTATTGCTCGGCAAGGCGAAGGAAAAAGGCGCCCCCACCACTGGGGCGGAGGCGCCATGGCTGTTTCTTATTGATTGGCCTGTTCGAAGTCGCGAAGGAGAGCGTTGCCGCGGCGAGCCGCATCGGCACTGGCCTGTTCCCCGCTCTTGCTGCTTGTCATTACCGCTTCCATCTCCTCGGAGATGATGTCGCGGATCTGCACGAAGTTGCCGAAGCGCAGCCCCTTGGAATTTTCGGTGGGCTCGTTGAGGGTCATTTGTTCGATGGAGATTTCGGTGCCCGGGTTTTCGGTATAGAAACCCTGTGACTCGCTCAACTCCCAGGCGGCATGAGTGATCGGCAGGTAGCCGGTTTTCTGATGCCAGTCGGCTTGCACTTCAGGCTGGGAGAGGTAATCGAAGAAGGCTGCTACGGCTGCGTACTCTTCTTCGCTGTGACCTTGAAGCGTCCACAGGGTGGCGCCACCGATGATCGAGTTCTGCGGGGCACCATCGACATCTTCGTAGTAGGGCAGCATGCCGTAGCCGATCGAGAAATCGGCGTTGGCCAGCACGCCGGCACGGGCTGCCGAGGAGCCGAAGAACATGGCGCATTCACCGGAATAGAACATCGGTGCTGCGTCGTTGCCCGGCCCCGGTCCACCCCAGCGGAATACGCCCTCGTCCTGCCACGCCTTCAGGTTGTCCCAGTGGCGGGCGACCAAGTCATTGTCGAAGACGAATTCGGTTTCAAGACCACCGAAGCCGTTCTCCAACGTTCCCAGCGGAGAGTCATGCATGGCGGAAAAATTCTCCAGCATGACCCAACTTGGCCAGGAGGTCGTGAAACCGCAGTTGGCGGCATCCTGTTCGCGCAACTGGCGCGAATAAGCTTCGATCTCTTCCCAAGTCTGCGGTGCGCCCTCGAGACCCGCCGCCTCGAAGGCGTCGCGGTTGTAATAGAGAATCGGGGTGGAAGAGTTGAAGGGGAAGGAGAGCATGTTGCCGCGGGTATCGGTGTAATAACCCACCACCGCCGGCAGGAAGGCCTCCCGATCGAAGGTGCGGCCATGGTCTTCCATCAACTGGTAGATAGGATAGACCGCGCCTTCCGCTGCCATCATGGTGCCGGTACCCACCTCGAATACCTGCAGGATATGCGGATGCTGGCCCGCGCGGAAGGCAGCAATGGCGCCAGTCATGGTCTCGGTGTAGTTGCCACGATAGCTGGGACGAACTCGATAGTCGTCCTGAGAGGCATTGAACTCTTCTGTAACGGCTTCGAGCATCTCTCCCAGCTCGCCGCCCATGGCGTGCCACCATTGAACTTCGGTAGCGGCATGAACGGAAAAGGACAGTGACGCTACGAGTGCACCTGACATGAAAGCGGTAGAGCGAGGCGACATGAGACTCTCCTTGGGTGATGTCGCCGATAACGCTAGGCTCGTAGCGTGTCAATCAGGTTTCACGAATATGAATAAGCATTGCATAGCGCTGTCATGGTGCTGTCATCTAAACGTTGCAATCTCGCCCTGACACCATTTCAGGGCTGACCATGACGACCTCCGACATCGAGGAGAGCGAGCTCAGAGCGATCATAGAGGGCGAGCGGCTCACGCCATGCTTCCAACCCATCGTCGATGTCGCCAGGCAGTGCGTGCATGGCTACGAGGCGCTGATTCGTGGCCCCGAAGGCTCCAGGCTGCAGTCTCCGCTGGCACTGTTCGAGGTGGCCATTCAGTCGGGCCTGCTGGTAGAGCTCGATCTGCTGTGCCGCCGCCTGGCGATTGCCGCCTTCGTGCGGCTAGGCTTGCCCGGTAGGCTGTTCCTCAACGTGATGCCGTTGACCATCGTCGAGCGGGACTTCAGCGAGGGGTTGACCCTGGGCTATCTGAGCGACCATGGGCTGGCTCCCAATCGTGTCGTCATCGAACTCACCGAACATCTGCCGATCACCGATTACGTGCTGATGCGCCAGGCGGTGGAGCACTATCGCGACATGGGCTTTCAGGTTGCGCTGGACGACCTGGGGGCCGGCCATTCGAGTCTGCGCCACTGGGCCGAGCTGCGCCCCGACTTCGTCAAGCTCGACCGCCACTTCATCACCGGCATCGATCAGGACCCCGACAAGCGGCAGTTCCTGCGCTCGATTCTCGATGTATCGCGCAGCCTCGGTTGCCAGCTGATAGCGGAAGGCGTGGAAACCGCCGAGGAGTACCGCTCGCTGTGGGAGCTGGATCGCAGCCTGTCGCTGCTGCAAGGCTACTACTTTGCCCGTCCCAGCCAGACCCCGTCGCGAGATATCGGCCGCTCGCTGCCGGTCGGAGCCTCGGCCCGTCACGGACTGGTACGCAGCGCTCACACCATCATGAAGTCGCTGGCATCGATCGAACCGCGGATGCCTGTACTGGAGTTGAGTGGACGGTTTCGTGGCGAGCCAGGCCTGCGCTGTGTGGCGGTGGTGGAAAACGACAGGCCGGTCGGTGTGGTGCGGCGCAGCGAGTTTCTTACCCTGTTCACCAACCCCTACAGTCATGCCCTGTTCGCCAAGCGTCTGGTGCGGGACATGTGCGATTCACGCTTCGCCGTGGCAGTCGATGAAACGCCGCTGACCCTGCTCAGCCAGCAGCTCACCGACAGTGCGGATGTGCCCCAGGAGGATTTCGTCATCGTCGACGGCGAGGGTCGCTATCGCGGCATGGGTAATATCGTTGACCTGTTGCGCGAGATCACTGCCATTCAGGTGCGTCAGGCGCGCCATGCCAATCCGCTCACCGGCCTACCCGGGAACCTGATGATCAACGAGATGCTGAGCGAATGGCTGGAGCATGGCAAGGTCTTCACTGCCGTCTACTGCGATCTCGACAACTTCAAGGCCTATAACGACGCCTACGGCTATGCGCGGGGCGACCGGGTGATCCTGGCGCTGGCTCAACTGCTCGATGAGCAGGTTGGCAAGACGGGGTTCATCGGTCACATCGGTGGTGATGACTTCATGCTGCTACTGGACGATGCCGGTTGGGAGGCACGCTGTCACCGTATTCTGACAGCATTCGGCGCCATGGCGCCGGACTTCTACGATGCGGAGGATCGCCGAGCCGGCGGGGTACGGGTCGAGAATCGGCAGGGCAGCGTGACGTTCTATCCCTTCGTCAGTCTGTCGCTGGCGGCAAGGCCGGTACGTGATGGTCGCGGCTGCGATGTCCTGGCGATTTCCGAAGACCTTTCGGAACTCAAGCAGCAGGCCAAGCGGCAAGCCGGTAACAGCCTTTTCATTGAACGGCGCGGCAGGTGAGAGCCGGCCCCACGACACGCGAGGCCGGCTGTTGCGTTATTCAGCGCTGAGCGAGAGGGTGAAGCTTCCGCTCTCGCTGTTGCCGTAGGAACGGGCAGTGGCGCGGTAGGTGCCCGCCTCAAGGTGCGTGACGATGCGCGAGTTCATCCCATCGCCGCCGTCATCGTCGCTGAGGAAAAGCCCTTCTCCTTCGAGTTCGAGATAGGCGTCGAAGTCGTCGGAAAGCAGGTCCAGGCGATACTGGCCGACCTCCTCGATCACGATTTCATAGACGTTGCGTGCCCCCGGCTCCAGCCACGCCTGCAGCGCACGGCCACTCTCCAGTTGCCCTTCGCTGGCGAGTTCGTCGAGGGCGATGGCGGCGGCACGCAGCTCGAACAGGCCGCTGCCCTGGCCGCTGTGGCTGCGAGCCAGTACGGTGTACTCGCCGGCTTCCAGCGAGCGGACCAGGCGCGCGTTCAGCCCTTCGCCGCCATCGTCGTCGCTGGCGGAGACCCCTTCGCCATACAGCTCCAGAAAGGCATCGAAGTCGGCGGAGAGCATGTCCAACGTCACCATGGCGGGAGCCTCGAGCGTAAGCCGGTACTCCAGGCCGTTACCGCTGAACCAGCCAAACAGCGGCTCGCCGATCGCCAGCGCGCCGCTGTTGCGCAGGGTCTCGTCGCTGGCCAGCTCATGAAGGCCCAGCTCCAGGGTGTAGAGGCCGCTGTCCTGGCCGTAGGCGCTGCGGGCGGTGAGACGATACTCCCCGGGCTCGAGGAAGTCGGCAATGCGGGCATCCAGGTTGCCGGCGCTGTCGTCGTCCTCGCGGCGATAACCATTGGGACCTTCGAGCACCAGGTAGGCATCCACGTCGCTGGAGCGCATCTCGAACTGATAGAGGCCGCTCTCCTCGATGGTCACGCTGTAGGTATCTCCGCCGTCCTGCAGCCAGCCGTCGGCGCGGGTGGGCATGGCCAGCGTGTCGCTGGTCGTCAGCTCCATCTCCCGAGTGGTGAGGGTGAAGGGGCCGTAGCTGTGCATGTCCTGACCGCTGACCACCACCACGTATTCGCCGCCCTCGTCGATCCGACGTCGCAGGGAAGCGGCCGTCGAGGCGTCGTAATACATGGGGCCCGCACTGCTGGCGAGCAACTGCAGCTCGGCATCATAGAGCGTGAGCGTGCCGTGCAGAGGGCCACCCAGCTCGATCTCGATCAGGGTTCCCTCTTCGAGCGGCAGGTGGAAACGCTCGAAGCGGCTGCCATCCTTGCCGTTCAGTTCGCTGGACGAAGTGATCTCGCTGCGCAGCCGTTCGCCAAGCTGCAAGGTCGGCGTGGAAACGGTAGCGTCCGCTACGGCCTGTTCGATGGCCGGAACGGGAGCGGTCGAACTACTCGGTACTTGCCAGCCGACGATCAAGCCGATGGCGGCGCCGCCCAGGGCGGCAAGAGTGGTGGTGGAGGCGCGATTGGCCATGAAAGCGTCCTTGTTCGATGGCAAGCATCGGTGAGAGGGCCCGCCAGGGGTTACATTGCGTAACCATTATATGTCGGGTCTGCGTTGAGGGATATGTGCCGAATCGGCGCTTGCACTTCGCCAGGCGGCGACCACACTGGTGGCGTCATCACAGCATGCAACGAAGAGGAGTCGGGATGTCTTCCACGGTTCTGATTACCGGTGCCAATCGCGGCATTGGCCTGGCGCTGGCGCGCCATTACAAGAAGGCGGGCTGGCGAGTGTATGGTGTCTGCCGCGGCACCTCGCCGGAGCTCGATGAGGTGGCCGATCGGGTCATCGACGGGGTAGACGTGACCCGCACCGAGGACGTCGCACGGCTGGCCGAGGCGCTGGCGGGACAGCGTCTGGACCTGCTGATCAACAACGCCGGTCTGCTGTGCGACGAGTCGCTGGGCTCGCTCGATTTCGACACCATTCGCCAGCAGATGGAAGTCAACGCCTACGCTCCGCTGCGGGTGACCGAAGCGCTGCTCGACAATCTCGGTGCGGGCAGCAAGGTGGCCAACGTCACCAGTCGCATGGGCTCGATCGCCGACAATGACTCCGGCGGTCGCTACGGCTACCGGGCTTCCAAGGCGGCGCTCAACGCCTTCGGCAAGTCGCTGGCCATGGATCTCAAACCCCGCGGCATTGCCGTGGCTCAGCTGCACCCGGGCTACGTGCAGACCCGCATGGTCAATTTCGGCGGGCTGATAACTCCCGAGGAGGCGGCAGCCGGTATCGCCGCGCGCATCGAGGCCTTGACGCTGGAGAACAGCGGCGGTTTCTGGCACAGCAACGGCGAGGCGCTGCCCTGGTAGTCGGGCGTCGAACGGTTGGCACGACGAAGGCAGTCTTCGTCAATAACGTTGGCTAAAGTGGAAAATTTGTGTGTAGGCTAACGGTTTTCCATGCCGCTGCCGGAGCCGTTCCATGCCAACCCCGCCATCCACAGCGATGCCTGTCACTTCCCGAGCGGAGGGCTGGTGGGTGCTGGCGGCAACGACCTGGGTACAGGTGCTGTGCAGTGGCGGCATGCTGCTGGTGCCTACCCTGGCGCCCCAGATCGCGGCAGCTTTTGGGGTAGCCACCAATCTGGTCGGGCTTCAGGTCAGCCTGCTGTATGGCGTGGCGATGCTGGCCTCGCTGCAGTCGGCGGTGGTGGCGCGGCGCCTGGGCGGCTGCCGGGCCAGCCAACTGGCGATGGCGCTGGTGATGGCGGGCTGCCTGATGGCGCTGCTCGGCACGCCGCTGGCGCTGCTGGCCACGACGCTGCTGCTAGGCCTGGCCTATGGCCTGACCAGTCCCGCGGCGGCGGAGCTGTTGACCCGCTTCACCCCCGCCGAGCGACGCAACCTGGTCTACTCCATCAAGCAGACCGGCGTGCCCTTGGGCGGTGTGCTGGCCGGCCTGATGGCACCGCCGCTGGCGGCCATCTGGAACTGGCAGGCGGCCTTCCTGGCGGTGGGCACCGCCTGCCTTTTCACCTTGTTGCTGCTGCAGCTGCGGCGCGCCTTCTGGGACGCGACGCGGGATGCCAGCGTGCGCATGCAGGGCGGCGGAAGCCTGACCGTGCTTCACCGCTCCCGGGCCATGCTGTGGCTGGGTGCCGCCGGCTTCTGCCTGTCGGCGGCACAGCTCTCGCTGCTCAGCTTTGCGGTGGCCTACATGGTGGAGGAGCTGTTGCTGACCCTGGTGGCTGCGGGTGCCGTCGTCTCGATGGTGCACGTGGCCGGGGTAACCGGACGCCTGGCCTGGGGCGCCCTGGCGGATCGGCTGGGCGCCAGCCTGCCCGTGCTGTTCGGCCTGGCGGGTGCCATCGCTCTGGTGTTTCTGCTGCTGGCGCTATTGAGCGGTGGGTTGCCTACTTGGCTGACCGTTGCCCTGTTGGTGATTGCCGGTGCCACCGCCGTGGGCTGGAACGGGGTCTACCTGGCCGAGGTGGCGCGGCGCTGCGAGCCGGGAGAGGTGGGCGAGGCCACCGCCGCGGTTCTGGTGCTGACCTACATGGGAGTGCTGGTGGGCCCGGCACTGTTCAGCCTGATCGTCTGGCTGAGCGACAGTTACGCCGTCGGGTTCCTGCTGCCGACGGTGACAGGCGCGCTGGCGGTGTTCTGTCTGCTGCGCTGCGTGCGCAGCAGCAGGGAGGTGTCCGGCGATGGCTGACGAGCGTTACCTCCCGATCCACTCCACCAGGCTGGTCTCACCCAGCGCATGGCGCTCATGGCGGATGCGGCAGGTCGCGGCATAGGGCAAGTCGAAGGCCAGGATGCGCGAGAGCGGCTGCTCGAGTACCTGGCGCAGCACGGCATTGGTCACGAACAGATGGCAGACTACCAGCAAGTGGCTGCCGGATGGCGCTTCCAGCAGCCCCTGCCAGGCCGCGCCCACGCGCTTGTCGAAAGCTTCGACGCTCTCTCCGCCGGGCGGCGACGTTCGGCTGGGGTCGGTCCACAGGGCGGCCTGGCGATCCGTGTCCTTTTCAAAGGCGCGCACTTCGGCGTGGGTCTTACCCTCCCAAGCTCCAAGGTTCATCTCAGCGAGTGCTGGCTCTATCGTCACCGGCAGGTCGTGTTGCTCACCCAGCCATAGGGAGAACTCACGACAGCGCGAGAGCGGCGAGCTAACGATGGCGTCCCACGGCGGATTTCCATCGATCAGCAGGTCGTTGATGGCGGTCTGCATCTGCTGCCAGCCCAGTTCGCTCAACGGATGGTCGGTAGTGCCGCGCAGCATGCGGCCACCCACCGGCTCACCGTGACGGATCAGGTCGAGGATGATCACCTCGGCATTGGTAAAGCGCATGGTCGGTTTCCTGTCGCGGCGGTCAGATGATGGCGTGGCGCACCCGGGCGGAGATCCACTCCGAGGCTAGCACGGTGACGAAGATCATCACGAAGATGACGCTGACCTGATTCCAGGCCAGGCTGTTGATCGCGGCGTTGAGTTGCAGGCCGATGCCGCCTGCGCCCACCAGCCCCAGTACCGTGGATTCCCGGATGTTGATGTCCCAACGATAGACACTGATGCCGGCAAAGGCGGGCATGACCTGGGGCAGCACGCCGTAGCCCATCACCTGCATGCGTCCGGCGCCGGTAGTGCTGATCGCCTCGACCGGGGTGGGGTGGATCTCCTCGATGGCCTCGTAAAGCAGCTTGCCGATGAAACCGATGGAGCGCAGAGCGATGGCGATGATACCGGCCAGCACGCCCGGGCCGAGGATGGTCACCAGCAACATGGCCCAGATCAGCGAGTTGATGGAGCGCGACGAGACGATGATCAGCAAGGCGGCGCTGCGCACCAGCGGGTGCGGCGAGGTGTTACGGGCCGCCAGGAAGGCCACCGGGAAGGCCATGGCGATACCCAGCAGCGTACCCAGGGTGGCGATGTTGAGGGTATCCCACATCGGCCCCCACAGCCGGTGGGCGTAGCTCCACTGAGGCGGCAGCATGCGGCTGATGAGATCGCTGCCCTGACGGCCGGCGTCCTCGACGAAGACCCACATGGTGTTGTCGGAGATCACCTTCCAGCACAGCAGGAAGAGGCAGGCGCCGGCCAGCCAGCCGAGATATTGCAGCCATTGGGTGCGGGTGGTGTGCAGGCGCCAGCTCGGCGTGCCCTGCGGAGTCGTCGAAACGGGCATGTGTCAATCCTTTCAGACAAAGACAATGGGCGGCGCGCACACCGCCATCGCATCATTGGGTCCAGCGGCGGATATGGCTCGAGGAGTACTCACACAGCAGCACGATGGCGATGATGATCAAGAGTATTGCCGCCGAGGTGTCGTACTCGTAGCGGCTGATCGAGGTGTTGAGGGTGGCGCCGATGCCGCCCGCCCCGACGATGCCGATCACCGCCGATTCGCGGAAGTTGATGTCCAGGCGGTACATCGAGAGCCCGATCAAGCGCGGCATCACCTGGGGCTGTACGGCGTGGTTCATGGTTTGCCACCAGTTGGCCCCGGTGGCGCGGACCGCCTCGACCTGACGCCAGTCCAGATCCTCGATGTCCTCGGCCATGAAACCGATGGTGGCGAAGGCCAGCGTGATCATGCCGGCCAGGGGGCCGAAGCCGAACATCACCACAAACAGAATGGCGATAATGATCTCCTGGAAGGTACGCGACACGGTGATGATGCCGCGGCACAGGTAGTAGATGGGCCAGGGTGCGATGTTGCGCGCTGCGCCCAGCCCCACCGGGATCGACAGGGCCACGCCGATCACCGTCGAGGTGACGGTCATGGTCAGGCTCTCGAGAATGCCATTGATGATGTCGCCGCGGCGGCTGACGAAATCAGGCTGGGTGAAAGCGGCCAGGAAGTTCAGCCCGCGACCGGCGCCCTCGGCGACCCGAGTCCAGTTGACCTCCACCGAGGCCAACGCGAGCACCAGGTAAACGGCGAGACCGAGAACCAGCCCCCAGCGCAGTCTGGGATTTTCGATCAGCGGCAGCCGTCGCCACTGGCCTGCCTGGGCCTTTGCCTGGCGGCTCATGAGGCGCCACCACTGGCCAGCATGAGTCGGGAAGCCGGTACCTCACGCGGTGGTGTGCTCTCGCCGATGTCGTCCTGAACTCGGGTATCCCACTCCTCCTCGCCATAGATGGTGGTGAGGGTGTCGGCATCCAGTTCGCCGGGCTTGCCGTCGAAGACGATCTGGCCGGCGCGCAGGCCGACGATGCGGTCGGCGAACTGCTGGGCCAGGGCCACATCGTGGATGTTGATGATGGCGGCCAGCTCACGCTCGGCGCACAGTTCGCGGATCAGGCGCATGATCTGACGTGAGGTCTTGGGGTCGAGGCTCGCAGTGGGCTCGTCCACCAGCAGCAGGCGCGGGCTCTGTATCAATGCCCGGGCGATGCCCACCCGCTGGCGCTGGCCGCCGGAGAGCGCGTCGGCACGCTTGTCCATGGCATGCGTCAGGCCGACCCGGTCGAGCAGGCGGAAGGCTTCGGCAATGTCTTCCTGCGGGTAGCGACGCGTGAAGCTGCGCCAGAAGCCGACGTAGCCGAGCCGTCCCGAGAGTACGTTCTCCATCACCGTGAGGCGATCCACCAGAGCGTACTCCTGGAAGATCATGGCCATGGAACGTCGTGCTCGGCGCAGCGCCGCGCCGGAGAGGCGGGTCAGTTCGGTGTCTTCCAGGCGGATGCTGCCGCTGGTGGGCTCCACCAGACGGTTGACGCAGCGAATCAGCGTACTCTTGCCGGCCCCGGAGGGGCCGATCAGTGCCATGACCTGACCGCGCGGCAGGTTCAGGTCGATGTCGGTCAGAGCACGGTCCCCGGTGGGGTAGCGCTTGGTGACCTGGGATAGAGTCAGCATGGTTGCAGCTCCCTTCTTGCATGCACGGAGCAGCCGGGGCGTTTCCCCGGCTCCTCTTGTGGTGTCAGGCTGCGGTTCGCAGCCGTTCCCGCATCAGTCGCAGTCGTAAGTGACGCCATTGGCGTCGGCGATGGTGCGGATCACCGACCAGTGCTCTTCATAGGTAATGGGAATGAACTGGGCTTCCCCGGAGTTGGCGAACTCGGCCTCCAGCGGCGTGCCGGACCAGTCGTAGCTGAAGAAGGCTTCCTGGATCTGCTCCTGGAGTTCCGGCTTCAGGTTGTGGGCAATGCCGTAGGCGGTGGTGGGGAAGGTCTCGGAGGTGTAGATGACCTCGTAGTCGCCTTCGTTGATCACGCCGCGGGCCAGCATTCGGTGAGCCACCGAGTTGGCGATGGCGGCGGCATCGTAGTCACGGTTGATCACGCCGAGGATGGAGTTGTCATGCGAGCCGGAGAAGGCGGTTTCGAAGTCTTCGTCGGCTTCCAGTCCGTACTCGCTGCGCAGCAGCGCCGAGGGGGCGCGGAAGCCGGAATTGGAGGTGGGCGAGGTGAACGCCAACTGGCGACCGGCCAGATCCTCCATGCTTTCGATGCCGCTGTCCGGGTGGGTGATGATCTCCATCTCGTAGCCGTAGCTACCGTCCTCGGCGGCCATGATGGCGAAGGGGCGGAAGCCACCGCAGTTCACCGCCACCGGCACGCCGCCAGTGTTGAAGCCAGCCACGTGCAGGCGGCCGGCACGCAGCGCCTCCTGCTGGGCGGCGTTGGACTGAACTGGGAAGAACTGCACGCGCTTGCCGGTCGCTTCGCCCAGATGGTCGAGGAAGTCTGCCCACACGTCGGCATAGACTGCCGGGTCTTCCACAGGGGTGTAGGCGAACACCAGGGTGCTGGGGTCGACCCACTGGGATTCGTCGCTCGGAATGTCGGCGATCATGTCGCCTTCGACATCGGTGTAGCGCGAGGAGAGGTCGGCGCTGGCCTGCAGGGCGGTTGCGGCCAGGATGCCGGCGATGGTGGTGCTCAGCAGGAGGGGTGTGAAACGCGTGGTCTGCATGATCGTTCACCTGTGTTGCGAGACGGTAGCGGAAAGTTACGGCTGCCATCCTGCTGTCTTGGCATTACGACTTGCGGTCCATCGCGTTACGGTTGGGTGACGTCCTCGTGATGCGGCCTCAACCCGCCAGGTAGAGGCTCGTCAGGCCGAAGGCATAGCCGATGGCGGCGCCGGCGGCGACGTCGCTGAAGTAGTGCAGGCCCAGGCCGACCCGCGATAGGGCGATCAACAATGCCAGCGGTACCAGCAGCGGCAGCAGCCAGGGCGCATGGGCCGCCGTCATCACGCAGAACATCACCGCATGCATGGTGTGCCCGCTGGGAAAGCTGTAGCGGTCGCGGGCCGGCTCGCCGCACTGGATCAGATTGACGAAGGTGATGAAGGGGCGCTCCCGGCACAGGCGCGTCTTGATCAGGCGATAGATCAGGATGGCGACGAGCCCGGTCACGGCATACTGCAGGAAAAAGGCGAGTCCCGCCTGGGGCTGCAGCCATGGTTGGGCGGCGATCAATGCCACCCAGACCGGCCAGTCGCCCAGGCGGCTGGCCAGACGCAGGGTGGCCAGCCAAGGGGTATACAGACTGAGGTTGGCGAAGCGCTGACACAGCCGCCACTCCAACAGGTCGAGGCGATCAAATACGGCAGGGGCGCGTGGTTTCATGGTCTATCTCCAGGGCCTGTTCTAAGACGGACAGGAACTTGTCGGCAATGGCTGGCCAGCGACAGACCTGGCTGCGCAATTGCGCAGCACGGCCCATCTGGGCGTAGCGGGCAGGCTGCTGGCACAGCGCCACGGCGGCATCACGAAACGCTTCGGCGTTACCGGCGGGTACCGTCACGCCATTGACGCCGCTGTCGATCAACTCGGCGGCGGCGGCATGGCGATAGGCCACCACGGCCAGGCCGCTGGCCATGGCTTCCGGTACCACGTTGCCCCAGGTCTCGGAGAGCGAGGGGAACAGGAAGATATCGGCACTGGCGTAGTGACGAGCCAGCGCTTCCGGCGAGATGAAGCCGGTAAAATGCACCTCCGGAAGTGCCTTCTCCAGAGAGCGCCGGGCCGGACCGTCGCCGACGACCACCTGCGCCATGTCGGGGCGAGTGTTGCGCATGACGTGAAGCGTTTCACGCAGCAGGGTGAGGTTCTTCTCTGCCGCCAGCCGGCCGACATGCAGTACCACCGGGCTGTGTTCGTCGACGCCCCAGCTGCGGCGCAGCTCGGCGCAGCGCAGCCTGGGTGAGAAGCACGCCTGGTCGATGCCGCGCCCCATCACTTCCAGGCGCTCGAAGCCTTGTCTGCTCAGATCGTCCGCTTGCTGTCGGGTAGGCACCAGAGTGGCCTGACAGCCGTTGTGAAAATGGCGCAGCCCGCGTATCAGCAGCGGCGCGAGCCAGGGTGCGCCGTAATCGACGCAATAGTGGTCGAAGTTGGTGTGCCAGCCGGCTACCAGCGGAATGCCCAGGCGTTTGGCCACACGCCGCGCCGACCAGCCCAGCGGACCCTGGGTAGCCAAGTAGACGACATCGGGACGCTGCTTCTGCCACAGGTGCTGGATACGACGGCCGGCCGGTAGGCCGATACGCACGGCGCGGTAGCCGGGGATCGCCATGCCACGCACCTGCAGCTCGGCCTGCATCCCCGGGGTGGGCTCTGAAGCGCTACCGTTTGCCGGCTGCGGGCGGATGAGCTGCAGCGCCATGCCGCGCTCCCGCAGCTCGCGACTCAGCTGCATCAGGGTGTGGGCGACGCCGTTGATCTCCGGTGCCCAGGTCTCACTGACAAGACAGATTCGCATGGCATCCTCGTAGCCGTGAGCATGACAGCGAGGATGGCAACCAAGGATGACGACCGGACGACAGCACGGTGATGAAAGTGTGACCATGGTCGGCTCGCATCCCGGACGAGAATTGGCGAAGCTGTCGAGTAACGTCGCTCGGAGTCTGCCATGAAGCATTCCCCCGCCTATCGCCTCGCCGCGACCATCCTGCACGGCTTCGACGAGTACCGTACCCGCTTCAAGGAGATCACCGCCGATGCCAGCCGGCGCTTTCGCGATGCTGCCTGGCGTGAGGCTCAGCAGGCCTCGGCCGAGCGTATCAACCTCTACGAGGAGAAGGTCGGCGAGACCCTGGGGCGGCTGAAGCGCGCGCTGGACGAGGATGACCTGACCCACTGCGAGTGCTGGCGCGAGGCGCGCACCCACTACGCCGAGATGATCAGCGAGCGGCTCGACTACGAGTTGGCCGAGACCTACTTCAATTCGCTGTTCTGCTCGATCTTCCATCACCGCCACATCCGCAACGACTGGATGTTCGTCTACAGCTCGCGGGATGCGGCGGCCCACCACTCGGGGCTGGAGCCGTGTCGTCGCCTGCGGGTGAACGGCGACTGGGCGGCGGCAATCCGCTGGGCGCTCGCCGAAGCACCGTTCGAGACCCCCTTCGAGGACCTGGAGCGTGACGTGCGCCTGGGAGGCGAGTTCCTGAGCGGGCATCTGCCCCAGGTCCTTCTCGACGCGCCGGACGCCGAGATCGAGCTGCTCAAGAGCGTGTTCTATCGCAACAAGGGCGCCTATCTGGTGGGGCGGATTCACGGCGACGGCGCCCAGGTGCCGCTGGTGCTGCCGATCCTGCACGAGCAGGGGGAAGGGCTGCATCTCGATACCGTGCTGATCGAGTCGGACGAAGTCTCGATCATCTTCTCCTTCACCCGCGCCTACTTCCAGGTGGAGGTGCAGGTACCGGGGGAGTTCGTCGACTACCTGCAGCAGCTGATGCACGACAAGCCTGCGGGCGAGCTCTATTCCGCCATCGGCTTCTTCAAGCACGGCAAGACCGAGTTCTTCCGTGCTCTGAACCGCCAGGTGGCGAGACGTGAGGACAAGTTCATCATCGCGCCGGGCGTACGTGGCATGGTCATGGCGGTATTCGTGCTGCCCTCGTTTCGTACCGTGTTCAAGATCATCAAGGACCGCTTCGACCCCTCCAAGGAGATGAGCCGCGACACCGTACGCGAGAAGTACCGGCTGGTGAAGCGTCACGACCGGGTCGGGCGCATGGCCGACACCCAGGAGTTCTCCAACTTCATCGCACGCAAGGATCACTTTTCCCCGGAGTGCCTCGAGCATCTGCTCGAGGTGGCGCCTTCCACCGTGCAGCTCAGGGGCGACAAGGTGATCATCAAGCACTGCTACACCGAGCGCATGATGACGCCGCTCAACCTCTACCTGGAGCAGTGCAGCGAAGCGGAGACCCACGCGGTGCTCAAGGACTACGGCAACGCCATCAAGCAGATGGCGGCGGCCAATATCTTCCCCGGCGACATGCTGCTGAAGAACTTCGGCGTGACCCGCCATGGCCGGGTGATCTTCTACGACTACGACGAGGTGTGCTATCTCACCGAGTGCAACTTCCGCCACATTCCCGAGCCGATGTATCCGGAGCAGGAGCTCTCCAGCGAACCTTGGTATTCGGTGGGGCCGAATGATATTTTCCCCGAGGAGTTCGGACCGTTCCTGTTTGCCGACCTCAAGCTGCGCAAGCTCTTCTACCAGCTCCACCCCGAGCTGTTCGATGCCGACTACTGGAAGAGCGTGCAGCAGGCGATCCTCGATGGGCGGGTGATCGACGTCTACCCCTATCGCAACAAGCAGCGCTTCAGCGCCAGCGAGGAGAACGGTCTGGTTTATTGAACGTGCTCCGGCGGCGCCTTGAACCGAGGAGAGACATGGCAGACCCGAGGCAGCCCCACCTGGTGGTCTTCACCGGCTCGGGCATCAGTGCCGAGAGCGGCATCCAGACCTTTCGCGCCGGCGATGGCCTGTGGGCCGAACACCCCATCGAGGAGGTCGCCACGCCGCAGGCCTGGCGGCGAGATCCGGCGCGCGTGCTGAACTTCTACAACTTGCGCCGCGAGCAGGTGCGTCGGGCGCGTCCCAACGCCGCGCACAAGGCGCTGGCGGAGCTGGAGCGCCAGGGCTTTCGCGTCAGCATCATCACCCAGAACATCGACGACCTGCACGAGCGCGCCGGTTCGCGCAACGTGCTGCACCTGCACGGCGAGATCCTCAAGGCGCGCTCCACGGTGGATGCGCGCATGCAGTATCCGCTGCCCCGCGGCGGGATCGAGCTGGGCGACATCTGCGACAAGGGCAGCCAGCTGCGCCCCGACGTGGTGTGGTTCGGCGAGAGCGTGCCGCACTTCGGCGAGGCCTGCGAGATCGTCGCCGAGGCGGACATGCTGTTGGTGGTGGGCACTTCGCTGGCGGTGATGCCGGCAGCCTCGCTGCTCGAACATACGCCGCTCGACGCGCCCAGCGTGCTGGTCGACCCCGAGGCCGCGGCGCTGGCGCCGCCGGGTGTGTTTCGCATCAGCCAGCCCGCCGGCAAGGGGGTGCCGGAACTGGTACGTTACTGGCGGCGCGAGGGGCGATTATGGGTGCCGGAAACCCTGCTGGGGTGAGCTCAGGATGCTAGAATGCCGCACCCGCTGCCCCTGGATACGTGATGATGCTGGATGAGACTGGCCAGGCTGCCCTTGCCTACCCCGATACCGGGCTGGCTCAAGCCCCTGATACCGGGCTGGCTCAAGCCCCCGACACCGGGCTGGCGCATGACCCCGCAACCGGTCATCCCCGCCCGCCGCGGCGTGAGTTCAAGGCGCGCGGCAGCTTCACCGAGCGCTGCCCCGGCTGCAACCTGCCGGTGCTCAATTGTCTCTGTCCTTACCGGGTCAGCGCCGAGAGCGAGGCGCGGGTCTGGCTGATCACGCATCCGCTGGAGCATCTCAAGCCGACCAATACCGGGCGCCTGATCGGCGATGTGCTGCCGGATACCGAGGTCTTCACCTGGTATCGCACGGCGCCGAACGAGCGCCTGCTGACGTTGCTTGACGATCCGCGCTTCGCGCCCTTCGTGATCTTCCCCAACGACCAGCCGGACTACGCCGATCGCGTGGTGGGCATGGGCGCAGTCGACGAGGTCAAGGCCGGCGGCAAAACGCCGGTTTTCATCCTGCTGGACGGCACCTGGCGTCAGGCGCGGCGGATCTTCCGCAAGAGCCCCTATCTCGATCGCCTGCCGGTGCTGCCCCTGGCGACGACGCGGCTGACGCGCTACCGTTTGCGCAAGCCCGCTTCCCAGGCTCACCTGTGCACCGCCGAGGTGGCCGCCGAGCTGTTGCGGCAGAGTGGCGATGAGCGCGCAGCCCAGGTGCTGGACGACTATTTCGACGCTTTCAATGTCAGCTACGACGCCAGCCGGCGCTACGAGAAACTCGAACAGCCGACTCCGGCCATGCGGCGACTGCTGGCGTGCCGGGGTGAGTGACGCGCATCATTCTTCGAGCTCCTGGGTCCTGACACAGGCACGCCCCGCCCGTTTGGCGCGATACATGGTGCGGTCGGCGCGCTGAACCAGCCTGCGCGAGGTATCGCCGGGCTGGCTGACGGCGACGCCGAAGCTGGCCGTGACCTGGCCAACCGGCGCGATGACGGACCGAGCAAGTGTCTGACACAGACGCCAGGCCAGTTCCTGTGCCTGGGCCAGGTCGCAGCCGGGCACCACGACGATGAACTCCTCGCCGCCCCAGCGGCCCAAGTGATCACTCTTGCGCAGCTGCGTCTGGGCCACCCGTGCTACCTGATGCAAGACGCGGTCGCCCACTTCATGGCCATAGGTGTCGTTGATCGATTTGAAGTGGTCGACATCGAACAGCAGCAGGGTCAGGGAGCTGCCGTTGCGGCTGGACGTGGCCAGCTCGGCCTCGAGTACCTGCTCGATGCGATGACGGTTCGCCACCTGGGTCAACGGATCGGTGTAGGCCAGCCACTGAAGCTTGGTATTGCGCTCGTGCAGCAGGCGGTATCGGTACTTGGTTTCGCGCTGCTCATGCAGCAGCGCTCCGCGTAGCGCGGCCAGCTGAACCAGCTGTTGCAGCAGGTGGCGCAGGGGCGGGGGGAGATGACGGGGGCGCCGGTCGCGGCAGACCACCAGGCTCTGGCCCGGTGACACTCCATGCAGAGCGAGGATGAGTGCCGCACGCGCTTGCCGGCCTTGCAGCCAGCCTGCCAGCTTCGGCGGCGGCAGGCGCAGCGAGCAGGGCAGCGCAACGGGCAGCGCTGCCGGTGACGCCAGCAGCTCGACCGGTTTCGCCTGGTTGTCGACCAGCATCAAGGGGGGGTCGATGCGACGCTCCACGGCGCTGGGGAAAGGCTCCAGACGCATGCCTTCCCGGCCCCGCTGCGCGCTACCTCCGCCATACTCATGACTATGCAGCGTGCAGGATTCGAAGCCGGTCAGGGCCTGGAGTGCCCGCAGCAAGTGGGCATGCAGCTCATGAAGGCTGCCGGCGCGGGCGAGGCGGGTGCTCCAGGCATGACCGAGCCCCGGTAGCTCGTGGCTTTCTGCCGCCAGGGGCTCCACTTCCAGGACGACATACCGTCCGGCCAGACGTGTGGAGACATAGAGATGCCGCGAGGCCACATCCGCTTGGCCCGAAGGGATCGCCCTGCCGGGGGCTCCCTCGGCCAAGGTTCGTGCCAGGACCGTCGCGATATCGGCCCCCAGCACCTGTTCCGGCCGTCGGCCGAGCGCTTCGCTGGCCGACGAGCCGAAGAAGCGCGAGAGGTTGGCACTCACCAGGTGCACGCGCTGCCAATCGCTGTCGAAAGCGATGAGACAACCATGCGGTTGTACCGCCTCCCCAACGACGGGTGCGGATGGGCAGATGCTCGCATCGAGTTCCCTATCAAGCGAGTCCGGCATGAAGGTTCCCTGTGGTATCGCCGGCAGCGGATGGCTGCCGTCCTCCCTGCGGTGCGCCAGGCCATCCGGGATGGTTGGCAGGCGTACGAGGGCCTCTGACATGAAGAAAGTAAACCATTTGTTGTTGAAGTGCATCAACCATTGGTTCAACTGCGGACCCGACGAGCGCGGCACATTCCCCCGATGAATGAAAAGACCGCCTTTGCCGAGCGTCTGGCCGCCGCCATGCGCGCCGCCGGCTACGAACCGCGCCCAGCCGTGCTCGAACGAGAGTTCAATCTGCGCTACTGGGGCAAGCCCGTCACGCTACAAGGCGTGCGGCGTTGGCTGTGCGGCGAAACCCTGCCTCAGCAGGAAAAGCTGCAGGTGCTGGCCGAGTGGCTGGGGGTCGAACCGCAGACGCTGCGCTTCGGCGAGCGTGGCGGCTATCAGGTGAGCGAGCCCCGCGGCGCCTGGGAGGCGTCGGTCGGCGCCGAAGAGCGTCGTGTGCTGCAACGCTACCTGGCGCTGCCGGTGGAGCAGCGCAAGGTGGTGGCGCAGGTCATCGAGGCTTTCGCCCGTGCCGACGAAGCCGGCTCGGGCGAAGAGGGGGCTGAGAGAGGGCGGGAGCGAAAGCCCGGCGAAGGCGACGCCGGCTAGGCCGGCCCACCCATCAGCGCGCCGGCGATGCGGAAGCCCGCCACCCAGGTGCCGGCGGCGGAGCCCAGCGTGGCGAAGAGGAACACCAGCAGGGTGCGCGAAACGCGGTTGCGCCACCAGCCCTTGAGCTCGGTGACGTCGTGGCGCAGGGTCGAGAAGTCCTGCACCTTGGGCTTGCGCAGCCACAGCTCGACCCCGGCGGCGACGAAGCCGGCGCCAATGGTGGGGTTGAGCGAGGTCAGCGGGGCGGCGAACATGGTGGCCACCACCGTGACCGGGTGGGCCAGGGCGATCAGTGTGGCGAGCCCCGAGAGCACGCCGTTGATCAGGAACCATTCACCGACCAGCTGCCAGCCGAGCTCGGTGTTGCGCGAGAAGCCGATGGCGAAGCCGGTCAGCACCAGCGCCGTGATCAGCCAGGGCAGGGCGCGCCAGATCTTCGACGGCGGCGGGGTGACTTCCAGGCTTTCGCGTTCCGCCTGCGGCGCCTCGGGCAGCGGGGCCTCGAGATGTTCGACCATGCCCTTCATGTGCCCGGCGCCGATCACCACCAGCACGTTGCGGTAGCGCCCGGGCGGGGCCTGCTCGGCCAGGCGCAGCACCATGTAGCGGTCGCGCTCGGTGATCAGCGGGGTGTAGAGCGCTTCCGATTCGGTGGCGAACTCGCTGAAGGTGGACTCCAGCACGTCGCCCTCCTTCAGCCTCTCGATCTCCTCCGGCTTGACCTCCTGACGCGACATCACGCTGCCGAGCAGGCCGGTGAGCAGCGACATGCGCTGCCACCAGGGCACGTTGTGATAGATGCGCTTTAGCGTCACGCCCACGTCGCGGTCGACCAGCAGCAGCGGCAGGTCGAGAGCGCGGGCCTCATCCAGGGCGGCGCGCATCTCGGCGCCCGGCTCGATGCCGGACTGCTCGGCCACGCGCTGCTGGAAGGCGCCCAGCGCCAGATTGGCAGCCACCATGCCCGCCTTGCCCTGACGGAAGATCTCGAACAGGTCCTGTTGGGCCAGCGCATCGGGATTGCTGAGGTTGTGGTGGCGGGCGTCGCACAGCTCGATGGCCACGGCGTCGAACTCGCCGGAGCGAATCATGCGGCGCACGTCTTCGGCGCTCTCGGCGGAGACGTGTGCAGTCCCCAGCAGGGTATAGCGGGTGCCTCCCACCTCGACGACGCGATGGGGACCGCTGAAGGCGCCTTCCTGGCGGGGGTCGGTCACGGAATCCTGGGAGTCGGTCATGAACGCTCGGGTTGCAGGGAGTGAAGCCCCGATTATCCACGAAGCCGAGCCCCGAACCAAACCCGGCGCCGGGTCTACCTGCGCCAGAAGGCGGGGGTGAACAGCACCAGCACGGTGAAGATCTCCAGGCGGCCGAGCAGCATCGCCACCACCAGGATCCATTTGGCCGCGGTGGGCAGGTCGCCGTAGTGAGCGGCCGCCTCACCCAGCGCGGGGCCCAGGTTGTTCAGGCATGAGGCCACCGTCGACCAGGCGGTGACCTGGTCGACGCCGGTGGCCATCACCCCCACCAGCATCAGGAAGAACAGCATCAGGTAGGCCGAGAAGAAACCCCACACCGCCTGGGCGATGCCGTCGGGCACGCTGACCTTGCCTACCTTTACCGCGATCACCGCGCTGGGGTGGATCAGGCGCATCACCTCGCGCATGCCCTGCTTCAGGATCAGGATGATACGGATCACCTTCATGCCGCCGCCGGTGGAGCCGGAGCAGCCGCCGACGAAGGCGGCCATGAACAGCAAAAACGGCAGCGCCCCCGGCCAGGCGGCGAAATCGGCCACGCCGAAGCCGGCAGTGGTGGCGATGGAGACTGCCTGGAACAGGCCGTGACGCAGGCCGCGCTCGGTGTCGTAGGTGCCGGTCAGCCACAGCGACACCACGGCGATGACGATCAGCCCGGACAGGAACAGCAGCAGGAAGCGCGCCTCGGGGTCGTGCAGGTAGTGGCTGAGCTGCCTGCCGCGCCAGGCCAGGAAGTGCAGGCTGAAGCTCATCGCCGAGACGATCAGGAAGGAGACGCAGATCAGCTCGATCAGCGCGCTGTCGAAATACCCGATGCTGGCGTCGTAGGTGGAGAAACCGCCGATGGCCACGGTGGAGAAGCTGTGGCCCAGGGCATCGAACCAGTTCATGCCGGCGGCCATGTAGGCCAGGAAGCAGGTCAGCGTCAGCGCGGCGTAGATGTACCACAGCGCCTTGGCCGTTTCGGTGATGCGCGGGGTCAGCTTGGAGTCCTTCAGCGGTCCCGGGATCTCGGTACGGTAGAGCGCCATGCCGCCGACCCCCAGCGTGGGCAGGATCGCCACCGCGAGAACCACGATGCCCATGCCGCCCAGCCACTGCAGCTGCTGGCGGTAGTAGAGTACCGACTCGGGCAGGAACTCGATGCCGGTGATCACCGTGGCGCCGGTGGTGGTCAGCCCCGAGAAGGATTCGAACACGGCGTCGGTGGGGGCGAGAGCGGCGTCGCCGGTGAGCATCAGCGGCAGCGAGCCGAACAGCCCCAGCACGCTCCAGAACAGCGCCGCGATCAGGAAGCCGTCGCGGATGCGCAGCTCCTTGCGCGCGCTGCGATTGGGCAGGTACATCACCAGGCCGGTCATCACCGTGATCAGGATGGCGATGATGAAGGCGTCCCACTGGCCGTCGCCGAACAGCAGCGAGATCAGGATCGGCGGCAGCATGGTCAGGCTGAACATCATCAGCAGCAGACCGAGAATACGAAGAATGACTCGCAGGCTCATCGGGCGGCGTTCCCTGCGTCGCGGGGTGTCATCGGGCCAGCCATCAGAAGAACGTCAGCCCGACCTGGAACAGCCGCTCGACGTCGCGGATGCGGCGCTTGTCGATCACGAACAGGATCAGGTGGTCGCCGGACTCCACCACCACGTCGTCGTGGGCGATCAGCACCTCCTTGCCGCGCACGATGGCACCGATGGTGGTGCCGCGGGGCAGGTCGATCTCGCCGATGGCGCGGCCCACTACCTTCGACGACTGGGTGTCGCCGTGGGCGATGGCCTCGATGGCCTCGGCGGCGCCGCGACGCAGCGAGTGCACGTTGACGATGTCGCCGCGGCGCACGTGGGTCAGCAGGCTGCCGATGGTGGCCTGCTGCGGCGAGATGGCGATGTCGATCTCACCGCCCTGCACCAGGTCGACGTAGGCGGCGTTGTTGATCAGCGTGAGGACCTTCTTGGCGCCCATGCGCTTGGCCAGCATCGACGACATGATGTTGACCTCGTCGTCGTTGGTCAGCGCGCAGAAGATGTCGCACTCCTCGATGTTCTCCTCTTCCAGCAGGCGCTTGTTGGTGGCGCTGCCGTGCAGCACCACGGTGCGGTTGAGGCGTTCGGAGAGCACCGTGCAGCGCTCCAGGCC